>NZ_BCAV01000005.1:0-362961 GCF_001320125.1 Pseudomonas sp. NBRC 111119
CTCCCACAGAATGGGCTGCCCCACAAAAGTTGGACACCTCTCCCATTTTTGTGGGGCAGCCTAGAAAGCGCGGCGCGGCTAGCGCCCGTACCGCGCACGGCCCCAGTCCAGCATGGCCTGCAACAGGTCACGCAGCACGTGTTGGGTGGGCTGGGCCAGGTCCTCGCGGTAGTCGAAAGGCGCGTGCTCCTGCATGTAGGTGCTTTGCGCAAGCTCCAGCTGTACCGCATGGATATGCCCGGCCGGGTCACCATAGTGACGGGTGATATGCCCGCCCTTGAAGCGGCCATTGAGCACATGGCTGTAGCCTTGGGCTTGTGCACACACCGCTTCCAGCTGTTGCGCAAGGGTGGCATCGCAACTGGCGCCATTGAAGGTGCCGAGGTTGAAATCCGGCAGCGTGCCATCGAACAGATGGGGGATGCACGAGCGGATCGAGTGAGCATCCCACAACAGGGCGTAGCCAAACTGCACGCGCAGGCGCTCAAGCTCGCGCTGCAAGGTGCCGTGGTACGCCTGCCAGATCTGCCCAAGGTACTGTTGGCGTTGCTCGGCGGTAGGTGCCAGCCCGTCCTTGAACAGGGGCTGGCCGTCGAACAGCGTCGCGGGGAACAGGCCAGTGGTAGCCCCGGCGTACAACGGTTTGTCATCCTGCGGGCGGTTCAAGTCGATAACGAAGCGTGAGTACTCCGCCGCCAGCACACTGGCGCCCATTTCCTGGGCAAAGCCGTACAGCCTGGGGATATGCCAGTCGGTGTCCGGCAAGCCTTGCGCTGCATCGATCAGTCCGTCGCGCACCGCGCTGCTCAGGCGCAGGCCGGCATGGGGCATGCTGATCAGCAGCGGCAGGCGGCCTTGGTGAAAACTCAGTACCTGTTCCATGGGGCCTCGCTCAGTGGGTGATTTCTTGCCCGCTGCGCACGATGCGCTTGGGCAGGTCGCCGCCCAGCCAGTAGGCTAGGTCGGCGGGGCGTTCGATGTGCCAAGCAACGAAGTCGGCCACCTTGCCCGCTTGCAACGTGCCATGGCTGTGGCCAAGGCCCAGCGCGGTGGCGGCGTGCACGGTGACACCGGCCAGGGCCTCTTCAGGTGTGAGGCCAAAGCAGGTGCAGCCCATGTTCAGCATCAGGCGCAGTGACAACCCGGGCGAAGTACCCGGGTTCAGGTCGGTGGCCAGGGCCATCTTCACACCGTGGCGGCGCAATGCAGCCATCGGCGGCAACTGGGTTTCCCGCAGGAAGTAGAAGGCCCCGGGTAGCAACACTGCGACCGTTCCGGCGGCCGCCATGGCGATGGCGTCCTCTTCGGACATGAACTCCAGGTGATCGGCCGACAGCGCCTGGTAGCGGGCTGCCAGGCTGGAGCCGTGCAACGATGAGAGCTGCTCGGCATGCAGTTTGACCGGCAAGCCCAGTTCGCGCGCCGCGATGAACACGCGCTCTACCTGGGCGGGCGAGAACGCCAGGTGTTCACAGAAGGCGTCCACCGCATCCACCAGGCCTTCGGCAGCCAACGCCGGCAGCATGTGCTCGCAGATGTGCGTGATGTAATCATCAGGCCTGCCACTGTACTCGGGCGGCAGTGCGTGTGCGGCCAGGCAGGTAGCGCGCACGGTCAGCGGCAACGCCTGCCCCAGGCGCCTGGCCACGCGCAGCATCTTGCGCTCGCTGGCAAGGTCAAGGCCGTAACCGGACTTCACTTCCAGGGTGGTCACGCCGTCGCGCATCAGGGCCATGACCCGCTGACGGGCGCTGGCGAACAGCGCCTCTTCACTGGCCGCCCGGGTGGCCCGCACCGTACTGGCGATCCCCCCGCCCTGGGCGGCAATTTCAGCGTAACTCACGCCCTTGAGACGCTGCTCGAACTCGCCACTGCGGTTACCGCCAAACACGGCATGGGTATGGCAGTCGATAAGCCCAGGCGTCACCCAGGCACCGCCCAGGTCCACCGTGCGCTCGGGCATGGGCGCGGGCAGCTCGGCCTTGGGGCCCACCCATTCCACAAGCCCATCACAAGTGACGATGGCTGCGTCTTCGATCGCCGAATAATGGCCGTCGACCATGGTTGCCACGTGGCAGTGCTGCCAGAGGGTTCTCATGTACAGTCTCCTTTGCTAACGGTGCAGTTCGGCACGTTCCGCAACCGGCATGCCCTGCCCGGCGCGCGGCTTGCACCACAGCAGGTAGGACGCCACCAGGAACACCAGCCACACCAGCCCGACCAGCAATGCCGCCTGGGTGTCGGGGAAGTAGCCAAGCACACCGAAGATGAACACCATGAACGCGATCGCCATGGCCGGGCCGTAGGGCCAGAACGGAACGGGGAACTTGAGCTGGGCCATCTGCTCACGGCTCATGCGCCGGCGCATGGCAACCTGGGTCACCAGGATCATCAGCCAGACCCACACCGTGGCGAAGGTCGCGATGGAAGCAATCAGCAGGAACACGTTTTCCGGGATCAGGTAATTCAGCAGCACGCCGATCAGCAGCGCAGCGCCCATCACCACTACGGTCATCCAGGGTACTCCGTGCCGGGACAGGTGGCTGAACCCGCGTGGTGCATGGCCTTGCTGGGCCAGCCCATACATCATGCGGCCCGCGCCGAAGATATCGCTGTTGATGGCAGACACCGCCGCCGAGATCACCACGATGTTCAGCACCGCTGCTGCAGAGCCGATCCCCAGGTTGCTGAAGATCTGCACGAAGGGGCTGCCCTGGCTACCGATTTGCGGCCAGGGGTACAGGCACATCAGCACGAACAGGGTAAGCACGTAGAACAGCAGGATGCGCAGCGGCACCGCGTTGATCGCCTTGGGGATCACACGCTGCGGGTCCTTGGCCTCGCCTGCGGTCACGCCGATGATCTCGATGCCGCCAAACGCGAACATCACCACCGCGAAAGAAGCGATCAGGCCCCCTACGCCATTGGGCATGAAGCCGCCATGGTCGAACAGGTTGCCGAGGCCAACCGCATGGCCACTACCCACTTGGCTGAAGCCGAACGCCATGATGCCCAGGCCTGCCAGGATCATGGCGATGATGGCGCCGACCTTGAGCAACGACAGCCAGAACTCCATCTCGCCGAAGACCTTGACGTTGCACAGGTTCAGGCCGCCGATCAGGAAGACGATGCCCAGCACCCAGATCCAGCGGGCTACTTCCGGGAACCAGAAGCCCATGTAGATACCGAAGGCGGTCACGTCGGCGATGGCCACGATGACCATCTCGAAAGCGTAGGTCCAGCCGAGGATGAAGCCCGCCATGGGCCCCAGGTACGTGCTGGCGTAGTGGCCGAAGGAACCGGCCACGGGGTTGTGCACGGCCATTTCACCCAGGGCGCGCATGACCATGAACACCGCTGCGCCGCCGATCAGGTAGGCCAGCAGCACGGCAGGGCCGGCCATCTGGATGGCAGAAGCGGAGCCGTAGAACAGGCCGGTACCGATGGCGGAACCCAATGCCATGAAACGGATGTGGCGGGCACTGAGCCCGCGCTTGAGACCTTGAGCGTGTTGCATGTCACGTCCTTGAATTGTTTTTGTGGTCGTGAGGGCACGGGGCTGCTGCGCAGCCCCTCAGGCATTACAGGCTGGGCAGTACCCCCGCCGGCAGCAAACCGGTCAGGCTGCCTTTGGCCAACAGTTCCACAGCCTTTTCGATGTCCGGTGCGAAGAAACGGTCACGGTCATAGTGCGGTACTTCGCTGCGCAGCGCCTGGCGGGCCTGCTCCAGCTTGGCCGAGGTCTTCAGGCCCTTGCGCAGGTCCAGCCCCTGGCACGCGCCCAGCCACTCGATCGCCAGCACCCCACGGGTGTTTTCGGCCATCTCCCACAGGCGCTTGCCGGCTGCCGGGGCCATGGACACGTGGTCTTCCTGGTTGGCAGACGTCGGCAGGCTGTCGACACTGTGCGGGTGCGACAGCGCCTTGTTTTCGCTGGCCAGTGCCGCTGCGGTCACCTGGGCGATCATGAAGCCCGAGTTGACCCCGCCGTTTTCCACCAGGAACGGCGGCAGCTGGGACATGTGCTTGTCCATCATCAGCGAGATGCGGCGTTCGCTGAGCGAGCCAATTTCGGCAATGGCCAGGGCCAGGTTGTCGGCGGCCATGGCGACCGGCTCTGCGTGGAAGTTACCCCCGGAAACCACGTCGCCTTCGGCGGCGAACACCAGCGGGTTGTCCGACACGGCGTTGGCCTCGACTCCCAGCACCTCGGCGGCCTGGCGCAGCTGGGTAAGGCAGGCTCCCATGACCTGCGGTTGGCATCGCAGCGAGTAAGGGTCCTGGACCTTGTCGCAGTTTTTGTGCGACAGCGAAACCTCGCTGGCTTCGCCCAGCAGGTCGCGGAAGCAGGCTGCTGTATCGATCTGCCCGCGCTGGCCGCGCACTTCATGAATACGGGCGTCGAACGGCGAGCGCGAACCCAGCGCAGCCTCGACGCTCAGGGCACCACAGGCGATGCCAGCCGCATACAGGTCTTCGCCATGGAACAGGCCACGCAGGGCATAGGCGGTGGAGGCCTGGGTACCGTTCAGCAGGGCCAGGCCCTCTTTGGCCGCCAGGGTCAGGGGCTCAAGGCCGGCAACGGCCAGCGCTTCGGTTGCGGGTAACCACTGGCCGCGGTGACGGGCCTTGCCCTCGCCCAGCAGCACCAGCGACATGTGCGCCAATGGCGCCAGGTCACCGGAAGCACCTACCGAACCCTTCAGCGGAATGTGGGGGTACACCTCGGCGTTCACCAGGGCGATCAGCGCATCGATGACCTTGCGGCGAATACCCGAGAAGCCGCGGCTGAGGCTGTTGATCTTCAGTACCATGATCAGCCGCACCAGGGCATCGTCCAGCGGTGCGCCGACCCCGGCGGCATGGGACAGCACCAGCGAGCGCTGCAGGTTTTCCAGGTCGTGGCTGGCGATGCGGGTGGACGCCAGCAGGCCGAAACCTGTGTTGATGCCATAAGCGGTGCGGTCTTCGGCAATGATCTGTTCGACACAGGCCACGCTTGCGTCGATGCCGGCTGCAGCCCCCGGGTCGAGCTGCAGGCGTACGGGCGCGTCATGAATGGCACGCAGCTGGGCAAGGGTCAGGGCGCCGGGTTTGAGGGTAAGTTGGGTCACGTTGCTACTCCAGTCGCGGGGCATGGCGGGCGTGTCTGTCGGCGCCGGCGTGCCCCTTCTTGTTGTTCAGTATCACCCGCGAAGGGTGGGAGCCAAAGCGTGGCGGTCAGCCGGTGATCATCGGTAGGTCCAGGCCTTGCTCGCGGGCGCAGTCGATGGCGATGTCGTAGCCAGCATCGGCATGGCGCATTACGCCGGTGCCAGGGTCGTTGGCCAGCACCCGGGCGATGCGGGCGGCGGCTTCATCGGTGCCGTCGCACACGATGACCATGCCGGAGTGCTGGGAGAAGCCCATGCCAACACCGCCCCCGTGGTGCAGCGATACCCAGGTGGCACCGCTGGCCGTATTGAGCAGGGCGTTGAGCAGCGGCCAGTCGGAAACGGCATCGGAACCGTCGCGCATGGCTTCGGTTTCGCGGTTGGGGCTGGCTACCGAGCCGGAATCCAGGTGATCGCGGCCAATCACGATGGGCGCCGACAACTCGCCGCTGCGGACCATTTCGTTGAACGCCAGGCCCAGCTTGGCGCGCAGGCCCAGGCCCACCCAGCAAATGCGGGCTGGCAGGCCCTGGAAGCTGATGCGCTCGCGGGCCATGTCCAGCCAGCGGTGCAGGTGGGCGTCGTCGGGGATCAGTTCCTTGACCTTGGCATCGGTCTTGTAGATGTCCTGGGCATCGCCAGACAGCGCGGCCCAGCGGAACGGGCCGATGCCGCGGCAGAACAGCGGGCGGATGTAGGCCGGGACGAAGCCCGGGAAGTCGAAGGCATTGGCAACGCCCTCTTCCTTGGCCATCTGGCGAATGTTGTTACCGTAGTCGAAGGTGGGAATGCCCTGCTTCTGGAAGTCGAGCATCGCCTGCACATGCACGGCCATGGACTGCTTGGCCGCCTTGACCACGGCAGCCGGCTCGGTCTGGGCGCGGTCACGGTACTGCTCCCAGCTCCAGCCTGCGGGCAGGTAACCGTTGAGCGGGTCGTGGGCGCTGGTCTGGTCGGTTACCATGTCCGGGCGTACGCCGCGCTTCACCAGCTCGGGCAGAATTTCAGCCGCGTTGCCATGCAGGGCGATGGAAATGGCCTTGCCCTCGGCGGTATAGCGGGCGATACGGGCCAGAGCGTCGTCCAGGTCGGTGGCCTGTTCATCCACATAGCGGGTTTCGAGGCGGAAATCGATACGGCTCTGCTGGCATTCGATGTTCAGCGAGCAGGCGCCGGCCAGCGTAGCGGCCAGGGGCTGAGCACCGCCCATGCCGCCCAGGCCGGCGGTAAGCACCCATTTGCCTTTGAGGCTGCCGCCATAGTGCTGGCGGCCTGCTTCGACGAAGGTTTCGTAAGTACCTTGGACGATGCCTTGGCTGCCAATGTAGATCCAGCTGCCTGCGGTCATCTGGCCGTACATGGCCAGGCCCTTGGCATCCAGCTCGTTGAAGTGTTCCCAATTGGCCCAGTGGGGGACCAGGTTGGAGTTGGCGATCAGCACGCGGGGCGCGTTGCTGTGGGTCTTGAACACACCCACGGGCTTGCCCGACTGCACCAGCAAGGTTTCGTCGTCTTCCAGGCGGGTGAGGGTTTCGACGATCTTGTCGTAGCAGGCCCAGTTGCGCGCAGCACGGCCAATGCCGCCGTAAACCACCAGTTCCCTGGGGTTTTCTGCCACTTGCGGGTCCAGGTTGTTCATCAACATGCGCAGCGGTGCTTCGGTCAACCAGCTCTTGGCGGTGAGCTTGTTGCCACGGGGGGCACGGATTTCAACGTCACGGTATTTGTTGTTGTCAGTCACGGGAAGGTCCTCTGCGGTCGTCCGCGGGCAGATGTGTCATGGCGGGTATACAAACACATCTTTACTTGTATGTACAAGCATGGACAACCAATATTTCTAGATGACGCTAGCGGCCTCACGGTGCTTTATCGACGAATGTGATTGGGCTGGGAGGTGTTCGGCTTTCCAGGTGCAGCGCCTGGGAGATCGAGCGCCGCACGCGCGGCGCATCGCGAGCTGCGCTCGCTCCTGCGTTTGTTTCGGGCCAATTATTGCCTTGGGGGTTGTAGGCAAAGGTGGTCACGCCCGGTGAGCTCGATCAAGCAACACCGCCCCTGCACTTCCAGTTCCTGCAACCCTTCCCCAGGCTCCAGCCGCAAGCAGTCGTACAAATCCAACCGCTGCGTGTTCGCGCCTGGGACCGCTACTTGCACCACGCTGGCGGCGGCAAACAGCAGTATCAAAGACGCCGAGCTGTAAAGCCGGGTGGTGCCCTCCAGCCATTGCAGCCGTGCCTGATACCGCAGCGGGGCATAGATCAGGTTGAAGTCACGGATAGCGCCACCCAGCAGCGTGCAACTCACCTGGCTGGCGCCGTTGAAAGCAAACGCATCGAACGGCAACAGCGGTCGGCTGGCCTGCCCGTCCACCAGCAGGCGCATGCCCTCGCCCTGCAGCACGGTGATGACCCGTTGATAACCGGCGAAGGCAGAAAAACCACCGGACGCCTCGATATCAGCAATCGACAGCCGCCAGCCAAACCCCTCCAGGCCCTCGCCATCGTCGCGGGCGATTTCTTCGGTGAAACCGCCGCCGTTCTTCCAGGGCATGCGGGGGTAGTCGCGTGCGCGCAACACCTGCAAGCGGCTCATTTGCTGAATCGCCCTTCCAGGCGATGACGTGAGCCAGGGTGAATCAGCCGTGCAGCCGTGACCGGCTGCCGACCCGACCAGGTGCGGCGGCGAATGAGCAGGCAAGGTTCGCCACGCTCGATCTGCAACAGGCGGCACTCCTCAGGCTCGGCAAGAATCGCCTCCACCACGTGCTCGCCCTCGGTCAGTGGCGCGACCTGCGACAAATAGGCGTAAGGCGTCTGCCGGGTGAAGTCCTGTTTCAGGTAGTCCGGCGCGATGGCCGCGTTGACGTAGCGGTCCTCGATCTGCACCGGCGTGCCGTTCTCGAAATGCACGATCAGCGAGTGGAACACCCGCTGGCCCTCACGCATGTCCAGGGCCAGCGCCCGCTCGGAACCCGCCGCCTCTTCGGCCAAGGTAATCACCTGGCAGCTGTGCTGGTGACCACGGGCGGCGATTTCGTCGGCAATGTTGTTCACTTCGAACAGCGCCGAACGCCCCTTGGGCTCGGCCACGAAGGTGCCCACGCCCTGCATGCGCACCAGCAGGCCCTCGGCGGTAAGCTCGCGCAAGGCGCGGTTGATGGTCATGCGGCTGAAGCCCAGTTGGTTGACCAGCTCGCTCTCCGAAGGCACGCGGTGATGCGGCGGCCAGCTGCCATTGTCGATCTGCTGGGCGATCATCTGCTTGACCCGCGCATACAGCGGCGCCGGGCCCTCGCCCATCTGGGCAACCAGCGCGGAGACAGGAGGTGTCGGCACGGCGTGGATCCTTGTCGATAGAAATGAACGGTAGCTTGCCGCAGTTTACCCGGCAGGCAAACAGCTGTATATGTATATACAAGCTAATAACAACAGGATTTCTGCCGATGTCCACCTACTTTGCCGAGCGCGCCCTGCTGCCCACCGGCTGGGCCCGCGACGTGCTGATCGAGGTGGCCAGCACTGGCCACATAGCCCGCATCGAGGCTGGGGCATCGCCCGCGGGTGCCGAGCAGGTGAAGGGGCCGCTGCTGCCCGGCATGCCAAACCTGCACTCCCACGCGTTTCAACGGGCCATGGCAGGCCTGGCGGAAGTGGCAGGCAACCCCAATGACAGCTTCTGGACCTGGCGCGACCTGATGTACCGCCTGGTCGGGCAGATCAGCCCCGAGCAATTGCAGGTCATCGCGCGCCAGTTGTACATCGAAATGCTCAAAGCCGGTTATACCTCGGTCGCTGAATTCCACTACGTGCACCATGCCCCATCCGGCCAGGCTTACGACGACCCGGCCGAGCTGTCCCGGCGTATCAGCGCAGCGGCAGCCGACAGCGGTATCGGCCTTACCTTGTTGCCGGTGCTTTACAGCCACGCAGGTTTCGGCGGC
Organism: Pseudomonas sp. NBRC 111119; assembly: GCF_001320125.1. Taxonomy (NCBI): domain Bacteria; kingdom Pseudomonadati; phylum Pseudomonadota; class Gammaproteobacteria; order Pseudomonadales; family Pseudomonadaceae; genus Pseudomonas; species Pseudomonas sp. NBRC 111119. Next base: position 9,094 of record NZ_BCAV01000005.1, read on the forward strand.
CAGGCACCGAGCGAGGGGCAGCGGCGCTTCATCAACACCACCGGGCACTACCTGGAACTGCAATCGCGGCTGGCCCCGCTGATGGCAGCGCAACCCGCGCAGCGCCTGGGCCTGTGCTTCCATTCGCTGCGGGCAGTAACGCCTGGGCAAATCGCCGATGTACTGGCCGCCAGCGACCCGCACTGCCCGGTACATATCCACATCGCCGAACAACAGAAAGAAGTGGACGACTGCGTAGCCTGGAGCGGCCTGCGGCCGTTGCAATGGCTGCATGAGCATGTGCAGGTGGACCCGCGCTGGTGCCTGGTACATGCCACCCATGCCGAGCCCCACGAGGTCACCGCCATGGCCCGCAGCGGCGCAGTGGCCGGGCTATGCCTGACCACCGAAGCCAACCTGGGTGACGGGATATTCCCGGCGGTGGATTACCTGGCCCAGGGCGGGCGCCTGGGTATCGGCTCGGACAGCCACGTATCACTGAGCGTGGTGGAAGAACTGCGCTGGCTGGAATATGGCCAACGCCTGCGTGACCAACGGCGCAACCGCTTGTATGGCCGCGAACAACCCATGGTGGGCCGCACACTGTACGACGCGGCGCTTGCAGGTGGGGCCCAGGCGCTGGGGCAACCCGTTGGCGAACTGGCGGTAGGCAAACGCGCCGACTGGCTGGTACTGGATGGGCACGACCCTTACATCGCAACCGCGAACGGCGATGCCATTCTCAACCGCTGGCTGTTCGCGGGTGGCGACCGCCAGGTACAGGACGTGATGGTCAACGGCCAGTGGGTGGTGCGCCAGGGCCATCACGCCCAGGAAGAGGCCAGTGCACAGGCCTTTACCCAGGTGTTGCGCGAACTGTTGGGTTGAATGCAGCGGGGCTGCCTGGCAGCCCCACCCCGTCAATGCATCTTGACGATCTGCTGATCGGAAGCGCGCCAGACCAGCCGGCTGGTGTCATAACCCTGCTGGCGTGCCTTGGCCAGCAAGCTCTCCCGCTGCCAGGCCGGCAGGCTTTGCGTGCGTGACAGAATCCACAGGTATTTGCGGTCCGGGCTGCCGACGATCGCGGTGCGATAGCGGTCGTCTACGTACAGAATCCAGTAGTCGCCCTTGGCTACGCCCGGTACCAGCTTGGTGAACCAGTTGTCGAACTCTACCCACAGCTTGTCGGTGTGGCCGGGCTCCTGAACCGTGGCATGGCCTTCGGCGCGCAGCCACTCATCGCCCATCGTGCGGCAACGGTTGAGTACGCCAAAGGTGCCGTCCGGCTTCAGGTTGTAATGGGCTTCGGACTGCTCGCAACCAGCCTGGTAGCGCATGGGCAGGCGCGCCAGCTCATACCACTTGCCCTGGTAACGCTTGAGGTCGACATTGCCAGCTGTCTTGGGCGCCAGCGGATCATGCGCAGAGCCGGCGCACCCCCCCAGCAACATGGCCAGGCAGACACCGATCAGCAGGTACAGACGCCTCATTTGAGACCCTGCCCGGAGTACATCAGCACTTTGTCGGAGGCGTACTGCACGCTGATGAAACTCTTCTCGTCGCCCCAGGTACAGCTGCTCATGCCCAGCGCGCCGGAGCACTCGGTAGGCGTGCCGAGCAACTGCTCGACCTCGGCCTTGTTCATACCGGCCTTGAGCCTGGAATAGTTTTCCTGGTTGATCTTGCTGCAGGCGGCCAGAACGACGCACAGCGACAACAGGGCGAGGGAACGCAACGACATGAGGGACACTCCTGACAATGGACACAGGCGAGTGGCCTGCAGTGGCCTTCGACGGGAAAAACGGTCCCAGGTTCCCTGATGCAGTGCTGCGGTGCGCACCAGGTAGGGGGGCGCGAGCGCAGGTCGCGATGGGCTGCGCGGCAGGCCCTGCGATATCGGCGTTTTTTTATGGGAAAGGGGGCGCTGTGCGCCCCATCGCGAGCTGCGCTCGCTCCTACGACGGCGGGGGTCAGAAGCGGGAGCCGGGCTCCAGCAGGAAGTCCATCTCTTCGCTGGTACTCGGCCGCTCCAGCACCAGGTTGCGGTGCGGGAACCGGCCAAAGCGCTCGATCACACGCTGATGCTGCTCGGCGTAATCCAGAAACCCTTCGAACAGCCGGCGGTTGGGCTCAGGCTGCTCTTCCAGCAGCATCTGATAACGCTCCACGCACAGGTTCTGCCAGTCCAGCACTTCGGCATGCTCCAGCACCAGCAGCACGAACACCCGCTGGATAGGCAGCAACTGGTAATCCCAGCCCTTCTGCAAGCCCTGCATGGCCACCACCTGGGCACGGCGATCGCCCTCGAAAGCACGCGGCGTATCGCGGTAGAGCATGCGTGGCAACTGGTCCAGCAGTATCAGCAGCCCCAGCCAGCCCTGCGGGCTTTGCTGCCACTCGTCGAGCCCGCCCGCCAGGGCCTGCTCCACGAGTTCGCCGAAAAGCGCATGCGCCTCGGCATCGTGCTGCTTGCCGAACCACTGCGCGCTTTTCTCGTCAGCCACGGCCTGGGCATTGCTGCCCCAACCGAACCACCACTCCAGCAACGGCTGCCAAGGTGCGAGCATGACTTACTCCTTGTGGTAGGCGGTTACGCGCTCGACCTCTTGCTTCGAGCCGAGGATCACCGACACACGCTGGTGCAGGCTGTCTGGCTGAATATCGAGGATGCGGTCGTAACCGTTGGTGGAAGCGCCGCCGGCCTGTTCGATGATGAACGACATCGGGTTGGCTTCGTACATCAGGCGCAGCTTGCCCGGCTTGCTTGGGTCGCGGGCATCACGCGGGTACATGAACAGGCCGCCACGGGTCAGGATGCGGTGCACGTCGGCAACCATCGAGGCGATCCAGCGCATGTTGTAGTTCTTCTTCAACGGCCCGGTTTCACCCGCCAGCAGCTCGTCCACATAACGCTGTACCGGGGCTTCCCAGTGGCGCTGGTTGGACATGTTGATGGCGAACTCCGCGGTGGTTTCAGGCACCTGGATGTTCTCGTGGGTAAGCACGAAGCTGCCCAGCTCACGGTCGAGGGTGAAGCCTTTTACGCCGTTGCCCAAGGTCAGGATCAGCATGGTCTGCGGGCCATAGATGGCGTAACCCGCCGCAACCTGCTGGGTGCCTGGTTGCAGGAATGCGTTTTCGTTCAGGGTTTCGTTCTGGCTCAGGTACTCGGTTGGGCAACGCAGTACCGAGAAGATGGTGCCCACCGACACGTTGACGTCGATGTTGGACGAGCCGTCCAGCGGGTCGAACACCAGCAGGTAAGCACCCTTGGGGTAGCGCCCCGGGATCTGGTAGGCGTTGTCCATTTCTTCGGACGCCATGCCGGCCAGGTGACCGCCCCACTCGTTGGCTTCAAGCAGGATATCGTTGGAAATCACGTCCAGTTTCTTCTGGACTTCGCCTTGCACGTTTTCGGTGCCCATGCTGCCCAGCACGCCGCCGAGGGCGCCCTTGGACACGTGGTGGCTGATTTCCTTGCACGCACGCGCCACCACTTCGATCAGGAAGCGCAGATCGGCAGGGGTATTGTTGCTGCGGGTCTGCTCGATCAGATAGCGACTCAGGGTAACGCGGGACATGTATGGCTCCGAATGGATTGGGGATGAAAACCCACGCAGTTTACAGGGAGAGTGACAGGCTAGCGAGTCATGAGACTCGCCACGGCTGTCAGACGGCACATCAGGTCGGTAGTTCAGCGGCCGCCAGGCCGGTGGTCGGCATCCGGGCCTTCGCGGGTTCACCCGCGAAAGGGCCGAGGCAGCAGCCGATCACTCCAGCGCCTTCCAGATGTCGGTCGCATACTCCCTGATGGTGCGGTCCGACGAGAACCAGCCCATGCGCGCCGTGTTCAGCACCGCCATGCGCCACCATTGCTGCGGCTGGTGCCACAGGTCCTCGACACGCTGCTGCGCATCCCAGTACGCATCGAAGTCGGCGCACACCAGGAAGCGGTCGTAACCCACCAGCCCATCGATCAACCCCACGTAGCGCGACGGATCATCCGGCGAGAACACCCCACCGCGGATCGCCTCCAGCACATTGCCGAGGCGGCCGGATGCTGCAATGTCCTGCTCCGCGCCAAAGTCTCCGGCACGCTTGCGTGCCTCCACCTGCTGCGCGGTAAGGCCGAAGATGAACATGTTCTCGGCCCCCACCTGCTCACTCATCTCCACGTTGGCGCCATCCAGCGTGCCGATGGTCAGGGCACCGTTGAGCCCGAACTTCATGTTGCTGGTACCGGACGCTTCGTAACCGGCGGTGGAGATCTGCTCGGACAGGTCCGCCGCCGGGATGATGCTTTCGGCCAGGCTGACGTTGTAGTTGGGCAGAAACACCACCTTGAGCCGGCCATGCACCGTGGGGTCGTTGTTCACCACCCGGGCGATGTCGTTGGCCAGCTTGATGATCAGCTTGGCCTGGTGGTAGCTGGCAGCGGCCTTGCCGGCGAAAATCTTAACCCGGGGCACCCAGTTGGTGCTGGGGTCGTTACGCATGGCCTGGTAGAGCGCCACGGTGTGCAGCAGGTTGAGCAACTGCCGCTTGTACTCGTGGATGCGCTTGACCTGCACGTCGAACATGGCCTCGGGGTTCACGGTAATGCCGAGGCGGTCCTGGATGATGCTGGCCAGTGCCCGCTTGCTGTGCAGCCGCTGGGCGGCGAACTGCCGGCAGAAGCTGGGCTTGTCCGCAAAGGGCACCAGGCCGGCCAGGCGTCCCTCGGGGTCGTCCAGCAGCTCCGGCCCGAGTGCCTCCACCAGCATGCCGGTCAGCTGCGGGTTGGACTGGTACAGCCAGCGGCGGAACGTGATGCCGTTGGTCTTGTTGTTGATGCGGTCGGGGTACAGCTTGTGAAGCTCGGCGAACACCGTGCTCTTCATCAGTTGGCTGTGCAGCGCCGACACGCCGTTGACGCTGTGCGAGCCCAGGAACGCCAGGTTGCCCATGCGCACCCGGCGGCCGTTGTCTTCCTCGATCAGTGACACGGCCCGCAACACGTCGAAGTCATGGGTGCCTTTGGCCCGCAGGGCATCGATGTGGTAGGCGTTGATCAGGTAGATGATCTGCATGTGCCGCGGCAGCATGCGTTCCATCAGCGCTACCGGCCAGGTTTCCAACGCCTCGGGCAGCAAGGTGTGGTTGGTGTAGGCCAGGGTGCCTACGGTCAGTTCCCAGGCGGTATCCCACGGGATCTCGTGCTGGTCGACCAGCAGACGCATCAATTCGGCAACCGCAATGGACGGGTGGGTGTCGTTCAGCTGAATGGCCGCGGCATCGGGCAGGTTGAGCAGGCTGTCGTGCATGTTCAGGTGGCGGCGCAGCAGGTCCTGCAACGAAGCCGATACGAAGAAGTATTCCTGGCGCAGGCGCAGTTCCTGCCCCGCTTCGGTGCTGTCGGCCGGGTAGAGCACCCGCGAGATGCTTTCGGCGCGGGCCACTTCGGCCACTGCACCCAGGTGGTCACCGGCATTGAAGCGCTCCAGGTGCAGCTCTTCCAGCGCCCGCGCACGCCACAGGCGCAGGGTATTGACGCTGGAACCGCGCCAGCCCACTACGGGTGTGTCGTAGGCAACTGCCCGCACGGTTTCACCCGGCGTCCACACCTGGCGCGCATTGCCATGGGCGTCGTGCAGCGTTTCGACGCTGCCACCAAAACTGATCGGGTAGATCACTTCGGCCCGCTCGAACTCCCAGGGGTTGCCGAAATCCAGCCAGTTCTCGGTCTGCTCCTGCTGCCAGCCGTCCACCATCGCCTGCCGGAACAACCCGTGCTCGTAGCGGATGCCATAGCCATGCGCAGCGATGCCCAGGGTCGACATGCTTTCCATGAAGCACGCCGCCAGGCGGCCCAGGCCGCCGTTACCCAGCGCGGCATCCGGCTCGAGCAGGCGAATGCGCTCCAGGTCCACGTCCAACCCTTCCAAGGCATCACGGGCGATGTCCAACAGGCCGAGATTGCTCAGGCTGTCGTAGAGCAGACGGCCGATGAGGAACTCGAGGGAGAGGTAATACACCCGCTTCTGGCTGCGTCGGTACGACTGCCGCGTGTGGTCCATCCAGTGGTCGACCATGTGGTCGCGCGCCGCCAGGGCAATGGCTTCGAACCAGTCGTGGTCAAAGGCATGCTCCGGGTCTTTGCCGACCGCGTAGGTGAGTTTATCCAGCACTGCGGCGCGAAAATCCGCGACTTCAGCGTCTCGAGCGTTGGGTTCCTGGGACATGCGGCATCCTCGGGCGAGTAGACGAAAGCGGAATGCAAATGTTGAGCCTAGACGCTTCGACCGAACACCACGGCCAGTGTTCGCGATTTTCATCAGGCACACTGCATTTGGTCAAAAGGTTGTTCATAAATTGAGCGATTCCGGTATCATCGCGCGCCCCAAGACCGTGATCCACCCTATAAAACGATGAAAACGTCCCTGATCGCCGCTGCCGAAGTCGACCGCCTGGAAACCTGGCAGCGCTATGCCAGCCACATGTGTGGTGGCTGCCACTCCACCTGCTGCACCTTGCCGGTAGAGGTCAAGATCAAGGATCTGATCCGTATCGGTGTGGTGGATGAGTTCGAAAAAGACGAACCTCCCAAGAACGTGGCCAAGCGCCTGCAGAAAGAAGGCATCATCGAGCGCTTCAACCAGAAGTCCGGGATCTTCACCCTGACCCGAATGAGCAATGATGACTGCATGTATCTGGATCGTAAGAGCCGCCTGTGCACCATTTATGACAAGCGCCCGGACACCTGCCGCAATCACCCCAAGGTTGGGCCGCGGCCAGGATATTGCGCGTACAAGCCCAAGGTGGTCGGGCGCTGATCGTTGGCCTGGACCGGCCTCTTCGCGGGTGAACCCGCTCCCACAGTGGCTTCACAGGCTCTGATCATAGCAGAGATCGTTTGGGAGCGGGTTTACCCGCGAAGAGGCCAGCCCCGACAGCACAATTTCTGAAGGCACAAAAAAACGCCCCCGGCCTTTCGACCGGGGGCGTTTTCATTCAGCCTGAGCTAACTCAGTTCTTGGCTTTCTTGGCAGCGCGGGTACGCTCGCCTTCGTCCAGGATCTTCTTGCGCAGACGGATCGACTTCGGCGTCACTTCGCACAGCTCGTCATCCTGGATGAATTCCAGGGCCTGTTCCAGGGTGTGGCGAACCGGCGGCACCAGGGCGATGACTTCGTCTTTGCCCGAAGCACGCATGTTGTCGAGCTTCTTGCCTTTGGTCGGGTTCACGCCCAGGTCGTTGTCACGGCTGTTCAGGCCGATGATCTGACCACCGTAGATTTCCTGGCCGTGCTCGACGAACAGCTTGCCGCGCGCCTGCAGGGTTTCCAGCGAGTAGGTCAGTGCCTTGCCGGTTTCGACCGAAACCAGAACGCCGTTCAGACGGCCAGACATCTGGCCCGACTTCATGGTGTCGTAGCGGTCGAAGATCGAGGTCAGGATGCCTGCACCGTTGGTCAGGGTCAGGAACTGGTTACGGAAACCGATCAGACCACGGGCCGGGATGTTGTACTCCAGGCGAACACGGCCTTTGCCATCTGGCACCATGTTGGTCAGGTCGCCCTTACGCAGGCCCATCTCTTCCATGACCTTGCCCTGGGATTCTTCAGGGATGTCGATGGTCACGTTTTCGAACGGTTCCTGCTTCACGCCATCCACTTCGCGGATGATCACTTCAGGGCGGCCCACGGCCATCTCGAAGCCTTCGCGGCGCATGGTTTCGATCAGTACCGACAGGTGCAGTTCACCACGGCCCGACACCTTGAACTTGTCTGGGGAGTCGGTTTCCTGAACGCGCAGGGCTACGTTGTACAGCAGCTCCTTGTCCAGACGGTCCTTGATGTTACGGCTGGTGACGAACTTGCCTTCCTTGCCGCAGAACGGCGAGTCGTTGACCTGGAAGGTCATCGAAACGGTTGGCTCGTCAACGGTCAGCGGCTTCATCGCCTCTACCGCGTCCGGTGCACACAGGGTGTCGGAAATGAACAGCTCGTCGAAACCGCTGATGCAGACGATGTCGCCAGCCTGAGCTTCTTCGACGTCAACACGGTGCAGGCCGTGGTGACCCATCAGTTTCAGGATGCGGCCGTTGCGCTTCTTGCCGTCGGTGTCGATGGCCACAACCGGGGTGTTCGGCTTGATGCGGCCACGGGCGATGCGGCCAACGCCGATTACGCCGAGGAAGCTGTTGTAGTCCAGTGCGGAGATCTGCATCTGGAACGGGCCGTCACGGTCAACCGAAGGCGCAGGCACGTTGTCGATGATCGACTGGTACAGGGCAGTCATGTCTTCGCCCATTTCGGTGTGGTCCAGGCCGGCGATGCCGTTCAGGGCCGAGGCGTAGACGACTTTGAAGTCCAGCTGTTCATCGGTGGCACCGAGGTTGTCGAACAGGTCGAAGATCTGGTCCAGAACCCAGTCAGGACGCGCGCCCGGGCGGTCGACCTTGTTGATCACAACGATCGGCTTCAGGCCGGCTTCGAAGGCCTTCTTGGTCACGAAGCGGGTTTGCGGCATAGGGCCGTCCTGGGCGTCGACCAGCAGCAGCACGGAGTCGACCATCGACATCACACGCTCAACCTCGCCACCGAAGTCGGCGTGGCCGGGGGTGTCGACGATGTTGATGTGGTAGCCGTTCCAGTTGATGGCGGTGTTTTTCGCCAGAATGGTAATGCCGCGCTCTTTTTCCTGGTCGTTGGAGTCCATCACGCGCTCGTCGTTGAGCTCGTTACGCTCCAGGGTGCCGGACTGGCGCAGGAGTTTGTCGACCAGGGTAGTTTTACCATGGTCAACGTGGGCGATGATGGCGATGTTACGCAGATTTTCGATCACAACTGTATCTCGATCAGAGGATTCGGTTGCCGCCAGTGTAGGCGGCGAATAGGTATGCTTTGCGGCTCAGCGGGCCCGCAGGTCGGGAGGGCGATGGCGGATGCTGCCGCCATACAGCCCTGGCGTCTTATGCCGGACGATAAACACGCACATTGGCATGTCCCTCACTGAGCAGGTGGTGTGCGTGCAAACGGCTCATCACACCTTTGTCGCAATACAGCAAGTACTGGCGCGTGGGGTCCAGGTGCTTGAACTTGCTGTTGATGGCATAGAACGGCATGGCCTGGACTTCGATCCCGTCGATGAGCAGGGGTTCGTCTTCCTGGGCATCGGGGTGACGGATGTCGATGATGATCTGACCCGGCAGAGCCTCGGCCACTTCCTCGATTTCGATGTCCTTGCCCAGCTCGTCGATCACATGGTCGATGGAGATGAACTTGGCGCGCTCGATGGCGCGCTCCAGCACCTGCATCTCGAACTGCTTTTCTTCGTGCTCCATGCGGTGGCGTTTGGCATGGGTAGTCGGGTTCACCGAAATCACGCCGCAGTACTCGGGCATGTGCTTGGCGAAATCGGCGGTGCCGATGGCGTAGGCCTGGTCGATGATGTCCTGCTTGTGGGTGGCCAGCAGCGGGCGCAGCACCAGCTTGTCGGTAGCCGAATCGATGATCGACAGGTTGGGCAGGGTCTGGCTGGACACCTGGGAAATCGCCTCGCCGGTCACCAGCGCGTCGATGTCCAGGCGCTCGGCCATGCGCGCTGCAGCGCGCAGCATCATGCGCTTGAGGGTCACGCCCATGTAGCTGTTGTCGACCTTGTTGAGGATCTCGCCGACCACTTCCTCGAATGGCACGCTGATGAACAGCACGCGCTGGCTGCTGCCGTACTTCTTCCACAGGAAGTGGGCCACTTCCATCACCCCGAGCTCGTGGGCACGGCCGCCGAGGTTGAAGAAGCAGAAGTGGGTCATCAGGCCGCGGCGCATCATCTGGTAGGCCGCCACGGTGGAGTCGAAACCACCGGACATCAGCACCAGCGTCTGCTCCAGCGCTCCCAGCGGATAACCGCCGATGCCCTGGTGCTGGCTGTGAATCACGTACAGGCGCTGGTCGCGGATTTCGATGCGCACCAGTACTTCGGGGTTCTTCAGCGTGATACCGGCCGCACCGCACTGCTGGCGCAGCTGGCTGCCGACGTAACGGTCGACGTCCATCGAGGTGAAATCGTGATGGCCACCGCGCTTGCAGCGTACGGCGAAGTGCTTGCCGGCCAGCAGGTGGCCGAAATGGTGCTTGCACTTGGCGACGATATCGTCGAAGTCACCCAGTGGGTATTGCTCGACCTGCAGGAAGTGGGTGATACCCGGGGTGCAGGTAAGGCGCTCGATGATCTCGCGCTGGACCTTTTCGTCCTCGATGCGGGTGACCACTTCGAGATTGTCCCAGACACCGTCGACCGCGAGCTCAGGGTCGAGGTCCTTGAGCACGTTGCGGATGTTCTTGGCCAGCTGGCGGATGAAGCGCTTGCGCACTGGCCGGCTCTTGATGGTGATCTCTGGGAAGACTTTGACGATAAGTTTCATTGGTCTACAGCGCGCACTGGGCCTGCCGAAAATGAGGGGCGCGAATTATAGCGGAAGTTGCTCAGCTTTTGACCAACTTTCGGTCAGAAGCGCCAATATTAATGCAACGCCCCTCTATCGTGGGAACGCGTAGGAGCGAGCGCAGCTCGCGATGGCCCTCACACGATCGCCCTGGAGAACGCAATCGCGAGCTGCGCTCGCTCCTACATATAGACGCGTCGCACCATGACGGTGCACCGGAGGAAAATTACGCATGATAATGGTGCAAAGCTTGCCCTAAGCCTGTCGCCAGATGCCCAAGAACGCCCCCTTATGTCCAGACCTCGCCATTTTCGGGCACTGGCATGCAATTTGCTCCCTTGTGAGGCAGGTAAGCTTGGCCGACTATCCGCGCCCGGCAACACCCTTTTTCCAGGGCCGCGGCCAACCGTGCCCTAGACCATCCGGAGGACAACATGTCGAAGTCGGTTCAACTCATCAAAGATCATGACGTCAAGTGGATTGATCTGCGTTTCACGGACACCAAAGGCACTCAGCACCACGTGACCATGCCGGCGCGTGATGCGCTGGACGACGATTTCTTCGAAGTCGGCAAGATGTTCGACGGCTCCTCCATCGCTGGCTGGAAAGGCATCGAAGCCTCCGACATGATCCTGATGCCGGTCGACGAAACCGCCGTGCTCGACCCGTTCACCGAAGAGCCCACCCTGATCATCACCTGCGACATCGTCGACCCGTCGAGCATGCAGGGTTACGACCGCGACCCACGCGCCATCGCCAAGCGCGCCGAGGAATACCTCAAGAGCACCGGCATTGGTGACACCGTCTTCGCAGGCCCGGAGCCTGAGTTCTTCATCTTCGACGAAGTGAAGTTCCAGTCGGACATTTCCGGCTCGATGTTCAAGATCTTCTCCGAGCAAGGCTCGTGGATGACCGGTGCCGATATCGAAGGCGGCAACAAAGGCCACCGCCCAGGCGTGAAAGGCGGCTATTTCCCGGTTCCGCCGTTCGACCACGACCACGAAATCCGTACTGCCATGTGCAACGCACTGGAAGAAATGGGCCAGACCGTCGAAGTTCACCACCACGAAGTGGCCACCGCTGGCCAGAACGAAATCGGCGTCAAGTTCAACACCCTGGTGAAGAAGGCGGACGAAGTACAGGCCCTGAAATACGTCGTGCACAACGTTGCCGACGCCTACGGCCGTACCGCTACCTTCATGCCCAAGCCGCTGTACGGCGATAACGGCTCGGGCATGCACGTGCACATGTCGATCTGGAAGGAAGGCAAGAACACCTTCGCGGGCGAAGGCTATGCCGGCCTGTCCGACACCGCCCTGTACTTCATCGGCGGCATCATCAAGCACGGTAAGGCCCTGAACGGCTTCACCAACCCGTCCACCAACTCCTACAAGCGTCTGGTCCCAGGCTTCGAAGCCCCGGTAATGCTGGCCTACTCGGCACGCAACCGCTCGGCCTCGATCCGTATCCCCTACGTCGGCAGCCCGAAAGCTCGCCGTATCGAAGCGCGCTTCCCGGACCCATCGGCCAACCCGTACCTGGCCTTTGCAGCCCTGCTGATGGCTGGCCTGGACGGCATCCAGAACAAGATCCACCCAGGCGATGCGGCGGACAAGAACCTGTATGACCTGCCGCCCGAAGAGGCCAAGGACATCCCGCAAGTGTGCGGCAGCCTGAAAGAAGCCCTGGAAGAGCTGGACAAAGGCCGTGCGTTCCTGACCAAGGGCGGCGTGTTCTCCGACGATTTCATCGATGCCTTCATCGAACTGAAGAGCGAAGAAGAGATCAAGGTCCGCACCTTCGTCCACCCGCTGGAATACGAGCTGTACTACAGCTGCTGATCTGATCGGCACACCTCGCCGATACGAAAAACGAGATGGCCTCCTTGATGGAGGCCATTTTTTTTGCATTTCACACTGTGTCCTACACGGCAAGCAGACACAGCTGACATTTTGCGGTGTCACGCAGCAGCAAGGTAGACGGCCATTTCCTCAACGGGCGTCACCATGCAAAAAATCCTACCCGCGCTACTCACCGCAGCATTGCTCACCGGATGCGTCAGCCACGGCCAGGAGGCCGTCAAATCACAGGTTCTCCACCGGGCAACAGGCAGCTGGGACGGCACCCCTTACCGTCAATACCCGGCGGGGCCACCTGTGTTGTCCCTGGTGAGGCTGACCATACCTGCCAACACGACACTAGACTGGCATTGCCACAAAGCGCTCAACCTCGGCTACCTGGCTGAAGGCAGCCTGGAAGTGGAAACCCGCGATGGAAAACGAATCCACCTGAACGCGGGCGACACGCTGGCTGAGCTGGTTGGGGAAGTTCATCGCGGGCACACGGCGGGGCAACCAGCGACGGTAATGGTGTTTCACGCAGCTGATGAGACGTTGGCGTTCTCCACGCCGGAAGCGCAATGCCCAGCTCAACGACCGGCTGAAAACACCGCTCTGAATGCACTCCTCGATCTGGTGGAGAAACGCCTGACAACCGCTGAGGCAGTTGCTTTACATAAATGGGACAAGAAACAGCCCGTTCAAGCGACCGAGCGTGAGCAGCAAGTACTGGCCAGTGTCCGCCAGGCCTCGCCGGGGCTGGGCGTGGCGCCACAACGCGCCGAGGCGTTCTTCGCCGACCAGATGGAAGCCAACAAGCTGGTGCAATACACCTTGCTGTCCCAATGGCACCTGGCGGGCCAGGCGCCAGACACCCAGCGCCTGGACCTGACCGACGTCATCCGCCCACGGTTGGACGAACTGCAGGCTGACTTGCTGGCGAAGCTGGCCGCCTTCGACCAACACCCTGTACCAGGCTGCGCGGCGCAGCTTGCCGTTGCCATCGCCAACAGGCCGCTGCTGCCAACGGCGCAACATGCGTTGATCCGCGCTACCGGCCAGCTATGCGATCGCCCCTGAACTCACTATGCTCCATTATGGTGCGCGCCACCTGCAGTCACACTGCGCGGCCACCCAAAAAAGGTCGTCTGAAACGATAAACCTGAACATCTTGGTGCGTAGTCGGACCTAATAAGGCGTTTTTCGGCTTATTCCGCTTCTTTTCGGGGCCTTGGTTTGTTTCTTGCATTTTCATGGCGACTGCAACAGTGGAAACCCCGTGCCTTGCCCGGTCCACGTTTTGCCAGACAGCCCCGAAAGAGGTCGACGACGCCTTATGACCATCAGTGATGCACAGCACCGTCTGCTTCTGGACAACCTTACCACCGCCACCTTGCTGCTTAATGCCGAGTTGCGGTTGGAATACATGAACCCGGCCGCCGAGATGCTGCTGGCCGTCAGCGGCCAGCGCAGCCATGGGCAGTTCATCAGCGAATTGTTCACCGAGTCTGCCGAAGCCCTGGGTTCGCTGCGCCAAGCGGTAGAGCAGGCTCACCCGTTCACCAAGCGCGAAGCCCAGCTCACCTCGTTGACCGGCCAGACCATTACTGTGGACTACGCCGTTACCCCCATCCTGCACCTGGGCCAGACGCTGCTGCTGCTGGAGGTGCACCCCCGTGACCGGCTGTTGCGCATCACCAAGGAAGAGGCGCAGCTAAGCAAGCAGGAAACCACCAAACTGCTGGTGCGCGGGCTGGCCCACGAGATCAAGAACCCGCTGGGCGGCATCCGGGGGGCGGCGCAGTTGCTGGCCCGCGAACTGCCGGAAGAGAGCCTGCGCGACTACACCAACGTGATCATCGAAGAAGCAGACCGCCTGCGTAACCTCGTTGACCGCATGCTGGGCTCCAACAAGCTGCCGTCGCTGGCCATGACCAACATCCACGAAGTACTGGAAAGGGTCTGCAGCCTGGTGGATGCCGAGAGCCAGGGGTGCATCACGCTGGTGCGCGACTATGACCCGAGCCTGCCGGACGTCTTGATCGACCGCGAGCAGATGATCCAGGCAGTGCTCAATATCGTGCGCAACGCCATGCAGGCGATCAGTTCGCAAAACGAGCTGCGCCTGGGCCGCATCACCCTGCGCAGCCGTGCCCTGCGCCAGTTCACCATCGGCCATGTGCGCCATAGGCTGGTGGCGAGGGTCGAGATCATCGACAACGGGCCCGGTATCGCAGCGGAACTGCAAGACACCCTCTTCTACCCCATGGTCAGTGGTCGCCCGGACGGTACCGGGCTGGGCCTGGCCATTACCCAGAACATCATCAGCCAGCACCAGGGGCTGATCGAGTGCGAAAGCCACGCGGGCCATACCGCATTTTCCATTTACCTGCCCCTGGAACAAGGAGCCAACGCCTCATGAGCCGAAGTGAAACCGTATGGATCGTCGACGATGATCGCTCCATTCGCTGGGTGCTGGAAAAAGCCCTGCAACAGGAAGGCATGACCACCCAGAGCTTCGACAGCGCCGATGGGGTGATGGGCCGGCTGGCACGCCAGCAGCCCGACGTGATCATTTCCGATATCCGCATGCCCGGCTCCAGCGGCCTGGAACTGCTCGCCCAGATTCGCGAACAGCACCCACGCCTGCCGGTCATCATCATGACCGCGCACTCCGACCTGGACAGCGCCGTGGCGTCGTACCAGGGCGGTGCGTTCGAGTACCTGCCCAAGCCATTCGATGTGGACGAGGCGGTTGCGCTGGTCAAGCGTGCCAACCAGCACGCCCAGGAACAACATGGGCTGGACGTGCCGCAGAGCCTGGCGCGCACCCCTGAAATCATCGGCGAAGCGCCGGCGATGCAAGAGGTGTTTCGCGCCATTGGCCGCCTGAGCCACTCCAACATCACGGTGCTGATCAACGGCGAATCGGGCACAGGCAAGGAACTGGTCGCCCACGCGCTGCACCGCCACAGCCCGCGGGCTGCCTCACCGTTCATCGCCCTGAACATGGCAGCCATCCCCAAGGACCTGATGGAGTCCGAGCTGTTCGGCCACGAAAAAGGCGCGTTCACCGGGGCGGCCAACCTGCGCCGCGGCCGCTTCGAGCAGGCCGACGGGGGCACCCTGTTCCTCGACGAAATCGGCGACATGCCAGCCGACACCCAAACCCGCCTGCTGCGGGTGCTGGCGGACGGCGAATTCTACCGAGTGGGGGGCCACATACCGGTCAAGGTCGATGTGCGCATCATCGCGGCTACCCACCAGAACCTGGAATCGCTGGTGCAAGCCGGGAAGTTTCGTGAAGACCTGTTCCACCGCCTGAACGTGATCCGCATTCACATCCCGCGGCTGGCCGATCGCCGTGAAGACATCCCGGCCCTTGCCCGGCATTTTCTGGCCCGCGCTGCCCAGGAACTGGCAGTGGAGCCAAAAGTGCTCAAGCCGGAGACCGAGGAGTTCATCCGCAACCTGCCCTGGCCCGGCAATGTGCGGCAGATGGAGAACACCTGCCGCTGGATCACGGTCATGGCGTCCAGCCGTGAAGTGCTGATCGGCGACCTCCCACCGGAGCTGTTGAACCTGCCGCAGGATGCTGCGCCGGTGACCAACTGGGAGCAGGCGCTACGCCAGTGGGCCGACCAGGCCCTGGCCCGTGGGCAGTCGAACCTGCTGGACAGCGCCGTGCCCAGCTTCGAGCGGATCATGATCGAGACAGCGCTGAAGCACACCGCAGGTCGCCGCCGTGATGCCGCACTGCTGCTGGGCTGGGGGCGCAACACCCTGACCCGCAAGATCAAGGAACTGGGCATGAACGTGGCCGGTGCCGACGACGAGGAAGGCGACGAGCACTGAAACCCACCTGCCGGGGCCATTGCGCAGCCCCGGCACCCGCCTGCACCGATCCTGTGCCCCGTGCACCGCACCAAGGCACGATCCCCCTCAAAACCTGGCAGATTCCCCCTGAAAGCCCAGTATTCACGGGCTTCTCAAAACTGGCACGACCCCTGCAATAGCCTTGGTAACTCCAGTTTCGGGGGCCCTGGTACAGGCAGGCCGGGTGACCCCTCTTTTATTCGCGACATGCTGTTTTTCGGGGGACCTTGGTACAGGCAGGCCAAGACATCCCCTCTTTTATTCGTGCAGGGTCACCTGCAGCCGCCACCGCCCCCCGGCCGGTGCGCCGGCCCACTCGCCGTGCAGGGCACGCGCAGCCACCACCGTGACCAGCAAGCCTTCCTGGCTCTGCTGCACCCGCCAGCTCGCCGGCTTGCCGTGTACCGTAAGCCGCCCCTGCCCGGCCTTGCCCGTGGCCTGAAACAGCAGCGCTACAGTGCCCTCGACGTTCTCGCCATGCAGCTTGGGTTCTTCGTTGAACCACAATGCCAGGCCATCCTGCACAACCTCGATCTGCTGCAGTTCGCGCGCTTGCGGCGCGGTGAGGCGGCCGATCATCAGCCCCACCATGACGCCGACAATCGCCAGCGACAGCATTACCCGCGGGAACGCTTTCGAACGTACATCCGGTTCAGGGGTAGAATGCCCGTCATCTTCATGCCTGGAGCCGTGCATGTTTCACGTCATCCTTTTTCAACCCGAAATTCCGCCGAATACCGGCAACATCATCCGCCTGTGTGCCAACAGCGGCTGCCACCTTCACCTGATCGAACCCATCAGTTTCGAGCTGGACGACAAACGCCTGCGCCGTGCCGGGCTCGATTACCACGAGTATGCCACGCTCAAGCGCCACCCGAGCCTTGAGGCCTGCCTGGACAGCCTGGGCGGCCCGAGGCTGTTCGCCTTCACCACCAAGGGATCGCACCCATTCCACGAGGTGGCCTACCAGCCTGGCGACGCGTTTCTGTTTGGGCCAGAAAGCCGAGGTTTGCCGGGCGAGGTGCTGGACAGCCTGCCCGCCGAACAACGCCTGCGCCTGCCGATGCGGCCGGGGTGCCGTAGCCTGAACCTGTCCAATACCGTGGCGGTGACGGTTTACGAGGCGTGGCGGCAGAATGGGTTTGCCGGAAGCTGATGGTTAGCCTGCAAGGGCCCTTTCGCGGGTAAACCCGCTCCCACCGAAATTCCTGGGTAGCTATTCCTGGGCAGCACCATTCCAGTGGGAGCGGGTTTACCCGCGAAGAGGCCGGGGCAGGCAATAAAAAAGCGCCCCGAGAGGCGCTTTTGCACAGGCAGCAGCTGTTACTGCGCAGCAGGCACTTCGCCCGCTTCCTGCATGCGCTGCATTTCTTGCGCGTACAGGGCATCGAAGTTGACCGGCGACAGCATCAGGGCCGGGAACGAGCCACGGGTTACCAGGCTGTCCAGGGTTTCGCGAGCATAGGGGAACAGGATGTTCGGGCAGAATGCGCCCAGGGTGTGGCTCATGGAAGCGGCATCCAGGTTCTTGATCAGGAAGATACCCGCCTGCTGCACTTCAGCGATGAACGCCACTTCGTCACCGTTCTTGACGGTAACCGACAGGGTCAGTACAACCTCGTGGAAGTCACCTTCCAGCGCTTTCTGCTTGGTGTTCAGGTCCAGGCCGACACTCGGCTCCCAGGTCTGACGGAAGATCTGCGGGCTTTTCGGGGCTTCGAACGACAGGTCACGCACATAGATGCGCTGCAGGGAAAACTGAGGGCTGTTGTCTTCTGCAGCAGCGCCGTTGGTCTGTTGGTCAGTCATGGCAGATCCTTATCCTAGTGTTTTGGAGTGCAGTGCAAATCAGGCCGCCAGCAGTGCGTCGAGCTTGCCGGCGCGCTCCAGGGCATAGAGGTCATCGCATCCACCGACGTGAGTGCTGCCGATCCAGATCTGCGGCACCGATGTGCGCCCAGCCTTCTGGGCCATCTCGGCGCGCAGTTGCGGCTTGCCATCGACCTTGATTTCCTCAAATGCAACGCCCTTGCTCTCGAGCAGGTACTTGGCGCGCATGCAGTAGGGGCAGTAGTCGCTGGAATAGACGATGACAGGTTTCATATCACTTCACCAAAGGCAGGTTATCGGCTTTCCAGCTGGACACGCCACCGCTGAGCTTGGCAGCGTTGTAACCAGCCTTGAGCAGATCGCGGCACACGGTGCCGGACTGCTGGCCCATCGCGTCGACCACGATGAGGGTTTTTTCCTTGTGCTTGTCCAGCTCGGTCATGCGGCTGGCCAGCTTGTCCTGGGGGATGTTCACCGCACCGACGATATGGCCGGCGGTGTACTCCTTGGCTGGGCGGATATCAATGACAAGGCCTTTGTCGGCGTTGACCAGGGCGGTGAGTTGGCCATTGCTCAGGCTCTGCCCGCCACGACGGATTTCATTGACCAGCAAAGCGACCAGCAGAACAACGAAGATCGCCACCAGTAGGTAGTGGTTTGTCGCAAATTGAATCAGGTTAGCAACCATCTGGGGTGTTCCACGCGATAGAAAATGCCGGCCAGTATACACACCCCCTGTGTGGCACCAAAGCCCGACGGCCCGGCCATGAAAGCGCTCTCACGGGGCCAGGCCAGGTGCGCCGGTCGGCGGAAGGGACGATTATTCGCCCGCGCTGGCACATTTGCCCTAAAATGCGTGTCTTTATCATCTTTGAACAACCGTGAGTTTGATTGATGACGAGCACGCCCAAACCCCTGGTCCTGATCATCCTTGATGGCTTTGGCCACAGCGAAAGCCCCGAATACAACGCCATCTATGCGGCCAATACACCGGTCTACGACCGCTTGCGCGCCACCCAGCCGCACGGCCTCATTTCAGGTTCGGGCATGGACGTCGGCCTGCCGGACGGGCAGATGGGCAACTCTGAAGTCGGCCACATGAACCTCGGCGCTGGGCGCGTGGTGTACCAGGACTTCACCCGGGTGACCAAGGCCATCCGTGACGGCGAATTCTTCACCAACCCCGTGCTCACCGGCGCCGTGGACAAAGCCGCCAATGCTGGCAAGGCTGTGCACATTCTTGGTTTGCTGTCCGATGGTGGCGTACACAGCCACCAGGACCACCTGGTGGCCATGGCCGAACTGGCCGCCCAGCGCGGCGCCGAAAACATCTACCTGCACGCGTTTCTCGACGGCCGCGACACCCCGCCACGCAGCGCACAGTCGTCCATCGAGCTGCTGGATGCCACCTTCGCCAAGCTGGGCAAGGGCCGCATCGCCAGCCTCATCGGCCGTTACTACGCCATGGACCGTGACAACCGCTGGGATCGCGTAAGCGCCGCGTACAACCTTATCGTCGACAGCACCGCCGAATACACCGCCGACAGCGCCCTGGCAGGCCTCGAAGCCGCCTATGCACGCGATGAGAGCGACGAATTCGTCAAGGCTACCCGCATTGGCCAGGCGGTCAGCGTGGAAGACGGCGATGCCGTGATCTTCATGAACTTCCGCGCCGACCGCGCCCGTGAACTGTCGCGGGTGTTCGTCGAGCCTGATTTCAATGAATTCCCACGGGCGCGCCTGCCCAAGGTTGCCGCCTACATCGGCCTGACCCAGTACTCGGCCAAGATCGCAGCCCCTGCGGCCTTCGCCCCGGCCAGCCTGCACAACGTGCTGGGCGAGTACTTGGCCAACAACGGCAAGACCCAGCTGCGCATCGCCGAAACCGAAAAGTACGCCCACGTCACCTTCTTCTTCTCGGGCGGGCGCGAAGAGCCGTTCGAAGGCGAGGAACGCATCCTGATCCCTTCGCCGAAGGTTGCCACCTACGACCTGCAGCCAGAAATGAGCGCCCCCGAAGTCACCGACCGCATCGTCGAGGCCATCGAGCAGCAGCGCTTCGACGTGATCGTGGTCAACTACGCCAACGGCGACATGGTGGGCCACACGGGCGTGTTCTCGGCGGCCGTGCAGGCAGTTGAGGCCCTGGACAGCTGCGTGGGTCGCATCGTGGAAGCACTGGACAAAGTCGGCGGCGAAGCGCTGATCACCGCCGACCACGGCAACGTCGAGCAGATGGAAGACGAGTCCACCGGCCAGGCCCACACTGCCCACACCACCGAGCCGGTGCCGTTCATCTACGTGGGCAAGCGCCCCCTCAAGGTGCGTGAAGGCGGGGTACTGGCCGATGTCGCGCCGACCATGCTCAAGCTGCTGGGCCTGGAGAAACCCGTGGAAATGACCGGCACCTCAATCCTCCTCGACGCTTGAGAAACAGCTGCAAGTTGTAAGCTACAAGCTGCAAGAAAGAGCAAAAGCAAGATCAAGAGCCACACGCGCTCGGCTTGCAGCTTGTAGCTTGTAGCTTGCAGCTCCTTCATACTAGGCCAGTCTCCATCCCCGGTACGCCAAACCTCATGCTTCGCGCCCTGATCCTTCTAGCCCTGTCTTGCCTGCTCAGCCCGGCCTTCGCCGATGAGCGCGCACAGACCCAGCAGCAACTGGACGCCACCCGCCAGGATATTGCCGAGCTCAAGAAGACCTTGGGCAAGCTCCAGGAAGAAAAGGCCGGTGTGCAAAAAGACTTGAAAACGACCGAGACCGATATCGGCAAGCTCGAAAGGCAGGTGGAGGCCCTGCAGCAAGAACTAAAAAAGACCGAGGGCGAGCTGGAGCGCCTTGATACCGAGAAAAAAAAACTCCAGAGCGCCCGCGTTGAACAACAACGGCTGATCGCCATTCAGGCCCGTTCTGCCTACCAGAACGGGCGCGAGGAATACCTCAAGCTGCTGCTCAACCAGCAGAACCCCGAGAAATTCGCCCGCACCCTCACGTATTACGATTACCTGAGCAAGGCGCGCCTTGAACAACTGCGCACCTTCAACGAAACACTGCGCCAGCTGGCCAACGTGGAGCGCGAAATCGGCACGCAACAGCAGCAGCTGTTGGCCCAGCAGGCAGACCTCGACACCCGCCGCCAGGCGCTGGAAACCGAGCGCAGCAAGCGCCAGCAGGTACTGGCCAAGCTGAATGGCGACGTGAAAGACCGCGACCAGAAGCTGCGGGCCCGCGAGCAAGACCAGGCCGACCTGGCCAAGGTCCTGAAAACCATCGAGGAAACCCTGGCTCGCCAGGCCCGCGAAGCCGAAGAAGCGCGCCAGCGGGCCCTGATAGCGCAGCAGGAGGCAGAAAAACGCCGTCAGCAGGAGGCCCTTGCCGCCGCCGCCCGCAATCAGCCTGCCGAACCGGTCGAGCCGCCGAAAAAGGCCCGTGCCACCCTGGGGCCGATGGTATCCGGTGATGGCGCCAGCTACGGCGGTGCATTTTCTGCAGCCCGTGGAAAACTTCCCTGGCCAGTCAATGGTCGATTGCTGGCACGCTTCGGCGATGCACGCGGTACGGATGCCCGGGCCAAGTGGGACGGGGTGATGATCGGGGCAAGCCCCGGTACCCAGGTGCGCGCCGTACACGGCGGGCGCGTGGTGTTTGCCGACTGGTTGCGCGGCGCCGGCCTTCTGGTCATTCTCGATCACGGTAACGGTTACCTGAGCCTGTACGGCCATAACCAGAGCCTGCTGAAGAACGCCGGGGATATCGTCAAGGCCGGCGAGGCCATCTCGACGGTCGGTGACAGCGGTGGCCAGGAGGCTGCCGGGTTGTACTTCGCCATCCGCCAGCAGGGCCGGCCTACCGACCCTTCGCAATGGTGCCGTGGCTAGTCAAACTTATGCGGCGTAGCCTGGGTGCTACGCCGATGCTCCGCAGGGAGCGCTTACAGGATCAGGAGTTCGTTCGACATGCTGCACTCGCCTCGTCTTACCCAGCTGGCCCTGTCCATCGCCCTGGCGGTCGGCACGCCCCTGGCCCTCGCCGCAGAGCCGGCCAAGGCGGCAGCAGCACCGGCCACCGAGATGACCAGCAAGGCGCCGCTGCCGCTCGAAGAGCTGCGCACCTTCGCCGAGGTCATGGACCGGATCAAGGCCGCCTATGTCGAGCCGGTGGATGACAAGACCCTGCTGGAGAACGCCATCAAGGGCATGCTCAGCAACCTGGACCCGCACTCTGCCTACCTGGGGCCAGAAGACTTCCAGGAGCTGCAGGAAAGCACCAGCGGCGAATTCGGCGGCCTGGGCATCGAGGTTGGCCAGGAAGACGGCTTCATCAAGGTGGTCTCGCCCATCGATGACACGCCCGCCTCCCGCGCCGGCGTGCAGGCAGGCGACCTGATCGTCAAGATCAACGGTGCCCCTACCCGTGGTCAGACCATGACCGAGGCTGTGGACAAGATGCGCGGCAAGGTGGGTGACAAGATCACCCTGACCCTGATCCGTGATGGCGGCAACCCGTTCGACGTGACGCTGGCCCGCGCGGTGATCCAGGTCAAGAGCGTGAAGAGCCAGTTGCTGGAAAACGACTACGGCTACATCCGCATCACCCAGTTCCAGGTCAAGACCGGCGAGGAAGTGGGCAAAGCCCTGGCCAAGCTGCGCAAGGACAACGGCAAGAAGCTGCGCGGCGTCATCCTGGACCTGCGCAACAACCCAGGCGGCGTGCTGCAGTCGGCGGTGGAAGTGGCCGACCACTTCCTGACCAAAGGCTTGATCGTGTACACCAAGGGCCGCATCGCCAACTCCGAACTGCGCTTCTCGGCCGACCCGGCCGACGCCAGCGAGGGCGTGCCGCTGGTGGTGCTGATCAACGGCGGCAGCGCCTCGGCATCGGAAATTGTTGCCGGCGCTCTACAGGACCAGAAGCGCGCCGTGCTGATGGGCACCGACAGCTTCGGCAAGGGCTCGGTACAAACCGTGCTGCCGCTGGCCAACGACCGCGCACTCAAGCTCACCACCGCCCTGTACTTCACCCCCAACGGCCGCTCCATTCAGGCCCAGGGCATCGTGCCGGACATCGAAGTGCGCCAGGCCAAACTCACGGCCGAGGCCGACAACGACAACTTCAAGGAAGCCGACCTGCAGGGCCACCTGGGCAACGGCAACGGCGGCGCCGACCGCCCCACCGGCAGCAGCAAGCGCAAGGAGCGGCCACAGGATGACGACTTCCAGCTCAGCCAGGCCCTGAGCCTGCTCAAGGGCCTCAACATCACCAAAGGCAATTGATGAGGCCCATGCGGCACCTGCTGTGCCTGTTGCTGTGTCTCTTGGCCGGTGCCGCGCAAGCGGCCCCACCGGCCAAGGCGTACATGAGCATCATCATCGACGACCTGGGCCAGAGCACCGAGCGTGACAACCGTACCCTGGCCCTGCCCGGGCCGGTAACCATGGCGATCATGCCCGACACTCCACACGCCACTAGCTTCGCCCGCCAGGCGCACAAGGCCGGCAAAACGGTGATCCTGCACATGCCCATGGACCCGGCCACGGGCCCTTACGCGTGGCACCCCGGCCTTGCCATGGGCGAGCTGGCTTCGCGCCTGGACGCTGCGCTGCTGAAGGTGCCGTTCGCAGCGGGGGTCAACAACCACATGGGCAGCCGCATGACCTCGCAGCCCGAGGCCATGGCCTGGCTGATGGGGGAATTGCAGCAGCGCGGGCTGTTCTTCGTCGACAGCCGCACCAGCGCCGCCACCGTGGCAGCGGCCAAGGCCCAGGCGCAAAGCGTGGCCCATGTGTCGCGGGACGTGTTCCTTGACGATGTGCGCACCACCGAGGCTATCGCCGGGCAGCTGCAACAGGGCGTGGCGCTGGCGCGTCGGCAAGGGTCGGCCGTGCTCATCGGCCACCCTTACCCGCAAACACTGGAAGTGCTCGAACGCGAGATACCCCGGTTGAAACAGCAGGGTGTCGAGCTGATCGAGCTACAGCAGATGGTGGCCGAGCGTGGCAACCAGGCCATGCCGGCCCATGGCCGACATGGCAGGTACAGCAACCGCTGACGCACGTCATTCGAAGGGGATGATGCCCTCGACGTCGCCTTTGCGCAGTTGCCCGCGATACACCCGCAGCACCTCATTGCGCCTGGCCGCGCGCAACACTGCCTGATGCCCGAGTTTGCGTTGTTCCCACAACTTCAGGTGCCCGCGCTGGAAGTTTCTGTCAGGGGTGTCCGCGCCAGGGTAGTGGAAATGCGCCTCCCACAATCGTTTACCTGAAACACGCTTGATTTCGTAAGTGTCCAGGTAGTCAGTGGGTGACAATTCCACCCGACGCTCAACTCTCGCCACCGTTAATTCGCCAATGCCGTGTAGAAATTTCAGGGCGTTCAACGTCGGCGCCTTGCTGGTCAGGTAGTGGGTCTTGAGCAGTTCCTGCTTGCTGTCCTCAAGCTCATCCACGGCGGCCTGCGCACGTTCGGCCAGGGCTTTGTCCGACGCAGTGCGCGGCAACAACGCCCGCGTGTCACGCAGGTCCTTGATATGTTGATCAATCACGGTGGACAGCCCCAAAGGCTCATCCTTGCTGAAAAAACGCTTGGCCATGACCAACGTTGTACCCACGCTGTCGATCAGCCTGCCAAGCCTGTTTCGCAG
This sequence comes from Pseudomonas sp. NBRC 111119, assembly GCF_001320125.1. Classification (NCBI taxonomy): domain Bacteria; kingdom Pseudomonadati; phylum Pseudomonadota; class Gammaproteobacteria; order Pseudomonadales; family Pseudomonadaceae; genus Pseudomonas; species Pseudomonas sp. NBRC 111119. The sequence goes on from NZ_BCAV01000005.1 coordinate 33,692, forward strand.
CACCTCAGGCGCATGCGGCCTGGCAGGTGCCAGCTCCTGCTGCGGTGCGCCCTGTACCTCCCACCACTGGCTGTTCTGCCTGCGGAACGTGCGCAGCACCTTGTCGTGGCTGTCGCGCTGCTGCACCTCTGCCACACCGTCATCGCCCACCGCCTCGATACCCACCACGCTACGGCCACGGTGCGTGCGCACCAGGCGACGTACACCGCCGCGCGCCGCATATACGGGTGTGCGGGGGCGAGCAGCTTCGACCTGTTCCAGTTCGCGGACGCTGGCCGCCATTTCTTCGCTGGCCAGGTCCTTGAGCCTGCGTAGCACCTGCAGGAACAGCTGGAGCTTGTCCGGGCGAATCTCAGCCGGCTCGACACTGGCCAGGTACTCCGCCCGGCCAATGGTTTCTTCATAGCTGTCGATCACATCGTTGAGCACCGCCACGCGCTCTTCATCGGTCAAACCGCTGCCTGCCAGCTCGCCATGCGCACTGCCGGCGCTGCGCAAGTTGTCACCGGCGAGCATCTCGTAATATTCATCCAGCTGCGCTTCACTGGTGCCGTTCAAACGGTTGAGCGCCAGCTCACCCAAGTCCTCGAGCAACCTGAACTCCAGGTCGATGGCATTCAGGCGGCGGTCCTGGATGACGCGGCTCAACTCATGGTGCTTGTTGACCTGCCGCCCATTTTCATCCCTGAAGACGATGTCGTTGTCCTTGAGCGTACTCTCCAGCAACGGGTCGAATTGTGCCGACAGCGCCACCATGTCACTGCCCCATTGCCACACGCGCTCCAGGGATTTGACCAACCGCTGGTACTGCTGCTTCTCCTCATCGGTTTCGGGCAGCAGTGCAATTGCCTTGTGCTGGCCGTCGATATCCTCTTCGTTGATCATGGTGGCCAGCAGGTTGTAGTACGTCTCGCAGGTGGCGATGAGACCTTCACGGATCGTGCTGCGCTGACGGCGAATGGCGTCTTCCACGACCTGGCTGGACAGCCGTATGCGCCCGCGCTCCATCAATACCCTGTCGTGCTCGGTGTCCTGCGCAACGAGCTGCTTGAGGTCGTTGGCCAGGTATTGCCGCTGCCCCCTCCTCAGCTGCTTTTGCAGGCTGAGCATTTCCTGCTGGTGCTCGTCGGGCTGCGCCAGGCGCTCCAGCTCTTCGATCCTGGCGGTGGACCTGTCTACCTCGTTCTTGTGCCGCTCATAGGCCTCGACGAGGCCCTTGCGCTGCTCGGTCAGGCGCGCATCCTCATCACGCATGCGCGCCTCCTGCCGCACATTCTGCTCGCGCATCAGTTCCACGCGCCCCCTGGGCATACCCCCACTCAAACGCAGCCCATGATCGATACGCCATGCCCCTGCTGTGTGCTGCAACCAAGGGCCGGGGTTGCCCAGTGCATCTACAATGCGCACGCCGTGCTCGTCGGGCGCAACGCGATAGGTGTCACCCCGAAGCTTTACGTAGTATTGGCCATGCTGCCTGTAAAGCCCTGCCGCATCACCCGCCTGCAGGGGCTCGACGCCTTCGAGCGATGCATCGACGCGCATGGCTTCCAATCGTTTACGCATTTGGGCCGGTAGCACGTTGAAACCCTCGCCACCACTGAAGGAAAAATCGAGCAGTGCACCGCTTTTTTCCAATGCGCCCGGCAGGTAGACCTTGCCTTGCAGCATCTGGGCTCCAGTTGCCGGCACTGGGCGTACCGACCCAGGCCCAGGGCTGTCGCTGGGCATGGCGTCTGGCAGGGTAGCCGGGTGGCGGGCCAACCTGGGTGCATAAGCATGGCCAACGACCATCACCAGGTTGAGCAGCATGTCGACCACCGCCGCTGACCGCTCGAAGTCGCTGCCTTCGCGAATGGCCTGCAGGTCTGCGCTGGCGGCATTGAACATTTGCACCAGCCACAGCGCAACGGCAGCCGGGCCACGCACCACCAGGCTTGCCACGTCGAACAGCAACCAGGCCCCCTGGGTGAGGATTGCCCAGCGGCTCTCTGCGTTGGATACCGAGTTGCGATCCGCCAGCTCCACCAGCAGGTCGCGATTGGCGGTGTACATCTGCAGGTCGACATCGCTGCGCCAGAAGCGCGGCCAGAACTGCGCGGGCGCCACCGGGGCGGGCAAGATCGACGTGTCCACGATGGCGCCGCCCAGGTGAGGCTCAGTGAACCCACCGTTGGCATACACATGCCGGGCCTCTGGCGCCAGCCAGGCCAGCAGGCTGGCCTGCAGCGCCTGGTCATCGCGCACGGCCTGCATCATGGCCTCGATGCTGGCGAACGCCAGAACGGCCGCCTTGCCATAAAGCGGCCTGTACAGCACGACGCTGCCTGGCTCCGCGTTGAACAACACGTACATGCCGCGGACCACATCGTAAGCCTGGCTGTCAGGGGCGCGGCGCAGGGCGAACGGCATCAGCATGCTTGCCGGTAGCAACGGGTCGACTTGCCCGCTGCAATAGTCGCAGATCGCTTGCAAGGTTGACTCGTCCAAGCTGCCATGCAGCTTGGCCCGCAGCGCGCGCAGCATGAAGTCGCAGCGCCATTCCCGGGCGAAGCGCTGCACCCGCTGCACCAACCCCGTCGGCTCGTTCAGCTTGCTGGCCACATAGGTGGGATAATTACCCCCCACGTCCACACACTGTACCAGCGCCTTTGCATAGTCGGCGGTCATCCAGCCCATGATCAATTGGCCTTCGCGGTGGGTGATGGCCGTTATGGTCGCGCCCTCCAGCGAGCTGAGGTTGGCAATGGCGAACTGGGTCAGGCTGAGGGTGCGCTTCTCGAGCGCGCCATCACCGGCCCCCACCCCGGCACCACCCGGCACACCGAATGCCGAGGTCAGCTCCAGTTGCAGGTCGTCGGGAAAGTAGTTGGCATCCACCGGGTGATCGTGCAACAACTGCTCACGCAACTGCTGGCTGGCGTAGCCGTGCAGGTCGAGTACGCCATCAAGGGCTGCAACACCGTCGGATTCAGCCTGGGCCAGGGCCAACTCATAAAAGGCCCTTTGGCAGGCAAAACTGTCCGGGGCCGCCACACTGAGCAGCCCACGGGGCGGCTTGCCATCCAGCGCGGGCCGGTTGACGTAACCCTCGATGAACCACTGTGCAGGGTCGGTCAGGGCCAGGCAGGCCTGCTCCAGGTCGGTAACACCGTTCAACGCACTGCGGCGCAGGCTGCCGACCTGCTCCAGCATGCACTCCAGCAGCATTGCCGCCTGCTGGGAAAACGGATCACCTTCCAGCTCATGCCGGTGCCAGCTGATGTTGTCGTGGCTGGCCAGGCTTGGGTATTCAGCCTGCAACGCCTGGGCAAACGCATCGAAGCCCGGGTAGCCCCACACAGTGCCGGCCGGCTTGCACCACAGCACGACATCGGCCTCGTCCCATTGGCCATAGACCAGCAAATCGGGTAGAAAACGGCTGGTCGCCTTGCCGTCGACGGTGGCTTCGATCTGCACGAAAAACACGCTGGGACGTTGCCCTGCCCCGCGCAACAAGCCGCGTACGCACGCCTGTTGCTGGGGCCTCAACCCCTGCAATGGCAGGTTGTACAGGGTGGCCGACCTGATCATCTGCTGTAACCAGCGATCACGGCTGACACCTGCACTGCCATCGGCGCGCCAGTAGTCGACCTGGGCCTGGTTGAAACAGCCCCAGATGATCAGCAGCAGGTCATTGAATGCCTGGGTAAGCGGCGCCAGTTCGATCTGGTCACCTTCTGCGGTCTGCAGCGGGTCGGGGATGGCGAAAAAGCGTCGAGCATCGAGCTTCAGGTACTGCTTCTGCCCCGCGACCTGCGAAAAATTCAGCGGTGTACCCGCGTACAGGGCCTGTAACGCCACATCCACCAGGGGCGTGGTCGATACGCGCTGCCCATCGGCACTGGGCAGCGCAAGGCCAAGGCGATCGGCATCAGTGAGTTCAGGGCGGTGCGCCTTGATCAGTGGGTAGTGCTGAATCAGCAGCTGCATGATCTGCGTGCTCAGCACCTGCCGCAGGGTGGGGCGGCTGGCGAACTGGGCAGCCACCAGGGCTTTGAAATCGGTGGGTAGTGCGTAGGGGTCCGGCATGGTCACGCCTCCTGGATGAGCGGAGGGTGAGCCTGCCTTCAGCGAGTTGGCGGCAGGGTGTACATATTGCTGCCTACAGGTACCCGCGCCCCGCGCCGGGCCCGCAAACAAGGTTTGCAGGCCCGGCGACGGGCAAGGTCAGATCAGCTGTAGACACGCCCCAGCAACTGGCGGTGGCTTTCGAACTGGTCCAGTACGTCGCGTACGATCTGCTCCGGTGCAAAGCCCATCAGGTCGTACTCCTGGCTGCCATCGTGCAGGTACACCTCGGCACGGTAGAAGCGCTGCCTGACTTCCGGCTCGCCTTCCACCGGCGCTTCGCTCGGTGCGGCCATGTAGCCGTCAAGGCTGACCTCATAGACGAACGGGTTGCCCTCTTCCATCATCACCCGCAGGCCCATCATGTTGCGCGACTGGCCGACACGGGTTTCTACCTCGAAGCCTAGTGTCTGCAATTGCGCGGCGGCTTCCTTCAGTGCCGGGCTTACCTGTTTGTCCATGAAGCGTTGCACCACGGCCTGGGTGGGTTGCAGCTCCAGCTGGCTGAGGCGCTCGCTGAAGCCGCGGCGGCCACGGGCAGCCAGCTCGGCGCGCTCCTGTTCAACGGCCACATCCTGCTTCATGGCCTTGTACAGGCCGAACATGAACAGCACCAGCACCACCGAGAACGGCAGGCCAGCCAGCACCACCATGGTCTGCATGGCTTCGAAGTTGCCCGCCAGCAGCAGGCCGATGGTGACCAGGGTGATGATCACCGACCAGAACACCACCATCCAGTGCGGCGCATCCTCGTCCACCTTGCCGCCCTTGCAGGAAAGGTTGGCCATCATCACCGCGCCCGAGTCGGCGGGGGTCAGGAACAGCACGAAGCCAACGAATACCGCCACACCGATCACCACCTTCGCCGCCGGGAAGTATTCCAGCAGTTGGTAGATGGACATGGACGGCTGTGCCAGCGCGGTCTTGCCCAGTTCCACCGCCCCATGGTTGATAACCAGGTCCAGGGCGGTGTTGCCGAAGATCGACAGCCAGGCCAGGGTGAAGCCCAGCGGAATCAGCAGCACGCCGCTGACCAGTTGCCGTACGGTACGGCCCTTGGAAATACGGGCAATGAACATGCCCACGAACGGGCCCCAGGAAATCCACCAGGCCCAGTAGAACACGGTCCACAGGCCCAGCCAGCGCTCGGACTTGCCGGCCTCGCCTTCATACACGTACAGGTCGAAGGTTTTCAGCACGATACCGTTGAGGTAATCGCCCACGTTCTGCACCAGGCCATTGAGCAGGTGCAGGGTTTCACCCCCCAGCAGCACGAACATCAGCAGGCCGCTGAACAGGGCGATGTTGAGGTTGGACAGACGGCGGATGCCGTTCTCCACACCCGACACCGCTGCCACGGTGGCCACCCCGGCCATGACTAGGATGACCACCAGCAGGTTGGTCTTGCTGTGGTCCATGCCGAACAGGTACTCGAGGCCCGAGGCCACCTGCATCGAGCCGATACCCAGGTTGGTCACCAGGCCCAGCAGGGTCACGAACATGCCGAAGATGTCCACGGCGTTACCCGCGGCCCCCTTGACCCAACGCTCACCCACCAGCGGGTACAGCGCCGAACGCAGGGCCAGCGGCTGGTTGTGCCGGTAGGCGAAGTAACCCACTGCCAGGCCGACCAGTGCGTAGATTGCCCAACCGTGCAGGCCCCAGTGCAGGAAGGTCAGTTGCAGGCCCTGGCGCGCAGCCTCCAGGCTGGCCGGGGTGCCCTCGGGCGGGTTGAAGTAGTGGTCCAGCGGTTCGGATGCACCGAAGTACAGCAGCGAAATGCCGATACCCGACGAAAACAGCATGCCGGCCCAGGCGCCGTAGCTGAAGTCGGGCTGGTCGTCCTTGCCGCCCAGCTTGAGCTTGCCGTAGTCGGAAAACGCCAGGTACACGACGAACAGCAGGTAGCCGCAGATCACCAGCATGTAGTACCAGCCGAAGGTGCGCGTCAGCCACTGCTGGGCGACGCCCAGTACCTGGCCGGCAGTTTCGGGTACAGCGATGAGCAAGGCAGTCAGAACGAGGATCATCAGCGCGGAGGTGAAGAACACCACACGGTTGACCCGTACCCTCTCGGCAGGAGGGTTTGTAAGTGAGGCAGAAGTCATTGCACGAATGCTCCGGGCAGTACGGCTGTGGAGGCTAATCTGTTTTTCCCGAGCAATTGGTGGAATATCCCCACTGCATCAGGTGTTATAAAAGCACCCTGGGAATCGCGGTTCCGAACCGATCCGCTGCAAAACACACACAGGTGGCCCTGCTGCAAATGCCCCGCGCCGGCTTGCGGTGCGCGCATTGGTCACAGGTACACCGCCCGCTCCAAGGGCCTGCCGCACGGTCCAGCACCGCACGGCAGCATCTGCGTCTTGCATCGCTAGTACCCGCGCAGGCTTTACCAGCCGGGGGCTTCGCGATTTTCTGGGGTGACAATCCGTGCCTGCTCGACCGCCTGAAAAACTGTCAATGGCACAAATTGTCGCAGAGCTTATTCTTTATTGATTGAACGTTCAATCAAAACAAAATAGACTGGTCTTCGCCGAGTCAGCCGCCTGTCGTCTGCTCGCAGGCCTGAGGAGATAGCAAGATGCCCAAGGTCGGTATGCAACCCATCCGCCGTCAGCAGTTGATCGAAGCCACGTTGCAGGCTGTCGATCAGGTCGGCCTGGGGGATGCCAGCATTGCGCTGATTGCCCGTTTGGCCGGGGTGTCCAACGGCATCATCAGTCACTACTTTCGGGACAAGAATGGCCTGATCGCAGCGACGATGGGCTACATCATGAGCATGCTCAACGAGGGCGTGCGGGCACGCCGCCAAGCCTTGACCGACGATACGCCCCGCGCCCACCTGAAAGTGATCATCGAGGGCAACTTCGATGCCAGCCAGGTGAATGGCCCGGCGATGAAAACCTGGTTGGCGTTCTGGGCTTCCAGCATGCACCAGCCCGATCTGCACAGGTTGCAACGGATCAACGACCACCGTTTGTACTCCAACCTGTGTTGCCAGTTCCGCCGCGCCCTGCCGCTTTACCATGCGCGCAAGGCAGCCCGCGGCCTGGCGGCCCTGATCGATGGCTTGTGGCTGCGTGGCGCCCTGTCGGGGGATGCCTTCGACACCGACCAGGCAATACGGATTGCTTACGAATACATGGATCTACAACTGGCCAAGCAGCACACCCTGGGCACTGACCCAGGGGCTGAAAAACGGCGCGCAGCCCTTGCCAACCCGGCGGGAGCGTGACCCCAGGCCAACCCACACACTGCACTTGCGAGGACACTATGGCCCGTTTCGGAACGCTAAAACTCTACATTGATGGCGGTTACGTGGATGCTGGCAGCGATGCCACCTTCGAAGCCATCAACCCGGCCACCGGCGAAGTGCTTGCCCACGTGCAGCGTGCCACCGAGGCTGACGTCGAGAAGGCCGTCGCCAGCGCCGAGCGTGGCCAGAAGGTGTGGGCGGCCATGACCGCCATGCAGCGCTCGCGCATTCTGCGCCGTGCCGTCGACATCCTGCGTGAACGCAATGACGAACTGGCCATGCTGGAAACCCTGGACACCGGCAAGTCGTACTCCGAAACCCGCTATGTCGACATCGTGACCGGTGCCGACGTGCTGGAATACTACGCAGGCCTGGTGCCGGCCATCGAGGGCGAGCAGATCCCACTGCGCGAATCGTCCTTCGTCTACACCCGCCGCGAGCCCCTGGGCGTTACCGCAGGCATCGGCGCCTGGAACTACCCCATCCAGATCGCCCTGTGGAAATCCGCACCGGCGCTGGCCGCCGGCAACGCGATGATCTTCAAACCGTCGGAAGTGACCTCGCTGACCACCCTGAAACTGGCCGAGATCTACACCGAAGCTGGCCTGCCTGATGGCGTGTTCAACGTACTGACCGGCAGCGGCCGCGAAGTCGGCGGCTGGCTGACCGAGCACCCGCGCATCGAGAAAATCTCCTTCACCGGCGGCACTACCACCGGCAAGAAAGTCATGGCCAGCGCCTCGAGCTCGTCGCTCAAGGAAGTGACCATGGAACTGGGCGGCAAGTCGCCCCTGATCATCTGCGCCGACGCCGACCTGGACAAGGCCGCCGACATCGCCATGATGGCCAACTTCTACAGCTCGGGCCAGGTGTGCACCAACGGCACCCGCGTGTTCATCCCGGCCGAGCTGAAAGCTGCCTTCGAAGCCAAGATCGTCGAGCGCGTGGCACGTATCCGTGCTGGCAACCCGGAAGATGAAAACACCAACTTCGGCCCCCTGGTCAGCTTCCAGCACATGGAAAGCGTGCTGGGCTACATTGCCAAGGGCAAGGAAGAAGGCGCCCGCGTACTGTGTGGCGGCGAGCGCATGACCGACGGCCTGTTCGCCCAGGGCGCATTCGTGGCACCGACCGTGTTCACTGATTGCACCGACGACATGACCATCGTCAAGGAAGAAATCTTCGGCCCGGTAATGAGCATCCTCAGCTACGAAACCGAGGAAGAAGTGGTACGCCGCGCCAACGACACCGAGTACGGCCTGGCAGCGGGCGTGTGCACCAACGACATCAGCCGCGCCCACCGCATCATCCACCAGCTCGAAGCGGGTATCTGCTGGATCAACGCCTGGGGCGAGTCGCCGGCCGAAATGCCGGTGGGTGGTTACAAGCAATCGGGTGTAGGCCGTGAGAACGGCATCAGCTCGCTGGCCCAGTACACCCGCATCAAGTCGGTTCAAGTCGAACTGGGCGGTTACGCGTCGGTCTTCTGATCCACAGCGTCTAGCTCGCTACTCGCTGCAAGAAAGCGCCGGCTGGCAACCTGCCAACCGGCCCTTGCAGGCCTCGTCCATCCGTGAGCTTCGCACGGCTGCTGTTCCTTGCAGCTCGCAGCTTGAAGCTCGCCACTGCTTCCGGAGGAAGCCCCATGGAATACGATTACATCATCGTGGGTGCCGGCTCTGCCGGTAACACCCTGGCCACCCGCCTGACCGAAGATGCCGGCACCACCGTGCTGCTGCTCGAAGCCGGTGGCCCCGACTACCGTTTTGACTTCCGCACCCAGATGCCCGCCGCCCTGGCCTTCCCGCTGCAGGGCCGCCGCTACAACTGGGCCTACGAGACCGACCCCGAACCGCACATGGATGGCCGCCGCATGGAGTGTGGCCGTGGTAAAGGCCTGGGCGGATCGTCGCTGATCAACGGCATGTGCTACATCCGTGGCAACGCCATGGACTTCGACGGCTGGGCCGAGCTGCCTGGCCTGCAGGACTGGACCTACCTGGACTGCCTGCCGTACTTCCGCAAGGCCGAAACCCGCGACATCGGCCCCAACGATTACCACGGCGGCGAAGGCCCGGTCAGCGTCGCCACGCCCAAGGCTGGCAACAACCCGCTGTTCCACGCCATGGTCGAGGCCGGCGTGCAGGCCGGCTACCCGCGCACCGAAGACCTGAACGGCTACCAGCAGGAAGGCTTCGGCCCGATGGACCGTTCGGTGACCAAGAACGGTCGCCGCTCCAGCACCGCCCGCGGCTACCTGGACCAGGCCAAGAAACGCCCCAACCTGACCATCGTCACCCACGCCCTCAGCGACCGCGTGCTGTTCGACGGCAAGCGTGCCGTGGGCGTGACCTACCTGGTGGGCGATAGCGAAGAGCGCGTCGAAGCGCGCGCGCGCAAGGAAGTGATCGTAAGCTCCGGCGCCATTGCCTCGCCGCAACTGCTGCAGCGCTCCGGCGTGGGCCCGCGCGCCCTGCTGGAAACCCTGGGTGTGCCGGTGGTGCACGACCTGCCAGGCGTGGGCGAGAACCTGCAGGACCACCTGGAGCTGTACCTGCAGTACGCCTGCACCCAGCCGGTCTCGCTGTACCCGTCGCTGCTGTGGTGGAACCAGCCGGCCATCGGTGCCGAATGGCTGTTCAATGGCACCGGCATTGGCGCCAGCAACCAGTTCGAGGCCGGTGGCTTCATCCGCACCCGCCCCGAGTTCAAGTGGCCGAACATCCAGTACCACTTCCTGCCGGTCGCCATCAATTACAACGGCTCCAACGGCGTGAAGGAGCACGGTTTCCAGGCGCACATGGGCTCGATGCGTTCGCCAAGCCGTGGCCGCGTGCAGGCCAAGTCCAAGGACCCGCGCCAGCACCCGAGCATTCTGTTCAACTACATGGCCACCGAGCAGGACTGGCAGGAATTCCGTGACGGTATCCGCCTGACCCGCGAAATCATGGCCCAGCCGGCGCTGGACCCTTACCGTGGCCGCGAAATCAGCCCGGGCGCGCACGTGCAAACCGACGAAGAGCTGGATAAGTTCATCCGTGAGCACGCTGAAACGGCGTTCCACCCGTCCTGCTCGTGCAAGATGGGCACCGACGACATGGCCGTGGTCGATGGCGAGGGCCGCGTGCATGGCATGCAGGGCCTGCGCGTGGTCGACGCCTCGATCATGCCGATCATCATCACCGGTAACCTCAACGCCACCACCATCATGATTGCCGAGAAAATCTCGGACAAGATCCGTGGTCGCCAGCCATTGCCGCGCAGCACTGCCCGGTATTACGTGGCGGGCGATGCGCCGGTGAAAGGCGCGCCGATGCGTGAAGTGAAGCAGGCGTAAGCCGGCCCACAGGTAGCGCATCCCCTGCGGTCCTTGTGACCAGCCTGTAGCAGCGGGTTCACCTGTGAAGCCCGCCCATAGGCAGCATGGATAAAGGCACCCACTGAGGTGCCTTTTGTACATCTGCAGAAACGCTTTACATGCTGGCAATTCATCGGGTTAGAATCGATTGGCACGCGACTTGCCAGTCAAGCCTCATTCTTCCCGCAATATCCCGGAGTACCTGCCTTTGGATGCCAGCACCATCAACAGCCTGTTCCTGATCGGCGCATTGCTGGTGGGCGCAAGTATTCTGGTCAGCTCGCTGTCATCGCGCCTGGGCATCCCCATTCTGGTCATCATCCTCGCCGTCGGCATGGTCGCGGGCGTGGACGGCGGCGGCATCATCTTCAACAACTACCCCACCGCCTACCTGGTGGGCAACCTGGCGCTGGCCGTCATCCTGCTCGACGGCGGGCTGCGCACCCGGGTTGCCAGCTTCCGCGTCGCCTTGTGGCCAGCGCTGTCGCTGGCCACGGTGGGGGTCATGATCACCACGGCGCTGACCGGCATGGTCGCCGCCTGGCTGTTCAACCTCAGCCTGATCCAGGGCCTGCTGATCGGCGCCATCGTCGGCTCCACCGACGCCGCGGCAGTATTCTCGCTGCTGGGCGGCAAGGGGTTGAACGAGCGGGTCACCGCCACCCTTGAAATCGAATCGGGCAGCAACGACCCCATGGCGGTGTTCCTCACCGTCACCCTGATCGACATGATTGCCAGTGGCCAGACCGGGCTGCACTGGAGCCTGCTGGGCCACCTGCTGCGCGAGTTCGGTATCGGCGGGCTGCTGGGCCTGGGCGGTGGCTGGCTGATGCTGCAACTGGTCAACCGCATCAACCTGGCTGGCGGCCTGTACCCCATTCTGGTGGTGGCCGGCGGCCTGGTGGTGTTCTCGCTGACCAACGCGCTGCACGGCAGCGGCTTCCTGGCCGTGTACCTGTGCGGCCTGGTGCTGGGCAACAAGCCAATCCGCAGCCGCCATGGCATCCTGCACATGCTCGACGGCATGGCCTGGCTGGCCCAGATCGGCATGTTCCTGGTGCTGGGGCTGCTGGTGACGCCCCACGACCTGTTGCCCATCGCGGTACCGGCACTGGGCCTGGCCCTGTGGATGATCCTGGTGGCACGCCCGCTGTCGGTGGTGGCTGCACTGCTGCCGTTCAAGGCCTTCCACGGGCGTGAAAAGGGCTTCATTGCCTGGGTCGGCCTGCGCGGCGCAGTCCCCATCATCCTGGCGGTGTTCCCGCTCATGGCCGGCCTGCCCGACGCCCAGCTGTTCTTCAACCTGGCCTTCTTCATCGTGCTGATATCGCTGCTGGTCCAGGGCACCAGCCTGCCATGGATGGCCAAACTGCTGAAGGTGACCGTGCCGCCAGACCCGGCGCCCATTTCACGCTCGGCGCTGGAGGTGCACATCACCAGCGAGTGGGAAATGTTCGTGTATCGCCTGGGCGCAGAAAAGTGGTGCATTGGCGCAGCCCTGCGCGAACTCAAGATGCCCGAGGGCACCCGGATTGCCGCGCTGTTCCGTGGCGAACAGCTGCTGCACCCCACCGGTAGCACGGTGCTGCAGGTGGACGACATGCTTTGCGTCATCGGCCACGAGCACAACCTGCCCGCACTGGGCAAACTGTTCAGCCAGGCGCCGCAGCGCGGCCTGGACCTGCGCTTCTTCGGTGACTTTGTGCTCGAAGGTGACGCAGAGTTGGGCGCGGTGGCGTCCCTGTACGGCCTGAAAGTGGACACCCTCGACGCGCAAATGCCGCTGGCGCAGTTCATCCGACAGAAGGTCGGAGGCGCGCCAGTGGTAGGCGACCAGGTGGAATGGAACGGCACGATCTGGACCGTGGCGACCATGGACGGGAACAACATCCAGAAAGTGGGCGTCAGATTCCCCGAAGGAACGCGACCAGGACCAGGATTGTTCCTCTAAACTTCGTTTCTGCCTGATCCATAAGTAGCCTGCCTATGTCCTTTCGCGTGTACCTGCGCACAGCCCTGCTGGGGCTGTGCCTGTCCCTTTCCTTCGCAGCCGCTGCGGCAGAAGCCCCAACCACCGCCAGCGTGCAGAACAGCCTCGACAAAATTGCCGACCGCAAGCTGCCCGAAGCGGATCAGAAGGCCCTGCAGCAGGTGCTGGAACAGACCCTGAACCTGCTGGCCAGCAAGGAAGACAGCGAACGCAAGCTGGCCGCATTGAAGCAGCAGTTGGCCAATGCCCCGAAGGAAACCAGCGAAAGCCAGAAAGAACTGGCCCGGCTCAAGCAAAGCCCGGCGCAACCGGTAGCGCAGCGCTATGCCAGCCTGTCTGTGCCGCAGCTTGAACAGATGCTCAGCGAGCGCACCACCCAGCAGGGCGAGCTGCAGAAGGCACTGTCCGAAGCCAACAGCCTGATCATCAACTCGCAGACCCGCCCGGAGCGGTCCCAGGCCGAGATCAGCAGCAGCCAGGCACGTACCCAGCAGATCAACAGCACCCTCAAAAGCGGCAAGGACGCCGGCAAACCGATCAGCGCCGACCTGCGCAACCAGCTCAATGCCGAACTGGCTTCGCTCAATGCGATGACCACGCTGCGCCGCCAGGAACTGGCTGGCAACAGCCTGCTGCAAGACCTGGGCAATGCCCGCCACGACCTGCTGATCGAACGCGCCGCACGCCTTGAGCAGGAAATTCAGGACCTGCAGACCCTGATCAACAGCAAACGCCTGGCCCAATCACAGGAAACCGTGACCCAGCAGTCGATTGAGGCGCAAAAAGCCGGTGGCAGCAGCCTGTTGGCAACCGAGAGCGCGACCAACCTGCAACTGTCCGACTACCTGCTCAGAAGCACCGACCGGCTCAACGAACTGACCCAGCAGAACCTGCGGACCAAGCAGCAGCTCGACAGCCTAACCCAGGCCGACCAGGCACTGGACGAGCAGATCAACGTGCTCAAGGGCAGCCTGCTGCTGTCCAAGATCCTCTACAAGCAGAAGCAGACCCTGCCCCACCTCAAGCTGGACCGTGACCTGGCTGACCAGATTGCCGACACACGGTTGTACCAGTTCGAAGTCAACCAGCAGCGCGAACAGATGAGCAGCCCGGTGAGCTATGTGGACAAGCTGCTGGCCGGGCAACCCCAGGAAGAGGTGACGCCCCAGCTGCGCAAAGCGCTGCTGGAGGTGGCGATCACCCGCAGTGACCTGCTGGAGCGGCTTAACCGCGAGCTGTCGGCGTTGCTCAACGAGTCCATCACCCTGCAGCTGAACCAGAAGCAACTGCTGGGTACGGCACAGAGCCTGCGTACCACGCTGGACGAGCAGATGTTCTGGATCCCCAGCAACAAGCCCCTGGACTGGGACTGGCTGACCTACGTGCCCCAGCGCCTGGCCGACCAGGTAGCCAACCTGCCCTGGAGCTCGGGGCTGAACGAGCTGGCGGACGGCCTAGTGCAGCGCCCGCTGCTGTTCCTGCCGCTGCTGCTGGTGATCGGTGGCCTGCTGTGGCGGCGCAAGAACCTGTACGCCAGCATCGACAAGGTCCACCAGGATATCGGCCACTTCCGTCGAGACAGCCAGTGGCATACGCCGCGGGCAATCTTGATCAACATCCTGCTGGCAATGCCGGTGAGCCTGGGCCTGGCCCTGTGCAGCTACGCCCTGCAGATCGACGCCCGTGGGCAGAACGCCAACCTGGGCGCCGCCTTGTGGCAACTGGCCCAGGCCTGGCTGGTGTTCTACACCGCCTATCGCATCCTGTCGCCAGGCGGGGTGGCGGAGGTGCACTTCCGCTGGCACAAGCCTCAGGTCGAATTCCTGCGTGGCTGGGTGCGCCGCCTGGGCACCGTGGTGCTGGCCCTGGTTGGCGTGGTGGCCGTGGCGGAGCATCAGCCCTCGGCGCTGGCGGATGACGTACTGGGCATCGGCGTGGTACTGACCTGCTACGCGCTGATGGCCTGGCTGCTCAGCCGCCTGCTGCTGAGCAGCCCGGCACACCGCGACACCTCGCTGTTCCGCAAGGCCGTGGGCGTGGCGTTCACCGCGCTGCCCATCGCCTTGTTCATGGCCGTGTGCTTCGGCTACTACTACACCGCGCTGAAGCTGACCGACCGGCTGATCTACACGCTCTACCTGCTGCTGTTCTGGCTGGTGATCGAAGCTGCCTTCGTGCGCGGCCTCTCGGTGGCAGCGCGGCGCCTGGCCTACCAGCGTGCGCTGAGCAAGCGTGCGGCGGCCAAGGAGGGGCTGGACGGTGAGGTCATCATCGAAGAGCCCACCCTGGATATCGAACAGGTCAACCAGCAATCCCTGCGCCTGATCCGCCTGGCCCTGCTCGGCGGGTTCATTGCCGGGCTGTACTGGGTATGGGCAGACTTGATATCGGTGTTCGCCTACCTCAACAACTTCGTGCTGTACGAGTACACCAGCGGTACTGGCGCGGCCGCCAGCATGGTCCCTATCAGCCTCGGCGACCTGCTGGGCGCGCTGGTGATCGTGGGCATTACCTTCGCCCTGGCCGGCAACCTCCCTGGCCTGCTGGAGGTGCTGGTGCTGTCACGGCTGAACCTGGCCCAGGGCAGCGCCTACGCCACCACCACGCTGCTGTCGTACACCATCGTCGGGGTGGGTATCGTCAGCACCCTGTCCACCCTGGGGGTGAGCTGGGACAAGCTGCAATGGCTGGTGGCGGCACTGTCGGTGGGCCTGGGTTTCGGCATGCAGGAAATCTTCGCCAACTTCATTTCCGGCATCATGATCCTGTTCGAACGCCCGGTGCGCATCGGCGACACCATCACCATCGGCAACCTGTCGGGCACGGTCAGCAAGATCCGCATCCGGGCCACCACCATCACCGATTTCGACCGCAAGGACATCATCGTCCCCAACAAGACCTTCATCACCGGCCAGCTGATCAACTGGTCGCTGACCGACACGGTCACCCGCGTGACGCTCAAGCTTGGCATCGACTACGGCTCCGACCTGGACCTGGTGCGCGACCTGCTGCTCAAGGGTGCCCACGAGAACCCGCGCGTGCTCAAGGACCCGGAGCCGCTGGTGTACTTCCTGCAATTTGGCGAAAGCTCGCTGGACCACGAACTGCGCATGCACGTGCGCGACCTGGGCGACCGCAACCCGACACTGGACGAGATCAACCGCTACATCAACCGTGAGTTCAAGGCCCACGACATCAAGATCTCGGTACGCCAAGTGGAGGTGTTCCTGATGGACACCAAGGGTGGCAAGCAGCAGCTGATCCCGCAGGACCCACCCAAACCCGATGGCACTGCTGCGGTGTAGCAGGCTCGAATGCCTTATGCTTCGCTGAACTTCAGGAGCCGCCTGTGAAAGCACTCGACCAACTGAGCTTCGACAATCGCTTCGCCCGCCTGGGCGACGCCTTCTCCACCGAGGTGCTGCCAGAGCCTATTGCAGAGCCGCGCCTGGTGGTGGCAAGCCAGGCAGCCATGGCCCTGCTGGACCTGGACCCGGCTCAGGCCGAGCTGCCAGCTTTTGCCGAGGTATTCAGCGGCAATAGCCTGTGGGACCAGGCCGAGCCACGGGCCATGGTCTATTCCGGGCACCAGTTCGGCAGCTACAACCCGCGCCTCGGCGATGGCCGCGGCCTGCTGCTGGCCGAGGTGGTCAACGATGCAGGTGAGCACTGGGACCTGCACCTCAAGGGTGCCGGCCAAACCCCGTATTCGCGCATGGGCGATGGCCGCGCCGTGCTGCGCTCATCCATTCGCGAGTTCCTCGCGTCCGAAGCCCTGCATGCCCTGGGCATCCCCACCAGCCGGGCGCTGTGCGTGGTCGGCTCCAGCACCCCGGTGTGGCGCGAAACCCGCGAGAGCGCTGCAATGCTGACGCGCCTGGCCCACAGCCACGTGCGCTTTGGCCACTTCGAGTACTTCTACTACACCAAGCAGCCCGAACAGCAGCGCCAGCTGATCGACCACGTGTTGCAGCAGCACTACGCCGAGTGCCTGACGGCCGAGCAGCCCTACCTGGCCATGTTCCGCACCATCGTGGAACGCAACGCCGAGCTGATCGCCCGTTGGCAGGCTTATGGTTTCTGTCATGGGGTGATGAACACCGACAACATGTCGATCCTGGGCATCACCTTCGACTTCGGCCCGTTCGCGTTCCTCGATGATTTCGATGCCAACTTCATCTGCAACCACTCCGATGACCGGGGCCGTTACAGCTATGCCAACCAGGTACCCATCGCCCACTGGAACCTCAGCGCGCTGGCCCAGGCGCTGACCACGGTGATCGAAGTGGAGCCGCTGAAGGACGCGCTGGGGCTGTTCCTGCCGCTGTACCAGGCGCACTACCTGGACCTGATGCGTCGGCGCCTGGGGCTGACCACTGCCGAGGATGACGACATGGCGCTGGTCGAGCGCCTGCTGCAGCGCATGCAGAGCGGCGGCGTGGACTACAACCTGTTCTTCCGTACCTTGGGCGACCAGCCGGTGGCCGAGGCGTTGCAGCGGGTAAGGGACGACTTCATCGACCTGGCTGGCTTCGACGGCTGGGCAGCGGACTACCTGGCACGCTGCGCCCGCGAACCTGCCAACGCCGAAGGCCGGCGTGCGCGCATGCATGCGGTAAACCCGCTTTATGTGCTGCGCAATTACCTGGCACAGAAGGCCATCGAAGCGGCTGAAGGCGGGGATTACGCGGAGGTGCGGCGCCTGCATGCAGTGCTTTGCAAACCGTTCGAAGAGCAGCCAGGGATGGAAGCCTATGCCCAACGCCCGCCGGAGTGGGGCAAGCACCTGGAAATCAGCTGCTCTTCCTGATTCAGGCGTTGTGGGTAGGGCTGCACACAATGGGTTGATCTGAAAAGAATCTGTTGGAGCAACTGTCTTCCGCAAAATCTGAACGCTGGCGCAATCCACGTTGTGGGAACGGCTCCAGCCGCGAACACCGGCGAAGCCGTTGCCATACCCCGCGCTATTTGCTTCGCGGATAAACCCCACAGTGAATAGGCCTTGCTTACTGAAACACTGCCCTATACGTGTGACTTCTTACGCGCCTGCCAGCAATGATTCGTAAGGAATGCGGAGGCCATCATGGAGACGCTTGATCATCGAGAGACTCAAGCCCCGTTTACCATTTAGCACTTCCGATACTCGGCCACTTGCGCCGATATAGGGTTCAAGATCCCGTGCAGTAAGTCCCTGTTGGTCCATGCAAAATTTAATGGCTTCAATCGGGGTAGCAGGATGGATTGGGTAGTGCTTGCTTTCGTAAACTTCGATCAGCGTGACTAGAACTTCCATTTCATCGGCCTCAGCTGTGCCAGCCTCTGCTTGGAAAATAGCTTCTAGCCTCTCGAATGCCGCTCGCAGATCATCATAATTGCGGATCGGTTTAATATTCATTGACTGTCTCCACGTCGATTTCGTCATACCGCTCGTGCGTACCGATGAACTTAACCCATGCAATACCCGCACGGTATTGAATCTCCACGACTAGCCGATACTTATTGCCTCCAATATTGAAGACAACGCGGTTATTGCCACAGACACTGGCACTACCCATTTGATTCTTCACATCCTGTGGCGTTCGCCATTCTGCCTTGAGCACGATGTCATGCCAGCTTTCGAGGGCCGATTTGGCGTCTTGACGGCCAGGCGACTCCCAAAATTTCACCAAACTGCTCTTGGCAATAATACGCATCCGGGCCAATCTCCCTTTTTGGGAGATTATGCCGAGAGTTTACCGCCGCAGCAAGCTCTCGCCAAGCCAGCTACGCCCCCCGCTCCAGCAAATCGTGCAACTCCACGAATTGCTGTGTCAGCTTGTGCCGGGGTTCGAGGTGGATCAATGGCAGGCTGGCGTGGTGCGATTCGCGCATTTTCACCGAGCTGCCCAGGTAAACCGGCAACACGGGCAAGCCTTCGGCCAGTAGCTCGTCGAGCATCTGCTGGGGCAGGCTGGCGCGGGCCTGGAACTGGTTGACCACAATGCCTTCGACCTGCAGGTCTTCGTTGTGGTCATCTTTCAACTCTTCGATTTCCGCCAACAGGCCGTAAAGGGCCTGGCGCGAGAAGCTGTCACAATCGAAAGGAATAAGCACCCGATCGGCAGCGATCAACGCTGAAACCGCATAGAAATTCAGCGCAGGCGGTGTATCGATGTAAATCCGGTCGTAGTCCTCGTCCAGCGCCTCGAGCAACTTACGCAGCTTGTTGATCTTGTGCTTGGCCTCGAGCTTGGGCTGCAAGTCGGCAAGCTCTGCCGTGGCAGTGACCACATGCAGGTTGTCGAACGGGGTTTCGTAGATGTCCACCTTGTTCTTCTTGGCGACCGGCCCGCTGGACAAACTCTGCTTGAAGAAATCGGCAATACCCATGGGGATGTCATCGCCGGTGAGGCCGGTGAGGTACTGGGTGGAATTGGCCTGGGCATCCAGGTCTATCAGCAGGGTACGGTAACCTTCATGGGCACTTACCGCCGCCAGGTTGCAGGCGATGCTCGATTTGCCCACGCCACCTTTCTGATTGAATACCACGCGCCGCATGGCTGATCTCCGTGTGTAGACGAGTGCCCGAGTATGTGCGGGCCACGTGACAATAACCAGCACCGTCGCAGGCAATAGCAGCCTGCCAGCACGCAGCACCGGCTGTCGGAAACAGGCAACTATTCGATCAGACGTTGCCACACGCGATTGAAGGCGTTGTCTGTTTGGATCCGAATCCATTGCTACATGCACGCCGCACCGGGATAATGCGCGCCACTCGACGAACGCACCCACCCTTGCAGGCATGCGCCGAGTCATTCCCTCGGCATGGAAGTCCCTCGGGGCGGGAAAGAGAAACCACTGTGATCACCTTTGATATCACCCAATGGCGTGCCTGGGCTCCGGGCCTTTCGGCGCCTGCTGATTGGCAGGCCTGGGCCTGTGGGCAGCAGCCACCCGCTGGCGATGCCGCGGCACCCGACGTGGCCTTTTTGCCCGCGATGCAGCGGCGGCGGCTCAGCCACATGGCGCGAATGGCGTTCGCCGTGGGCTGGCCCCTGGCCGAAGGGCAGCCGCAGCTGCCACTGGTGTTCGTTTCACGGCATGGTGAAACACCGCGTACGTTCTCGATCCTCAGCGAGCTGGCGGCGAAACAGCCGTTGTCGCCTACCCAGTTCAGCCTGTCGGTACACAACGCAGTAATCGGCCTGTGGTCGATCCTGCGCGGGTCCACGTGCGAAATGACCGCGCTGGCCGCCGCTGGCGACGGCTTTGAGCAAGGCGTTCTGGAAGCGGCCGCGCTGCTGGCCGAAGGTGCGCCAGCCGTGTTGCTGATCGTCACCGAGGAGCAACCACCGCAGGTGTATGGGCCGTGGATAGACGACGTGCCCTTCGCCTATGCGCTGGGCCTGTTGCTGACCCCGGGCAAGCAGTGGCAGCTGGCACCCGCAACCACCGCTGAACCGTCACGGCACGGGGCATTGCCCCATGGCCTCAGTTGGCTCAAGGCCATGTTGACGGGCTGCGATTCTTTCACCCACACATGGATGCGTCGTACATGGAACTGGCACCGTCAGCTGTGAGCAGGCCCCGCGACGCCTACCATTGGCGCCTGCTGGCAACCGCCGCGAGCTTCTTTGTATTTGGCTTGGGCTGCCTGGCCCTGCGCCTGCTGGTGTTCCCGTTGCTGGCGTGCCTGCCTGGGGGCAGCGGCCGCCATCGCCTGCGTGCGCGGCGCACCATCAGCTGGCTGTTCTGGCGCTTCGTGCGCTTCATGCGCGCCGCCGGCGTACTCACCTACCAGATCGACGGGGCAGAGCGCCTGGGCCGGCCCGGGCAGATGATCATCGCCAACCACCCTTCGCTGATCGATGTGGTGTTCCTGATTGGCCTGGTGCGCCAGGCCAACTGCGTGGTCAAGCAAAGCCTGTTCGACAACCCGTTCACCCGCGGGCCGGTCAGCGAAGCCCAGTACATCGGCAACAACGGCAGCATGGACATGCTCGACGCCGCCGTCGACTCGCTGCAGCAGGGCCAAACGCTGGTGATCTTCCCCGAAGGCACGCGTACCCCGCCAGGCCAAGCGCCGGCCTTCCATCGCGGGGCCGCCGCCATCGCCCTGCGTGGCGCGAAAATGGTCACCCCCGTCACCATCAGGGTCGGCCCCACCACGCTGACCAAGAACGAACCCTGGTACCGCATTCCCAGCCGCCGCGTGCACCTTACCTTCAAGGTAGGTGCCGATATCGATCCCCAAGTGTTCAGCGCCCTGGGCCCGGCGCCCAAGGCCTCTCGCCTGCTGAACGATTACCTGCATGACTACTTCCTCAAGGAGCTCGCCGCCGATGAGCGCGCCACAGCAAGACCTCAACCGTGACCTCAAACAGCTGATCATCGACGCCCTGGGCCTCGAGGACATCAGCGTCCAGGACATCGACGACGAACAGACCCTGTTCGGCGAAGGCCTGGGCCTGGATTCGGTCGATGCGCTGGAGCTTGGCCTGGCGATCCAGAAGCGCTACGGCATCAAGATCGATGCCGATGCCAAGGACACCCGCAACCATTTCAGCAACGTCGCCACCCTGGC
The DNA here is from genome assembly GCF_001320125.1 of Pseudomonas sp. NBRC 111119. Taxonomy (NCBI): domain Bacteria; kingdom Pseudomonadati; phylum Pseudomonadota; class Gammaproteobacteria; order Pseudomonadales; family Pseudomonadaceae; genus Pseudomonas; species Pseudomonas sp. NBRC 111119. The sequence continues at coordinate 54,969 of NZ_BCAV01000005.1, forward strand.
GGCATTCGTCACTGCCCGTCAGGCCGCCTGAGACCGCACCATGCAAACCCGTGAAGACATCTTCAACATCCTGCGCGACGCCCTGGTCGAGTTGTTCGAGCTGGACCCGGCCCGCATCAGCCTCGACGCCAACCTGTACCAGGACCTGGAAATCGACAGCATCGACGCCGTTGACCTGATCGATCACATCAAGCGCCAGACAGGCAAAAAAATCGCCGCTGACGAATTCAAGTCGGTGCGCACCGTCAACGACGTGGTCGAGGCTGTGTTCCGCCTGGTAAACCCGGCGGCATGAAACAGCTGATTGGCCTGGGCCTGCTGGTGGCCGGCCTGCTATACCCGTTTGCGGTGCACTTCGGCATGGCCCATTTCGCCCCCTGGCAATTCGGCCTGCTGCTTGGCAGCCTGTGGCTGGCCCGTGTGCTCAGCGCGCCGCGCCGCCCCGGCAGCCTGTGGATGGCCGTGGCCGCCCTGGCATTCTGCTGCGTACTGGGGCTGTCCGACAGCCAGGCCCTGCTGCGCTGGTACCCGGTGTTGATCAGTGCCTTCATGCTGGCGCTGTTCGGTACCAGCCTGCTGCACGGCATGCCGGTGGCCGAGCGCCTGGCACGCCTGCGCGACCCACAGCTGCCGCCGCGAGCGGTGCGCTATACGCGGCACGTCACCCAGGCCTGGTGCCTGTTTTTTCTGCTTAACGGCCTGATCGCCGCCAGCCTCACGCTATGGGCACCCCTGACGTGGTGGACGCTGTACAACGGCATCATCGCCTACGCCGCCATGGGCGTGCTGTTCGCCCTGGAATGGCTGATAAGACAACGTGTGCGAGGACGCTCATGAACTGGATCAACCTCGAACACCTGCTGCTGGCACTGGACGCGTCGCGGCCGGTGACCCAGGCCCCCGCCCTGGACCATGCCAGCCTGTGCCAACAGGCCCTGCGGCTGGCGGGGGGCCTGCACCAGCGCGGTGCCCGGCGCCTGGCCATTCACCTGGAGGACGCGGCCCAACTGGCCGCCGCCCTGCTAGGTGCCTGGCGGGCGGGCGTCGAGGTGCTGCTGCCCGCCGACCTGCAGCCCGCCACCCGTGAGCGCTGGCACAGCCATGTCGACCTGTGGCTCAGCGACCAGCCCGGCGATACGCCGTTCGAGGCATTGATGGGCCAAGCCATGCCCCCCGCCGCGCTGGACCTGGACCTGTGCCGCATCAGCCTGTGCACGTCCGGGTCCAGTGGCGAACCCAAGCGCATCGACAAGCAGCTGCGCCAGCTGGCCAACGAGGTAGAGGCACTCGAGCAACTCTGGGGAGCCGACCTGGGCCGGGCCTGGATCATCGGCAGTGTCGCCACCCAGCACATCTACGGCCTGCTGTTCCGTGTGCTGTGGCCCCTGTGCGCCGGGCGCGGCTTCGAGCGGCGCCAGCTGCCCTTCCCCGAAGACCTGCAACGGGCCAGCCGTGAGCACCCTGCGTTCGCCTGGGTGGCCAGCCCTGCCCTGCTCAAGCGCATGGGCGAGAACCTGGACTGGCCTGCCCTGCAACCGGTGCGCAAGGTATTTTCGTCCGGTGGCGAGCTGCCAGCCGATGCCGCGCAGCGCCTGCAGCAACGCCTCGGCCAGTGGCCTGCAGAAATTCTCGGCAGTTCGGAAACCGGCGGTATCGCCTGGCGCCAGGGGCAAGCCCTGTGGCAGCCCTTTGCCGGCGTGCACTTAAGCCATGGCGCCGATGGCGCGCTGCGTATCGCCTCGCCTTACCTGCCTGCCGGGCATGTGGAACACAGCGCGGATGCTGCGGAGTTCTCGCCAGACGGGCGTTTCCGCCTGCTGGGCCGCCTGGACCGCATCGTCAAGCTGGAAGAGAAGCGCATCTCCCTGCCCATGCTGGAGCAGGCCCTGTGCACCCACCCCTGGGTGGCTGAAGCGCGCCTGGGCATGATCGAACAAGGCCGGGCGTACCTGGCCGCGTTGCTGGTACCCACCGCAGCAGGCCTGCACGCGCTGCGCAACCAGGGCCGCCGGGTACTGCTGGATACGCTGCGTAAACACCTGGCGGGCCACTGCGAGGCGCTGGCGTTGCCGCGCCGCTGGCGGCTGATGCAGCAACTGCCACTCAACAGCCAGGGCAAGCTACCCCAGGCGGCCCTGCACACGCTGCTGGAGGCACCACGCAGCATGGCGCCGCAGGTGCTGGCACAGCAGGGCGCGGGCGACGAACTGCAGTTCAACCTCGCCGTGCCGCTGGACCTGGCGTGTTTCTCCGGGCATTTCCCGCGTACGCCAGTGCTGCCGGGCGTGGTGCAGATCGACTGGGCCATCGCCCTGGCAACCGAACACCTGCAGGCCGGGCTGCACTTCGCCGGCATGGAAGTGCTGAAGTTCCAGCAGCTGGTGCGCCCCGGCGACCAGCTGGCACTGAGCCTTCGCCTGGACCGGGCACGCAGCAAACTGTACTTCGCCTTCACCTGCGCGGGGCAGCCCTGCTCCAGCGGCCGTATCCTGCTGGAGGACACCTGTGCATAAGCCCTGCGCGGTCATCCCCGTGTACAACCACGAGCAGGCACTGCCGGCTGTGGTAGCCGAGCTGCAGCAAGCGGGCCTGCCCTGCGTGCTGGTCGATGACGCCAGTCATCCCGCCTGCGCGCAAGTGCTCGAGCACCTGGCCAGCCAGCGTGATGTGTATCTGGTCACCCTGACCGTGAACCAGGGCAAGGGTGGCGCGGTAATGGCTGGCCTGCGAGAGGCTGCACGCCTTGGCTTCAGCCATGCGCTGCAGGTAGACGCCGATGGCCAGCACAACCTGCTCGATGTGGGGCTGTTCCTCGACCAGTCGCGCAACCACCCACAGGCACTGGTGTGCGGTTACCCCCAGTACGATGCCAGTGTGCCCAAGGGCAGGCTGTATGCCCGCTACCTCACCCACGTGTGGGTGTGGATCAACAGCTTGTCGCTGCAGATCCCCGACTCCATGTGCGGTTTTCGCGTGTATCCCCTGCCTGCCACCCTGGCAATGATCGACAGCGTCAAACTGGGCAAGCGCATGGACTTCGACCCTGAAATCCTGGTGCGCCTGGCCTGGCGCAACCAGCCGATGCGCTGGCTGCCCACCCGGGTGCACTACCCCCAGGACGGCCTGTCCCATTTCCGGCTGTTCCATGACAACGCGCTGATCTCGAAAATGCACGCCAAGCTGTTCTTCGGCATGCTGCTGCGGGCACCGGCAATACTCTGGCGCAGGTGGCGGGCATGAGCGAACCGTCGCAGCACTGGGCCGAACATCAGGAACGCGGCAGCTTCTGGCTGATGAAACTCACAGCCACCCTGGTGCGCCTGCTGGGCCGGCGCATGCTCAGCCCGTTGATCCACCTCATCGTCGCCTACTTCTTCCTGTTTGGCCGCCGCGCCCGGCGCAGCGCCTGGCAGTACCAGCAGCGGCTGCGCCAATGGAGCGGCGGGCAGACCACCGCCCCCAGCCAATGGCAGGTGTTCCGCCAGTTCATGGCCTTCGCCGAGGCCCTGCTGGACAAGCTGGACGTGTGGAACGGCAAGCTGCGTATCGAAGACATCGAGATCCACGACCCGGCCCAACTGCGCCGGCAACTGCGCGGCAGCCGTGGGCAAATGCTGGTAGGGGCGCACCTGGGCAACCTTGAAGTGTGCCGCGCCCTGGCCGAAATCGGCGAGCAGGTCACCATGAACGTGCTGGTGCACACCCGCCATGCCGAGCGCTTCAACCGCCTGTTGGGTGAAGCGGGGGCTACCAACCTGAGGCTGATCCAGGTCAGCGAACTGGACCCAGCTGTCATGCTGCAATTGTCCGAACGGCTGGAGCGTGGCGAATGGCTGGCGATTGCCGGTGACCGTGTGCCCCTGCACGGCGGGCGCACGGTAGAAGTGGATTTCCTCGGCCACCGGGCAGCCTTTCCGCAAGGCCCGTGGCTGCTGGCGGGCATGCTCGAATGCCCGCTCAACCTGCTGTTCTGCCTCAAGCACCAGGGGCGCTACCACGTCACCCTCGAACCCTTTGCCGAGCGCCTGCAATGGCGACGCGGCCAGCGCGATCAGGTAATCGCCGAGTGGGCCACACGCTACGCCGACCGCCTGGGCCACTACTGCACCCAGGCGCCCCTGCAGTGGTTCAATTTCTACCCTTTCTGGAAGACCGATGACGATGCATCCGCATGAAGCTGTCACGTTCGGCGAAGCGCCGCTGGCAATCGAACAGGTGGTGGCCCTGGCAGAACGCCGTGCCCAGGTGCACCTGCAGGACGACGCCACCTACCGAGCGCGTATCGCCCGGGGTGCAAGGTTTCTCGACACCCTGCTCGACAAGGAAGGGGTGATCTACGGCGTCACCACCGGCTACGGTGATTCCTGCGTGGTGGCTGTACCGCTGGAACATGTGGAGGCGCTGCCACAGCACCTGTACACCTTCCACGGCTGCGGCCTCGGCAAGCTGCTGGATGCCCCTGCCACCCGCGCGGTGCTGGCCGCCCGCCTGCGCTCGCTCAGCCATGGTGTTTCCGGCGTGCGCCTTGAGCTGCTGGAGCGCCTGCGCGACTTCATCGCCCACGACATCCTGCCGCTGATCCCCGAAGAAGGCTCGGTGGGCGCCAGCGGTGACCTCACGCCGCTGTCTTATGTGGCCGCGACGCTGTCGGGCGAGCGCGATGTGATGTACCAGGGCATGCGCCGCAGCAGCGCCGACGTGCACCGGGAGCTGGGCTGGCAACCGCTGGTGCTCCGGCCCAAGGAAGCCCTGGCGCTGATGAACGGCACTGCAGTGATGACCGGGTTGGCGTGCCTGGCCTACAGCCGCGCCGACTACCTGCTGCAGTTGGCCACCCGCATCACCGCCCTGAACGTGATCGCCCTGCAGGGCAACCCGGAACACTTCGATGAACGGCTGTTCGCCGCCAAGCCGCACCCCGGCCAGGCGCAAGTCGCCGCCTGGCTGCGCCAGGACCTTGCCATCGACGCCCCGCTGCCGACCCTGCACCGCCTGCAGGACCGCTACTCGCTGCGCTGCGCGCCGCATGTGCTGGGGGTGCTGGCCGACAGCCTGGGCTGGCTGCGCGGTTTCATCGAAACCGAACTGAACAGTGCCAACGACAACCCGATCATCGACGGTGACGCTGAACGTGTGCTGCACGGCGGGCATTTCTACGGCGGGCATATCGCCTTTGCCATGGACAGCCTGAAAACCTTGGTGGCCAACGTCGCCGACCTGCTCGACCGGCAGCTCGCACTGCTGGTGGACGTGCGCTACAACCATGGCCTGCCGAGCAACCTGTCCGGCGCGCCGGCCGACCGGGCGATGATCAACCACGGCTTCAAGGCCGTGCAGATTGGCACCAGCGCCTGGACCGCCGAAGCCCTCAAGCAGACCATGCCCGCCAGCGTGTTCTCGCGCTCCACCGAGTGCCACAACCAGGACAAGGTGAGCATGGGCACAATCGCTGCCCGCGATGCCCTGCGCGTGCTGGAACTGACCGAACAGGTGGCTGCCGCCGCGCTGCTGGCCGCCAACCAGGGTGTGTGGCTGCGCAGCCGCCATGCCGATGCACGCCCATTGCCGCCTGCGCTGGCGCACATGCACGAAGCGCTGCTGGGTGAGTTTGCCCCGGTGATCGAAGATAGGGCCCTGGAGCAAGACCTGCGCCACTGCCTGCAGCGGATCGGCCAGCGCCACTGGAGGCTGCATGCGTAGCGCCGGGGTATTCCACGTCGACAGCGAGGTGGTCGTGCCATTCTTCGACGTCGACAGCATGCACGTGGTGTGGCATGGCCATTACGTGAAGTACCTGGAGGTGGCCCGCTGCGCCCTGCTCGACCGCCTCTCGCACAACTACGTGCAGATGCAGGCCAGCGGCTACGCATGGCCGGTGATCGACCTGCAGTTGCGCTACATGCGCGGCGCCACCTTCGGCCAGCGCCTGAATGTGCGGGCCAGCCTGGTGGAGTGGGAAAACCGCCTGAAAATCCATTACCTGATCAGCGATGCCGAAACCGGTGAGCGCATGACCCGGGCCAGCACCGTGCAGGTCGCCGTGCACATTGCCAGTGGCGAAATGCAGCTGGCCTCGCCCCAGGTAATGCTCGATGCCGTCCAGCAGGTGCTTGCATGAACCCCCTCGATAACCGCGCCCTCCGGTGTACTGCAGGCGTCGGCTTGCCGGCGATAGCCTGCAAAGCAGGCCCGCTCGTCCTGGCCTTGCTGTTGTGGCTTATCAGCCCGCTCACCTTCGCCTTCACCCTCGACGACCTGCAAAAGCAGCTCAGCGCCCCCGCCGTGGTCAAAGGCCCGTTCGTGCAGGAAAAGCACCTGCGTGCCCTGCCCCAGCCGCTGCTGAGCCAGGGGCAGTTCGTGCTGGCCCGCGACCACGGGCTGCTGTGGCTGCTGCAAACCCCACTGCGCCAGGACTACCGCATCGATGCCCATGGCATCGCCCGGCGCGACCCGAGTGGCTGGCAGGCCCTGCCCAACCGTAGCGCCGGTGCCGAGCAGAACCGCCTGTTCTTCGCCGTGCTGCAAGGCGACAGCACCGGCCTGCAACGTGACTTCGAGCTGGCCCTCACCGGGGACGCCGCCCACTGGCAGTTGCAGCTCACCCCCCGTTCGCTGCTGCTCAAGCAGGTGTTCAAGCGCATCGACATCACCGGTGGGCGCTATGTACAACGCATCGAATTGAGCGAAACCCAGGGTGACAGCACGGTGCTGCGCATGCCCGAAAGCAGCGGCGCTGCTGACCTGAGCGACGCGGAGCGCAGCGACTTTGCCAACTGAACGCCTACTGCCGCGCCTGTTCGTCTGCCTGCTGCTGGCCATGCTTGCCGTAGCCGGCTGGCAGTGGCACCGGGGCGCGCCGCTGTCGGCCGACCTGATGTCGCTGGTGCCTGGCGCCACCCAGGACCCACTGGTGCAGCGTGCCGAGCAGCGCATGCAGGAGCCGCTGAACCGCGAACTGCTGGTACTGGTAGGGCACCCGCAACGCCAGAAGGCGCTGGCCCTGGCCGAGAAGCTGGCCGGGCAGTGGCAGGCCAGCGGCTTGTTCGAAAAGGTCCAGTGGAGCCTGCAGACCGACCTGCAGGCTGTGCGCACGCAGTTGTTGCAGGGCCGGCTGGCCATGCTGGCGCCCGCAGACCGGCAACAGCTGGAAGCGCAACCCGATGCGTTCGTGGCGCAACGGGTGCAAAGCCTGTTCGACCCGTTTGCCGGGTTCAGCCTGGTGCCCAACCAGGACGACTGGCTGGGGCTCACGGGGCGTGTCCAGAACAGCCAGCCCAAGCCCGCCAATGTTGAACTGGATACGGCCAGCGGCGCGCTGATTGCCCAAGCGGATGACCACTATTGGGTGCTGCTGCGTGCCCGTACCCTGGGCAACGCATTCGACATGCAGCTGCCATTGCAGGTGGCCGACCTTCTGGCCAACGCCCGCCAGCAGGCCGAACCGCTCGGTGCCCAACTGCTGGCGGCCAGCGGCCTGCTGCACGCTGCTGCCGGCCAGCAGCAGGCCAGCCGCGAAATCAGCTGGGTAGGCGGTGGCGCCACGCTGGGTATTCTGCTGCTGCTGTGGCTGGCCTTCCGTAACTGGCGGGCACTGCTGGCGTTCGTTCCGGTGCTGGTGGGCATGCTGTTCGGCTCGGTGGTGTGCGTGGCCCTGTTCGGCCAGATGCACGTCATGACCTTGGTGCTCGGTTCCAGCCTGATCGGTGTGGCAGTGGACTACCCGCTGCACTACCTGTCCAAGAGCTGGAGCCTGAAACCCTGGCAAAGCTGGCCGGCGGTGCGCCTCACCCTGCCAGGCATGAGCCTGAGCCTGGCTACCAGCTGCATTGGCTACCTGGCCCTGGCCTTCACACCCTTCCCGGCCCTGACCCAGATCGCCGCGTTTTCCGCCGCCGGCCTGCTGGGCGCCTACCTGAGCGCGGTGTGCCTGCTACCCGCGTTGCTGGCGTCGGCGCAGCTCAGACCGGCGCTATGGCCGCTGCGCATTGCCCAGGCCCTGACACAGTGGCGTGAAGCGCTGCTGCGCAGGGTGCCCAGTGGCGCCTTGCTGGCCTTGGTGCTGATGTTCTGCGCCGGCGGCCTCTGGCACTTGCAGACGCGCAACGACATTCGCCAGTGGGTCGGTACGCCGCCGCAACTGTTGCAGCAAGCCCAGGCCGTGGCGCGCATCACTGGCTACCAACCTACCAGCCAGTTCTACCTGGTGCGCGCTGCCGACCAGCAACAACTGCTGGCGCGCACCCAGGCGCTGGGGGCCAAACTCACGGAACTGGTGGAACTGGGCAAGCTCAAGGGCTTCATGAGCCTCAGCCAGCTGGTTGCCAGCCCCGCCGAGCAACAGCAGGCGCGCAAGGCGCTGGAGGTGCTGCCCGAGCACTGGCAGCCGCTGGTGGCGCTTGGCGTACCCGAAGCGGCCTTGCAGGCCGAGATCCAGCAGTTGCAGGCATTACCTGTGCAGGCCATCGAACACGTGTTGGCAGGCCCCCTGGGCGAAGCATGGCGGCCCTTGTGGCTAGGCGCCGATGCACAGGGCGTAGCTGCCATCGTCAGCCTTCAGGGGTTGTCGGATACAGCGTTGCTGCAGTTGCAGACCCAGGACCTGGACGGCGTGCAACTGGTAGACCGCTTGGGGGAACTCAACCAGCTGTTTGCGGCGACCCAGGTGAGCGCAGCGGAACTCAAGCTGCTGTCCTGCGTGCTGATCCTGGTGCTGCTGGTGATGCCCTTCGGCCTGCGTGGTTCGCTGCGCATCGTTGCACTGCCGCTGCTGGCCGCGCTGTGCAGCCTGGCGAGCCTGGGCTGGCTGGGCCAACCCCTGACGCTGTTCAGCCTGTTCGGGCTGTTGCTGGTGACTGCCATCAGCGTCGACTACGCCATCCTCATGCATGAGCGCATAGGCGGGGCGGCCGTGAGCCTGCTGGGTACCCTGCTGGCCGCGCTCACCACCTGGCTGTCGTTCGGGCTGCTGGCCCTGTCCAGCACCCCGGCGGTGAGCAACTTCGGCGCAGCGGTAAGCCTGGGCCTGGTCTTCAGCTTCCTGCTGGCGCCCTGGGCCGCCCCTCGCGACGGAGCGCCAACGCCACCATGACGATCATTCTGTTCTGGGGCCTGGCGTTGGCAGCATTTGCCCTGGCCAGCCTGCTGGGCAAACGACTGGGCCTGATCCCCATCGTCAGCCAGCTGCTGCTGGCCACCCTGGCGCTGCCTGCGGTGATGGGGCTGTGGATAACCCCGCACTGGCAGCTGGACGGCCCCGCACTGATCGCACCGGCCTGGGTCAAGACCCTGTACGGCGCCAGCTTTGCCCTGCTGCTCGGGCACATCCTCACCGATGTGCTGGCCCTGCGGCCAGACCGCCAGGCTGTGAAACTGGCGGTACCCAGCTTTCTGCTGCCGTTTGCCTGCGGTCTGGCCTGCGCAACAGGGCTGATGGGTTTGAGCGGCGTTGCTGCCCTGGCCCTGGGCCTGGTCTTCGCCATTACCGCAATCCCTGTGTTGTACCTGTACCTGCGGGCTATCGATTACCCCGCTGCCGCCAGCCGGCGGTTGCTGCAAGCGGCCATCCTGATCGACGTGGCCTGCTGGCTGCTGCTGGGCCTGGGCCAAGGGAGCCTGCACCCGGGCACACTGGCGTTGCCGTTGCTGGCAGCCTTGCTGCCGCTGCCGCTTCACGCACTGGGCCTGCGCGCACCCAAGGTTTATGGGGCGCTGTTTCTGGTGCTGCTGTTCGTTGCCGAGCACTACAAGCTCAATGCCCTGGTCTTCGGCATGGGCTACCTGGCCTGCCTTGCCTGGCGCAGGATACCGGCCACGCTGCCATTGCCCGATACCTGCAACCGGCGAGTGCAACACAGCCTCGCCGTGCCGTTGATACTGACCTACGGCGTGATACAGATCGATGCACACCACGCCCTCGACAGCCTGGACGGCTGGCAACTGTGCGCGCTGGTCGCGCTGCCGATCGCCAGCAAGCTGCTGGGTAACTGGCTTGGCCTGTGCTGGGCCGCCCCGTCATTCCCCGGGGCCAGCAGATGGCGCGAGAGCCTGCTGCTGAACATTCGTGGCCTCAGCGAAATCGTTTTCCTCAACCTGTTGCTGTCCCAGCAGCTGATCAGCCCTGCCGTGTATTTCGCGCTGATGCTGATGAGCCTGGTTGCCACCCTGATGCCGGCGCTGGCCGGCCTGCACCGTCTTCCACTTAACGCCCCATCCATGGCAAGGAGCCCGCATGCCAAACGCTGACCTACAACAACGCCAAGTCCTGGTGATCGGTGCCGGGCCTTCCGGCGCCATCGCATCGGCCCTGCTCAAGCGCCAGGGGCACGATGTGCTGGTCATCGAACGCCAGCGTTTTCCGCGTTTTTCAATCGGCGAAAGTCTGCTGTCCCACTGCCTGGATTTCGTCGAGGAGGCCGGCATGCTCGAGGCCCTGCAAGCCGCAGGCTTCCAGCACAAGAATGGCGCCGCCTTCGCCTGGGGCGACGAGTACACGGCGTTCGACTTCGGCCAGACCTTCACCCAGGGTAAACCCAGCACCTTCCAGGTGCAGCGGGCCCGCTTCGACCAGTTGCTGGCCGACCAGGCCGAAGCCCAGGGCGTGGAGATACGCTACGAACACGAGATCGTCAGCGCCGACATGAATGGCGAGCAGCCCCAGGTGCGCGTGCGCCGCCCGGACGGCAGCGAGTACACCGTGCAGGCCGGCTTCGTGCTGGACGCCAGCGGCTACGGCCGGGTACTGCCAAGAATGCTGGACCTCGAAGCACCGTCGGCCTTCCCGGTGCGCCGGGCCGTGTTCACGCACATCGAAGACCGTATCGACCACCCAGGCTTCGACCGCGACAAGATCCTCATCACCACCCACCCCGAGCACCGTGACATCTGGTTCTGGACCATCCCATTCAGCGACGGCCGCACCTCACTGGGCGTGGTGGCGGCCGCAGAACACTATGCCAACGCCCCCGAGGACCTCGACGCCTGCCTCAAGCACTTCGTGGCACAAGCGCCGAGCCTGTCCAAGGTGCTGGCCAATGCAGTGTGGGACACCCCGGCGCGCACCATCGGGGGCTATTCGGCCAACGTCAAGGCGCTGCACGGCAAGGGCTATGCCCTGCTCGGCAACGCCGCCGAATTCCTCGACCCGGTGTTCTCCTCCGGCGTCACCATCGCCATGCGCTCGGCGAGCATGGCCGCCGGCCTGCTGCACCGCCAACTGCAAGGTGAAACGGTGAACTGGCAGACCGAGTTTGCCGAACCCCTTCAGCAGGGCGTCGACACCTTCCGTGTCTATGTCGAAGGCTGGTACGACGGCAGTTTCCAGGACGTGATCTACCACCCAGGCAGCTCGCCGGAAATCCGCGCCATGATCAGCTCCATCCTGGCTGGCTATGCCTGGGACACGCGCAACCCGTTCGTGGCCGAACCCCGGCGCCGCCTGCGCACCCTGGCCGAACTGTGCGCGAGGGCGCCGGCATGAGTGAGCGCCCGTTCCTGAGCGACACCTATGTCGAGGAAACGCGCATAGGCTTTCGTTTTCTCGCCAGTCACACCTGGCAGCACCACGTGCTGCGGGTGGCCATCGAAGACCTGCGCCGGCTGTTCGACGGTGCACCGCCCCAGGGCGCAGTGCTGCTGGATGCTGGCTGCGGGCAGGGCAGGTCGTTCAAGCACCTGCAGCGGGTATTTGCGCCCGCTCGCCTGCTGGGCACCGATGCCGACCCGCACAGCCTCGACCTGAGCGCAGCCGAAGCCCAGCGCCTGGGCATCGATGTGGAGCTGTGCGGCAGCGACTGTGCCAAGCTGCCCTACCCTGACGCCAGCATCGACCTGCTGTTCTGTCACCAGACCTTTCACCACCTGGTGGAACAGGAAAAAGCCCTGGCCGAGTTTTACCGAGTACTCAAGCCGGGTGGCTACCTGCTGTTCGCCGAATCTACCGAGGCGTACATCGATACCTGGGTGATCCGCTGGTTCTTCCGCCACCCCATGCACGTGCAGAAGAGTGCCGAGGGCTACCTGCAGATGCTGCGCAGCCAGGGCTTCGAGTTTGGCCCTGCCAATGTCTCCTACCCCTACCTGTGGTGGAGCCGGGCCAAGGACTTCGGCCTGCTCGAGCGCCTGGGCCTGCGCAAGCCGCCACCGGTGGGCGAGCGCGAGGAAACGCTGGTCAACGTGGTTGCGCGCAAGCCGCTGGAGCCCGCATGAAAGCCTTCCTGGCATGCGCGCTGTGCCTGCTGCTGAGCGCCTGCGCGGCGCGCCCGCCCCTGCCTGAGCGGCTGCCGGGGCTGACCCTGCCGCAGCAGTTGCATGTGCAGCGCGAACAGGCCGGCCAGCGCCAGGACTGGTTGCTGGTGATCCAGGACGAGCACCAGCGCTTGCGCTGGTCGCTGCTCGACCTGCTGGGCATCCCCCAGGCCCGGCAGCTGCTGGACGGCCAGCAATGGCAGGCCGATGGGCTGCTACCGCCCAACCCGGCAGCCCGGGAGCTGTTCGCTGCCGTATTGTTCGCCCTCACCCCGCCCGCGCAACTGGCCCAGCTGTATCCACAGGCCCGCGAGCAAGCGGGGCAGCGTTGGCTGGGTGACCGCTGGCACGTCACCTATCGGGGCGAGGATGCCTTCGACTTGAACCTCGGTGAAGGCCTGCGTTATGTAATCGACCCCCTGCCTCGCGAGAACCGACCATGACCGCCTACCTCAATGCCCTAGGCCTGATCTGCGCCCTTGGCCAGGGCCAGGCCGAAGTGGCGGCCGGCCTGTTCGCCGGCGATTGTTCCGGCATGCAGCCCGCGTCAGGCTGGATCCCAGACCGCTGCCCGCCCGTGGGTGCGGTCGCCTCGGCATTGCCCGCAGTACCGCTGCCCGAGCAGCACAGCCGCAACAACCAGCTGCTGTACGCGGCCGCCCTGCAGATCGAGCCGGCCATCCGCCAGGCGATCGCCCAGTATGGTGGGCATCGTGTTGCCGTCATTCTCGGGACCAGTACGTCCGGCATTGCCGAAGGCAGTGCCGCCATCGGCCAGTTCATCAACAGCGGGCAGTTCCCTGCCGACTATCACTACGCACAGCAGGCACTGAGCGCGCCGGCCGACTTCCTCGCCGACTGGCTGCAACTCAGCGGCCCGGCCTACGTCATCTCCACGGCCTGCACCTCCAGTGCCCGCGCCTTGCTCAGCGCCCGGCGCCTGCTGCAGCTGGGCGTGTGCGACGCCGTGCTGTGCGGCGGCGTCGACAGCCTGTGCAGCCTCACCCTCAATGGCTTCAGCGCCCTGGAAGCGATCAGTGAGCAGCGCTGCAACCCGTTCTCGGCCAACCGCGATGGCATCAACATTGGCGAGGCGGCGGCCCTGTTCCTGATGACGCGCCAGCGCAACGCGCAAGGCCGCACCCTGGCACTGCTGGGTGCCGGTGCCAGCTCGGACGCCCACCACATATCCGCGCCCGACCCGACCGGTGCCGGCGCCTTGCGGTGCATGGGCAAAGCACTGGACAATGCCGGCCTCGCGCCCGCGCAAATCAACTACCTGAACCTGCATGGCACCGCCACTGCGCACAATGACGCCATGGAAAGCCTGGCCGTGCATGCCCTGTTCGGTGCCACGGTGCCGTGTTCGTCGAGCAAGCCCATGACCGGCCACACGTTGGGTGCGGCCGGCGCGCTGGAAGCAGCGTTCTGCTGGCTGAGCCTGAGCGAGCACAACCCGTTGGGCCTGCTGCCACCGCATGTGTGGGACCAGCAGCGCGACCCTGCGCTGCCGGGCCTGGCCCTGGTGGATGGCCGCCAGCGCCTGGGTACTGATGGCCCACGCCGTTTAATGAGCAACTCGTTCGCCTTCGGCGGCAATAATGTCAGCCTGATTCTCGGAGACACCGCATGAACCCCTGGCCACTGGCCGAGCTGCTGCCCCACGCCGGCGACATGATCCTGATCGACCAGATCGAGCGCTGCGATGAGGAGCAGATCTTCACCCGCACCACCGTGCAGCCTGGCGGCCTGTTCAACCGCGCCGACGGCAGCCTGCCGGCGTGGCTGGGCATCGAGCTGATGGCCCAGAGCGTCGCGGCCTATGCCGGCTGCCGCGCCCGGCGCAATGGCCAGGCAGTCGAACTGGGTTTCCTGCTGGGTGCGCGCAAATACGAATGCGATGTCGAGCACTTCCCCGCCGGCGCCGAACTGCACATCCACGCCCAGCGTTCGCTCGAAGACGACAACGGCATGGGCGTGTTCGAATGCCACCTGCGCGGCCCCGGCATCCATGCCAGTGCCCGCCTGAACGTGTACCGCCCGCCGCAAGCGGCCAGCTACCTGGCCGAAGCGGGCCCTGAGGAGTCCCCCCATGACTGACACCATTCTGGTCACCGGTTCGAGCCGCGGCATTGGCCGCGCCATCGCCCTGCGCCTGGCCCGGTCCGGTTACGACCTGGTCCTGCATTGCCGCAGCGGCCGCGCCGAGGCCGACGCCGTGGCCGAAAACGTGCGGGCCCTGGGCCAACAGGCACGGGTGCTGCAGTTCGACATTGCCGACCGTGCCGCCTGCCGCGCCGCCCTGGAGAGCGATGTGGAGCAGCATGGGGCGTATTACGGCGTGGTGTGCAACGCCGGGCTGACCCGCGATGGCGCCTTCCCGGCGCTTACCGACGAAGACTGGGACCAGGTGCTGCGTACCAACCTGGACGGTTTCTACAACGTTCTGCAGCCACTGACCATGCCAATGATCCGCCGTCGGGCACCCGGGCGCATCGTCTGCATCACCTCGGTGTCGGGGTTGATCGGTAACCGTGGCCAGGTCAACTACAGCGCCTCCAAGGCGGGGCTGATCGGCGCGGCAAAGGCGCTGGCGATCGAGCTGGGCAAACGCCGCATCACCGTCAATTGCGTGGCCCCTGGGCTGATCGACACGGCCATGCTCGACGAGCACGTGCCTGTGGACGAGCTGATGAAGATGATCCCTGCCGGGCGCATGGGCACCGCTGAAGAAGTGGCCGGTGCAGTCAACTTCCTGATGTCGGCGGAGGCTGCCTACATCACCCGCCAGGTGCTGGCCGTGAACGGGGGGTTGTGCTGATGCGCCGGGTTGTCGTCACCGGCATGGCCGGCATCACCTCGCTGGGCAGCGACTGGGCGACCATCGCCGGGCATTTCGCCAGCCAGCGCAGTGGCATCCGGCGCATGGACGAATGGGACCGCTTCGAAGAAATGAACACGCGGCTGGCCGGCCCCGTCGATGATTTCAAGGTGCCCGCCCACTGGACCCGCAAGCAACTGCGCAGCATGGGCCGGGTATCACGCCTGGCGGTGGCCGCGGCCGAGCGGGCACTGGCCGATGCAGGCCTGCTGGATGACCCGAGCATCCGCGATGGGCGCATGGGGGTGGCCTGCGGCTCGTCCACCGGCAGCACGGACGAGATCAAGGCGTTCGGCAACATGCTGCTCAACTCGGTGGCCGACGGCCTCAATGCCAATTCCTACGTGCGCATGATGCCGCACACCACCGCCGCCAATATCAGCATCTTCTTCGGCCTCACCGGGCGCCTGATCCCCACCTCCAGTGCCTGCACCAGCGGCAGCCAGGGCATCGGCTACGCCTATGAGGCGATCAAGTACGGGCGCCTGCCGATGATGCTGGCGGGGGGCGCCGAAGAGCTGTGCCCCACCGAGGCGATGGTGTTCGATGCGCTGTACGCCACCAGCCTGATGAACGACACCCCGCACCTTAGCCCACGCCCCTACGACTGCCGCCGTGATGGCCTGGTGATTGGCGAGGGCGGCGGCATGCTGGTGCTTGAAGAACTTGAACACGCCCGCGCCCGCGGGGCCAGGATACACGCCGAAATCGTCGGCTTTGGCAGCAACGCCGATGGCCAGCACACCACCCGCCCCGAGCAGACGACCATGCGCCGCGCCATGGAGCTGGCGCTGGAGGATGCCGGCCTGGCACCCGCAGCAATCGGCTATGTGAATGGCCACGGTACCGCCACCGAGCAGGGCGACATCGCCGAGACCCTGGCGACCAGCAGCCTGTTCGGCACCCACATGCCCATCAGTTCGCAGAAGAGCTTTCTTGGCCACACGCTCGGGGCGTGCGGGGCACTGGAGTCGTGGTTCAGCATCGAAATGATGAACAGTGACCGCTACGTGCACACCCTGAACCTGGACGAAGTAGACCCGCGCTGTGGCGAACTGGACTACCTGCGTGGCGAGTTCCGCACCATGAACCACCAGTTCGTGATGAACAACAACTTTGCTTTCGGTGGGGTCAACACGTCGTTGATCTTCCGCCGCTGGCCGTAATCCCCAACCTGGAGAGCATGGAATGTCCCCTCTGATCCGCGCAGCGGCCCTGGGCCTTGTACTCACCGGCCTGGCCGGCTGTACGTCGAAGCCGGTGCTGAACCCGGCTGAACAGCTGGCCTCCGCGACACCCTACACCCAACAGCAGGTGCAACAGGCCATTCTGAAGGCCATTGCCGACCGCGGCTGGACGGCACGCTCGGTAAACCCGAGCGTGATCCAGGCCGACATCACCGTGCGCAACACCTTCTTCGCTGCCGTGGATATCCACTACAGCGCCAGCCAGTTCCGCATCGCCTACCGCGACAGCCGCGAACTGGGGTACAAGGACGGCAAGATCCACCGCAACTACAACCGCTGGGTCTACAACCTGGACCGCAGCATCGTGCGTCAGCTCAACACAGTGAGCAGCCAGAGCCTGTTGCAACAAAGCAGCGTTACCCCCTAACCACCGACCAAGGA
Source organism: Pseudomonas sp. NBRC 111119 (assembly GCF_001320125.1). Lineage (NCBI taxonomy): Bacteria > Pseudomonadati > Pseudomonadota > Gammaproteobacteria > Pseudomonadales > Pseudomonadaceae > Pseudomonas > Pseudomonas sp. NBRC 111119. Next base: position 71,721 of record NZ_BCAV01000005.1, read on the forward strand.
AGAACCGATGCGCTTGAAGACCCTTACCGCCGCCACTGCCCTGCTGCTGGCTGCACTGCCAGGCCTGAGCCAGGCCCGTGATACCGCGCTGTTCCTGCCCTTCGACAAGGTAGTGCAGCAAATGCTTGCCGAGAAAAAGCTCGATGGCTCGGTCAAGTTCTACTTGGCGGGCGTACAGCCACGCGGCAAGGTCAAGGTGGTCAGCCCCAACGCCGTGACCAACAAGAAGACCAACGCCTTCAACAAGAGTGACGAAGTGGCCTGCGAATGGGCCCTGCAGTCGGCCCTGCTGACCATGCAGGACGCTGCGCGCAAGGCCAACGCCAATGCCGTGACCAACATCGTCAGCTACTACAAGCGCAACGAGCGCAAAGACCCGGCCACCTACGAGTGCCATGCCGGCGCGGTCATCGCCGGTGTTGCCATCAAGGGCGACCTGGCCCGCGTAGACTGATACCCAGGCGCAACCGGGGCAGGCTGGTGTCAGGCCTGAACCTGCCCGGTCAGCAGTTCGGCGAAGGCTGTGGCCATCGCCGACTGCTGGCACTGGCGCTGTACCAGCCACACGGCAGACGTGGCTTCGGTATCCAGTAACGTGCGGTACACCACGCCCTCGATGCGCATACGCTGGTAAGAAGCCGGCAGCACCGACACCCCAAGCCCCGCCGACACCAGCCCGATGATCGTCATCGCCTCCCCTGCCTCCTGGGCAAAGTGCGGGCTGAAGCCTGCCTGACGCGCCAGGCTGAGCAGCTGGGCATACAAACCACTGCCATAGCTGCGCGGGAAGAACACAAAAGGTTCCTGGGCCAGCGCTGCCAGATGCACGCCTTGCTCCGTGGCCTGAGCCAGCGCATGCGAGGCATTGATCACCGCCACCAGTGGCTCGCGGAACAGCTCCGTGGCAACCAACCCTTGGGGCAGCGGCATCGGCCGCATCAGGCCCACTTCGATGGACTCATCGAACACCCCTTCGGCGACTTCGCGGCTGCTCATTTCCTTGAGGTTCAGGTGCACTGCCGGAAAGCGCTGGCGGAAGGCATGGATCGCCTGGGGGATCTTCGACGTGAACGGCGCAGAGGACGTAAAGCCGATCTTCATCTCGCCCAGCTCCCCCAACTGGGCACGCCTGGCCACATCGGCCGCCTTCTCGACCTGGGCCAGTACCAGCCGGGCCTCCTCCAGAAACAGCCGCCCGGCCTCGCTGAGTTCCACCCGACGGTTGGTACGCTCGAATAACCTGGCGCCCAGCTCGTGCTCCAGCGCCTGGATCTGCTGGCTCAGGGGCGGCTGTGAAATGCCGAGCTGCTGGGCGGCGCGGCCAAAGTGCAATTCTTCGGCAACGGCAACGAAATAGCGCAGGTGACGCAGCTCCATGGGTAGCCTCCAACAGGTCGTGAAACGTCTTAAATAGGTCGAACAATATATTGGATCTAATCATTAGGCAGCTATATGCTTTTTTCCATTGCGCCTGAGGTACCCGCCAGTGAAAAACGCCGCTGTTCCCTTGCCTGCCGAACCCGAGACTGCCTCGCTCAACGACCTGTGGATCGAGAAAGGCACGCCAGCCTTCATGAAAACCGTGCTGGCGCTGTTCAGTGGCGGCTTTGCCACCTTTGCCCTGCTGTACTGCGTGCAGCCGATGATGCCGCTGCTGTCGAAGGAATTTGCCATCAATGCCGCGCAGAGCAGCCTGGTGCTGTCGGTCGCAACCGGCATGCTGGCGTTCGGGTTGTTGATAACCGGCCCGGTCTCCGACCGCATTGGACGCAAGCCGGTGATGGTGTTCGCCTTGGTGTGCGCGGCGCTGTGCACCATCGCCAGCGCCGTGATGCCGAGCTGGGAGCTGGTGCTGGCCACCCGCGCACTGGTCGGGCTGTCCCTGAGCGGCCTGGCAGCGGTGGCAATGACCTACCTGAGCGAGGAGATTCACCCACAGCACATCGGCCTGGCCATGGGCCTGTACATCGGCGGCAATGCCATTGGTGGCATGAGCGGCCGGCTGATTACCGGCGTGCTGATCGACTTCGTCAGCTGGCACACGGCGATGCTCACGGTGGGGGGCCTGGCATTGCTGGCGGCGGTGGTGTTCTGGAAAGTGCTGCCCGAGTCGCGCAACTTCCGCCCCCAGGCCATGAACCCGCGCAGCCTGCTGGACGGCTTCGTGGTGCACTTCAAGGATGCCGGGCTGCCTTGGCTGTTCCTCGAAGCGTTCCTGCTGATGGGCGCCTTCGTCACCCTGTTCAACTACATTGGCTATCGCCTGCTGGCGGAGCCTTACCACATGAACCAGGCGCTGGTGGGGCTGCTGTCGGTGGTGTACCTGTCGGGTATCTACAGCTCGGCGCAGGTGGGCGCACTGGCCGACAAGCTGGGCCGGCGCAAGGTGTTCTGGGCGAGTATCGTGGTCATGGCGGGGGGCATGCTGATAACCCTGGCCAGCCCATTGTTCATGGTGATCATGGGCATGCTGGTGTTCACCTTCGGCTTCTTCGGGGCACACTCGGTGGCCAGCAGCTGGATCGGCCGCCGCGCCTTGCGGGCCAAGGGGCAGGCGTCATCGCTGTATCTGTTCTGCTACTACGCGGGGTCGAGCGTGGCCGGGACGGCAGGCGGGGTGTTCTGGCACCAGTGGGGGTGGAACGGCATCGGGTTGTTCATCGGCAGCCTGCTGGCGGTAGCGCTGCTGGTGGCGTTGCACCTGAGCAAGCTACCGCCAAAGGCGGCGTAGGGGCTCGCGGGCATGCCCGCGAGCTGGTCTTTACTGGTGGTACAGCGCTGACAGTTCGTGCACGGCGTTGATGAACACACCGGCATGCTCCGGGTCGACTTCCGGGGTGATGCCATGGCCCAGGTTGAACACGTGGCCACTGCCCTGGCCGTAGCTGGCCAGAATACGCGCGACTTCCTTGCGGATGGCTTCGGGCCGGGCGTACAGCACGGTCGGGTCCATGTTGCCTTGCAGGGCCACCTGGTTACCCACACGGCGGCGGGCATCGCCGATATCGCAGGTCCAGTCCAGGCCCAGTGCATCGGCACCCGCCTCGGCAATGCTTTCGAGCCACAGGCCGCCGTTCTTGGTGAACAGGATGACCGGCACCTTGCGCCCTTCGTGCTCGCGAATCAGGCCACTGACGATCTTGCGCATGTAGGCCAGGGAAAACTCCTGGTACGCCGCAGCCGACAGGTTGCCACCCCAGGTGTCAAAGATCTGCACCGCCTGTGCGCCGGCCAGGATCTGGCCATTGAGGTACGTTGTGACCGACTGGGCCAGCTTGTCCAGCAACAGGTGCAGCGCCTGGGGGTTGTCGTAGGCCATGGCCTTGGTCTTGCGGAAGTCCTTGGACGAGCCGCCTTCGACCATGTACGTGGCCAGCGTCCACGGGCTGCCTGAGAAGCCGATCAGCGGTACCCGGCCATTGAGCTCGCGGCGGATGGTGCTGACGGCGTCCATCACGTAGCCCAAGTCTTTCTGGGCATCGGGCACGGGCAGTGCTTCGATGTCGGCCGGGGTGCTGACCACCTTTCTGAAACGCGGGCCTTCGCCGGTTTCGAAGTACAGGCCAAGGCCCATGGCATCAGGGATGGTGAGGATGTCCGAGAACAGGATCGCGGCGTCCAGCGGGTAGCGGTCGAGTGGCTGCAGGGTGACCTCGCAGGCGAACTGCGGGTTTTTGCACAGGCTCATGAAGTCACCGGCCTTGGCACGGCTGGCGCGATATTCCGGGAGGTAGCGGCCGGCCTGGCGCATCATCCACACCGGGGTGACGTCTACGGGTTGCTTGAGCAGTGCACGCAGGAAACGATCGTTCTTCAGGGCAGTCATGTCGGCATCCGGAAAAAAAGTGGGGGCATTTTCTCAGACACCAGCACAAAAGGCACGGCTGAGACCATGCGTTTTGTCTATTGGGTGCGTTGGGTCAAGCTGTGTCGCGTACAAAGCCGGCCCCTGCAGATAACGCGTACCTTGCAGGAGCCGGCAGCCGACCTCACACTTCCAGGAAGTCCAGGATGCCTTCGGCAGCGGTGCGCCCTTCGAAAATGGCGGTCACTACCAGGTCGGACCCGCGCACCATGTCGCCGCCGGCAAACACCTTCGGGTTGCTGGTCTGGTGCTTGAACTTGCCCTGCTCCGGCGCTACCACACGGCCCTGGCTGTCCAGTTGGATGCCGTGCTGCTCGAACCAGGGGGCCGGGCTTGGGCGGAAGCCGAAGGCGATGACCACCGCATCGGCCGGCAGGATCTCTTCAGACCCCGGGATTGGCTCCGGGCTGCGGCGGCCACGGGCGTCGGGCTCACCCAGGCGGGTTTCCACCACTTTCACGCCTTCGACCTTGTCCTCACCCACGATCGCAATGGGCTGGCGGTTGTACAGGAACTTCACGCCCTCTTCCTTGGCGTTCTTAACTTCCTTGCGCGAACCGGGCATGTTGGCTTCGTCACGGCGATAGGCACAGGTCACGGCCTTGGCGCCCTGGCGAATGGAAGTGCGGTTGCAGTCCATGGCGGTGTCACCACCACCGAGCACCACCACCCGCTTGCCCTGCATGTCGACGAAATCTTCCGGCGACTTCTCGAAGCCCAGGTTGCGGTTGACGTTGGCGATCAGGAAGTCCAGGGCATCGTGCACCCCTGGCAGGTCCTCGCCGGGGAAGCCCCCCTTCATGTAGGTGTAGGTGCCCATGCCCATGAACACTGCATCGTACTCGGCCAGCAGTTGCTCAAGGGTCACATCCTTGCCCACCTCGGTGTTCAGGCGGAACTCGATGCCCATGCCGGTGAACACTTCACGGCGGTTGCTGAGCACGGTTTTTTCCAGCTTGAATTCGGGGATACCGAAGGTCAGCAGGCCGCCGATTTCCGGGTTGCGGTCGAACACCACCGGGGTTACCCCGGCGCGCACCAGCACGTCGGCACAGCCAAGGCCTGCCGGGCCGGCGCCGATGATGGCAACGCGCTTGCCGGTGGGCTTGACCTTGGACATGTCCGGGCGCCAGCCCATGGCGAAGGCGGTATCGGTGATGTACTTCTCCACCGAACCGATGGTCACCGCGCCAAAGCCGTCGTTCAGCGTGCAGGCACCTTCACACAGGCGGTCCTGTGGGCACACCCGCCCGCACACTTCCGGCAGGGTGTTGGTCTGGTGCGACAATTCCGCCGCCGCCAGGATGTTGCCTTCGGACACCAGCTTCAACCAGTTGGGGATGAAGTTGTGCACCGGGCACTTCCATTCGCAGTACGGGTTACCACAGCCCAGGCAACGGTGCGCCTGTTCCACAGACTGCTGCGGCTTGAACGGTTCGTAGATTTCCACGAACTCCTTCTTGCGCTGGCGCAGCAGCTTTTTCTTCGGGTCCTTGCGGCCCACCTCGATGAACTGGAAGTCGTTATTCAGACGTTCAGCCATTTTTCAAAACCTCTTAACAGCAGCTGCAAGCGTTTAGCTGCAAGCCACAAGACGATCACGTAAGCCTGGCAAACCCCGTACTGCTTCTATCTGCAGCGTGGGGCTTGCCTACTTGCAGCTGTATTACTGCGGGTTGGCACGGGTGCTGGACAGCAACTGCTTCAGGTTGGCGGCCTTGGGCTTGACCAGCCAGAAGCGCCGCACGTAGTCGTCCAGGTTCTCGGAGAGCTCGCGCCCCCACTCACTGTCGGTTTCATCCACATACTCGGCAAGGACCCGCGCCAGGTGGGTGCGGTAAGCCTCCATCGCTTCACCACTGATGCGCTGGATTTCCACCAGCTCGTGGTTGAGCTTGTCGACGAAGCTGTTGTCCATGTCGAGCACGTAGGCGAAGCCGCCCGTCATGCCAGAACCGAAGTTGTAACCGGTCTTGCCCAGCACGCAGACAAAGCCACCGGTCATGTATTCACAGCAGTGATCGCCGGTGCCCTCGACAACGGCATGGGCGCCGGAGTTACGTACAGCGAAGCGCTCGCCTGCAGTACCGGCAGCGAACAACTTGCCGCCAGTGGCACCGTACAGGCAGGTGTTGCCGACGATGGCGCTGTGCTGGGTTTTGAACGGGCTGCCGGCTGGCGGCACGATGGTCAACTTGCCACCCGTCATGCCCTTGCCCACATAGTCGTTGGCGTCGCCCTGCAGGTACAGGTTCAGGCCACCGGCGTTCCATACGCCGAAGCTCTGGCCGGCGGTACCGCTGAAGCGGAACGTGATCGGCGCGCTGGCCATGCCCTGGTTGCCATGCAGCCGGGCAATCTCGCCCGATACCCGCGCACCGATGGAGCGGTCGCAGTTGCAGATGTCCAGGCTGAATTCGCCGCCGGCCTGGTCGCGGATGGCCGGCATGGCCATCTCGACCATCTTCTCGGCCAGCTCGCCCTGGTCGAAGGGTGGGTTGCGGTCGACTTCGCAGAACTGCGGCTTGTCTGCCGGGATGTGCGAGCTGCCCAGCAGCGGCGTCAGGTCGAGGTACTGCTGGCGCTCGGTGTCGCCCGGCAGCACATCGAGCAGGTCGGTGCGGCCGATCAGCTCACCCAGGCTGCGTACGCCCAGCTTGGCCAGCCACTCACGGGTTTCTTCAGCGACGAAGGTGAAGAAGTTGACCACCATGTCGACGGTGCCGATGTAATGGTCCTTGCGCAGCTTGTCGTTCTGGGTGGCCACGCCGGTGGCGCAGTTGTTCAGGTGGCAGATGCGCAGGTACTTGCACCCCAGGGCAATCATCGGGGCGGTGCCGAAGCCGAAGCTCTCGGCCCCCAGGATCGCCGCCTTGATCACGTCCAGGCCGGTCTTGAGGCCGCCGTCGGTCTGCACCCGCACCTTGCCGCGCAGGTCGTTGCCGCGCAGGGTCTGGTGGGTTTCGGCAAGGCCCAGTTCCCACGGGGCGCCAGCGTACTTGATCGACGTCAGCGGCGAGGCGCCGGTGCCACCGTCATAACCGGAAATGGTAATGAGGTCGGCATAGGCCTTGGCCACGCCGGCAGCAATGGTGCCTACGCCTGCTTCAGCCACCAGCTTCACCGACACCAGCGCCTGCGGGTTGACCTGCTTGAGGTCGTAGATCAGCTGGGCCAGGTCTTCGATGGAGTAGATATCGTGGTGCGGCGGTGGCGAAATCAGCGTCACCCCCGGCACCGCGTAACGCAGGCGGGCGATCAGGCCATTGACCTTGCCACCGGGCAACTGGCCACCCTCGCCGGGCTTGGCGCCCTGGGCAACCTTGATTTGCAGCACTTCGGCGTTGACCAGGTATTCGGGCGTAACGCCGAAACGGCCGGTAGCCACCTGCTTGATCTTGGAACTGCGGATGGTGCCGTAGCGCGACGGGTCTTCGCCGCCCTCACCGGAGTTGGAACGCGCACCCAGGCGGTTCATGGCTTCAGCCAGTGCTTCGTGGGCCTCAGGCGACAGTGCACCCAGCGAGATCCCCGCCGAGTCGAAGCGCTTGAGGATGGCGTCCAGCGGTTCGATCTGGTCCAGCGCCAGTGGCTGGTCGGCCACCTTCACGTTCAACAGGTCGCGGATCATCGACACCGGGCGCTGGTCGACCAGCGAGGTGTATTCCTTGAACTTGGCGTAATCGCCCTGCTGCACGGCGGCTTGCAGGGTATTGACCACGTCCGGGTTGTAGGCGTGGTACTCGCCGCCGTGGACGAACTTCAGCAAGCCGCCTTGCTGGATCGGCTTGCGCGCACTCCAGGCTTCGGCGGCCAGCAGTTTCTGGTCGCTTTCCAGGTCCTGGAAGCGCGCACCCTTGATGCGGCTGGAAACGCCCTTGAAGCTCAGGCCGACCACTTCTTCGGACAGGCCGATGGCTTCGAACAGCTGCGCACCCCGGTAGGAGGCGATGGTTGAGATCCCCATCTTTGACAGGATCTTCAGCAGGCCCTTGGAGATGCCCTTGCGGTAGTACTTGAACACTTCGTCCAGGTCGCCCAGCACTTCGCCAGTGCGGATCAGGTCGGCCAGCACTTCGTAAGCCAGGTACGGATACACCGCCGAGGCGCCGAAGCCCAGCAGCACTGCGAAGTGGTGGGGGTCCCGGGCGGTGGCGGTTTCCACCAGGATGTTGCTGTCGCAACGCAGGCCCTTGTCGGTCAGGCGGTGGTGCACAGCGCCCACGGCCAGCGACGCATGCACCGGCAGCTTGCCGGGTGCGATGTGGCGGTCGCTCAGTACCAGCTGGGTCTTGCCAGCCCGCACGGCCTCTTCAGCCTGGTCGGCGATGTTGCGAATGGCCGCTTCCAGGCCGACGCTTTCTTCATAGTTCAGGTCGATCAGCTGGCGCTCGAAGCCTTCACGCTCCAGGCTCATCAGCGAGCGCCATTTGGCAGGCGAGACCACCGGCGAGCTGAGAATCACCCGCGAGGCATGCTCGGGGGATTCCTGGAAGATGTTGCGCTCGGCACCCAGGCAGATTTCCAGCGACATCACGATCGCTTCGCGCAGCGGGTCGATCGGCGGGTTGGTGACCTGGGCAAACTGCTGGCGGAAGAAGTCGTACGGCGAACGTACCCGCTGCGACAGCACCGCCATGGGGGTGTCATCCCCCATCGAACCGACCGCTTCCTGGCCCTGTTCACCCAGCGGGCGCAGTACCTGGTCGCGCTCCTCGAAGGTCACCTGGAACATCTTCATGAACTGCTTGAGCTGGTCAGCGTCGTAGCTGGCCACGCCCTGGTCGTCGGTCAGCGTCGCCTGGATGCGCGTGGCATGCTGGCGCAGCCAGCGCTTGTAGGGGTGACGGGACTTGAGGCGGTCATCGATGGCGTCGGTGTCGAGAATCTGACCGGTTTCGGTGTCCACGGCCAGGATCTGGCCCGGGCCCACACGGCCTTTTGCCAGCACTTCATCCGGCTGATAGCCCCATACGCCGATTTCAGAGGCGATGGTGATGTAGCCGTTGGTGGTGGTGACCCAACGCGCTGGGCGCAGGCCGTTGCGGTCGAGCAGGCACACCGCGTGGCGGCCTTCGGTCATGACGATACCGGCCGGGCCATCCCACGGCTCCATGTGCATGGAGTTGTATTCGTAGAAGGCGCGCAGGTCGGCGTCCATGGTCTCGACGTTCTGCCAGGCTGGCGGTACCAGCATGCGCACGCCACGGAACAGGTCGATACCGCCGGTCACCATCAGTTCGAGCATGTTGTCCATGCTGGACGAGTCGGAGCCCACGCGGTTGACCAGCGGGCCGAGCTCATCGAGGTCGGGGATCTGGTCATTGGCGAACTTGGTACGGCGTGCCATCGCCCAGTTGCGGTTACCGGTGATGGTGTTGATTTCACCGTTGTGGGCAAGGAAGCGGAACGGCTGCGCCAGCGGCCACTTGGGCAAGGTGTTGGTGGAGAAGCGCTGGTGGAACACGCAAATGGCGGTCTGCAGGCGCTCATCACCGAGGTCCGGGTAGAAGGCCGCCAGATCGCGCGGCATCATCAGCCCCTTGTAGATGATGGTCTTGTGCGAAAAGCTGCAGATGTAGTGGTCGGCGTCGTGGGCGTTGGCCACCGACGAACGGCGACGTGCGCTGAACAGCTTGATGGCGAATTCCTGGTCACTCAGGCCTTCGCCGCCGATGAACACCTGCTCGATCTGCGGCAGACGCTCCAGGGCCAGGCGGCCGAGCACGCTGGTATCGATCGGCACCTTGCGCCAGCCGACCAGGTTGAGGCCAGCCGTGATGATTTCGCGGTCCATGTTGGCGCGGGCGGCTTCGGCTTTGACCGGGTCCTGGTTGAAGAACACCATGCCCACGGCGTACTGCCTTGGCAGCTCGGCGGCAAAATGCTCCTGGGCCACGGCGCGCAGGAACTGGTCGGGCTTCTGCATCAGCAGACCACAACCGTCACCGGTCTTGCCGTCGGCATTGATACCGCCACGGTGGGTCATGCACGTGAGCGCCTGCATGGCGGTTTGCAGAAGGTGGTGGCTGGGTTCGCCCGTCATATGGGCGATCAGGCCAAAACCACAGTTGTCCTTGAATTCTTCGGGATGGTACAGACCTGTTTTCATAGACACTTTCTCACCAGGTTCACCCCTCAACGGAGGCAAATCTCTTTTTTAACAACCACTTACCATCCACGCCGATCAAATGCCAGCTTTTTGCGGTGGCCATGGAAAACCATTGTTGCACAGCGACAGTCGCGCCCACAAATTTTCATGTCTCACCATTGAAAATTTATGTCGCAATTTTGAATGTTTTTGCGCCAACTGCCGTGGTAGCGACGTGACTTGAGTCTGAAGCGTTTCAGCCATGACTGCAACGTAGGCTTGTGGCCGGCAGTCCGGGACAGAAAAGCCTGCCGCGCTTGGGCGCAGCAGGCTAGTCGAACGCTAGAATTCGCTTGGCTACTGGGCGGCGGGGTGATGCCGCCCGGAAGGTATCAGCGGGCCGAGGCCAGCTCTTGTTGGACGCTGGCGACGGTACGTGGCCAAGGTTTACCAGCCTGGACCTTCGCTGGCAAGTTCTTGATGGCCGCAACGGCCGCATCACGGTTGGCAAAGCTGCCATAAGTGACCACGTAGAGCGGCTTGCCCTGCAAGGTTTTCTTGAAGTAGCGGTACTCGCCACCCTGCGCCTTGACGAAGGCCTGGGCAGACGCCTCGGAGCTGGTGCCCAGGATTTGCACCACGTAGTTACCCGGCTTCTGCCCGGTGTACCAGCCACCATTGCCACTGCCACCGGCAGCCGGTTTCTCGACCGCTTTGGGTGCTGGTTTGGCAACGGCAACCTGGGTAGGTGCAGGCTCGGCCTTGGCCTGTGCAGCAGGCTTGGCCTGCTGGGTGGCGGCAGGCTTGGGCGCCGCCGCCTGCTGCACGGGCTGGGCGGGCGTTGGCGCTGGGCCCGCTGCCACGCCCTGGGGCGGCGCGATGGTGGTCACGGTAGGCGGTGGGTTGCCTGGCTGCAGTGCGGTGTCACCGGCAGGGCTGCCCTCTTCACCCTCACCCATGCCAGCGGCCTGGGCCAGGGGTTCGCGCATCACCGGTTGCGACTGCCCTACCAGCGGCAATGGCGTGGGCTGCGAGGAGCCCGAGAATTCGATAGCCGCACCCTTGCCATCGCCCAGCGGCAGCTGCGCCTGGGCCGCTGGCGCTTCGGCTGGGGCCTTGTCGCCCTTTCTGGGCATCAACACGGCAGCCGCGACGGCGACAACGACCACAGCAGACAGCGCGAGCACATGTTTCTTCGGCATTTTGAACCCCATGGATGGTCGCTTGACCGTCGAGCGGCTGGCGATCATGGCTTCGATCAACGTGTCACGGGCGACCTGGTTGATGTTGCCAGGCCAACCGTCGGAATTTTCATGGATGTCGGCAATCTGTTCGCGGCTGAACACCTCGATGCCCCGGCCAGCACCGTCCAGGCGCTGCTCCAGGTATTCGCGGGTTTCCTCTTCGCTGTAGGGTGCAAGCTCGATGATGTGGAAACGCTCTTCCTCGATCTCGAGTTCGTCCAGCCCTGCAATCAGCGACGGCTCACCGAACAGGAACACATGCGGGCGGCCTTCCGGCACGCCTGCTGCCAACTCCAGCAACGCTTGGAGTGCCGACTCGCCAAGTTGTTCCGCATCGTCCACCAGCAGGTACACCTCCTGGCCGGTCAGTGCCAGCTGCACGACCTTGGACAGGATGGCCTGCACTTCGGGCTGGGCAACGCCCAGGTCCTGGGCGATGTGCGCCAGCACGCTGGCGGCATCGCCGGCACTGCGGGCAGACACCACGACGCTTTGCACCGACTGCTTGTTGGTGCTGGCCACCAAGGCCTGGCGCAGCAGTGTCTTGCCGCTGCCCAACGGCCCGCTGACCACCAGCATCAGCTGGCTGTAACGGGCCAGATGGTGCAGTTGGCCCAACACCGGCTTGCGCTGGGCAGGGAAGAATTTGAAACCGGGCACACGAGGTGCGAACGGGTCGTGGCTCAACTGGTAATGGTCGAGAAAGGCCTCATCGGCATGCAAACTGGTCATTGCGCTGTCACAACCTCAAAGCTGGGCCACGATCGCGCGGTAATCCGCGGACAAGGTGGCCTGAAGAATCTCTTTAGGATAGTCGTCGGTGACGACGGCCTCGCCCATCTGGCGCAGCAGCACCAGACGCAGACGGCCGTCCAGCACCTTCTTGTCGACCGCCATGTGCTCCATGAAATGCGCCGGGGTCATTTCCTGTGGTGGCACCACCGGCAAACCTGCATCGCGCAGCAGGCGGATGCCGCGATCACGTTCGGCCTGGGTGATCCAGCCAAGGCGCATGGACATTTCCAGGGCCATTACCGTACCCGCCGAAACCGCTTCACCATGCAGCCACACACCGTAGCCCATGTGGGTCTCGATGGCATGCCCGAAGGTGTGGCCCAGGTTCAGGGTGGCGCGCACGCCTGACTCGCGCTCATCCGCCCCCACCACCGCGGCCTTGGCTGCACAGGAGCGGCTGATGGCCTGGGTGAGCGCTGCAGCGTCAAGGCCGCGCAGCGCCTGCATATTGTCTTCGAGCCAGGCTAGGAAGGGCTTGTCGCAGATCAGGCCGTACTTGATCACTTCGGCCAGGCCGGCGGACAGCTCGCGTGCCGGCAGGGTACTCAGGCTGGTGGTATCGATCAGCACCGCATTGGGCTGGTAGAACGCGCCGACCATGTTTTTGCCCAGCGGGTGGTTGATGCCAGTCTTGCCGCCAACCGAGGAGTCCACCTGGGACAGCAGGGTGGTGGGTACCTGGATGAAATCGACGCCGCGCTGGTAGCACGCAGCGGCAAAGCCGGCCATGTCGCCGATCACGCCGCCGCCCAGGGCGATCACGGTGGTGCGGCGGTCGTGCCGTGCCGTCAGCAGGCCGTCGAAGATCAGTTGCAGGGTTTGCCAGTTCTTGTGCGCCTCGCCATCGGGCAGCACCACTGGCAGCACAGCGTAGGCACCCAGGGTACGGGTGAGGCGTTCGAGGTACAGAGGGGCAACGGTCTCGTTGGAGACAATGGCCACCTGCCGCCCGGCGATGTGCGGCGCCAGCAGCTCGGGCTGGTCCAGCAGGCCTTCGCCAATGTAGATCGGGTAGCTACGCTCGCCCAGGTCGACCTTCAGTGTCTGCATGTATCCCCACAATGATCTTGGGCGCGGCGCCGTTCGGGCAAGCCACGCGGTAACGTTTGACCTCGCTCGACGCAGGAGGCCGAGAATAGTCCCGGGTTAACGGGGGGGCAACTGCTGCAGGCGTTCGAGAATGTCGATTACCACCATGCGCGGCGGCCGTTCGTCGGTTTCCACCACAAGGTCCGCGATCTCCCGGTAGAGCGGGTCACGGGTTTCAAGCAAGGTGCGCAGGGTGGCTTCGGGGTTCGCGGTGCGCAGCAGGGGGCGGTTGCGGTCGCGGGCGGTGCGCCCGACCTGCTGCTCGACCGAGGCGTGCAGGTAGATGACCCGCCCGCCCTGGTGCAGGGCAAGGCGGTTGGCTTCACGCATCACCGCGCCGCCGCCGGTGGCAACCACCACGCCGTCGAGTTCGCACAGCTCGGCGAGCATGGCCTGCTCGCGGTCACGGAAGCCCGGCTCCCCTTCCTTGTCGAAGATCCACGGGATGTTGGCGCCGCATCGCAGTTCGATTTCCTTGTCGGAATCCTTGAACAGCAGGCGCAGCTCTTTGGCCAATAGGCGCCCGATGGTGCTTTTGCCAGCACCCATGGGCCCCACAAGTATCAAATTTCGCACAGAATCAACGACTCACAGCAATCGCCTGGTCACTCATGATACGCGGAGTCAGGAAGACCAGCAGCTCGGATTTTTTCTCTTGTAATACATCGCGTCGAAACAGCCGCCCAACATACGGCAGATCGCCCAAAAATGGCACCTTGTCGACCATATTGTTTTGCGAGGTGGAGTACACACCGCCGATCACGATGGTGTCCCCATCTGCCACGCGCACCTTGGCATTGACCTCGTTTTTACGAATGGGCGGAATGTCGTTCAAGGCATTGACGTAATCCGGCTCGTCCTTGGTCACCTTCACCGTCATGATGACCTGGTTGTCCGGGGTGATCTGCGGGGTCACTTCCAGCGACAGGGACGCCTCGCGAAACGCAACCGAGGTGGCGCCGCTTTTGCTGGATTGCTGGTAGGGCACCTCGGTGCCCTTGAGGATGCGGGCAGTTTCCTTGTCGGCGGTCACCACCTTGGGTTGCGAAATGATCTCGCCCTTGCCGCTCTTCTCCATGGCGCTGAGTTCGAGGTCAAGCAGCACCCCACCGCGCAGCAGGCCCAGCCCCAGGCTGCTGCCGGCCCGCTCCACACCAAGGTCGACGAACAGCTCCTTGCCCAGCCGCGGTGCCTCGCTGTACAGGCGCCCGCCCCACCGCACCCCCAGGCCTTTCTCATAACCGACATTGGCCTCGACGATGCGTGCTTCGATGGCCACCTGACGCACCGGCACATCCAGTTGGGCCACCAACGCTCGCACCTCGGCCAGGCGATCAGCGGGTTGATGCACCACCAGCGTGTTGGTGCGGGCATCGACACTCAGGCTGCCTCGACCACTGAGAATGCCGTCGTCGGCCAGGCTGGCCAGCAGCAAATCCGCCAGGTCGGCGGCCTTGGCATGATGCACAGGCAACAGTTCGCGCTGCATGGGTTGCCATTGCGCCTCCAGCCCGAGGCCGCCGGGCGCCCCCTGCGGTGCCGAGCTGATTTCCGACAAGGGCGCGACCAGCAGCACATTGCCATCTTTGCGTCGCCCCAGCCCCTTGCTGCGCAGCACCAGGTCCAGCGCCTGATCCCAGGGCACATCCTGCAGCCGCAAGGTGACATTGCCCTGCACGGCATCGCTGGCCACCAGATTGATACCGGCGTAATCAGCCAGCACCTGCAAAACGGCCCGCACTTCCACATCCTGAAAGTTCAGCGACAAGGCCTCACCCTGGTAGGTCGACGCTGCCGCCGCCTGGAGCGGCAGCAGTAACGTCAGCAGCCATTTGCTCAATGTTTTCATCCTGAACCGGGGCCTCCTTGCCCGTACGTCGCTGCAGAGAAAGGAAGGCAGTGCGCGGGTGCCACACCCCCGTCATGAAAAGCCGTTCGTGCACTTCGACCTGGCCTGGGGTGACCTGCACCACCACGCCATTGTCGCGCCCCACCCGGTCACCTGTGCGCAGGCGATACAGGGTGCCGGCAACCACGACCAACGCCTCGTGCGCATCGCCGCGTGACAGGTGGCCAACCATCTGCACCTGTTTCAGCGGCACGCCGGTCAGCCTGTTCCCTCGCCAGGGCGCGAGCCTGGGTGCAAAGGGATCAGCGCTAGGCCCTGCGGCCAGTTGCCTGACAGGCAAGCGCGCCAGAAACTCTGCCGAGGGCGGCGGCGCTTTTGTCTGGTAGGTGTCTACGTGCAATCGCAGGCGCACGAGCGCTGGCTGGCCATCGACACCTGCAATCGCCAGGTCACCGCTGCGAAATACCGCCGGCTGCGCAAACCACTCGTTCAGCCACACACGCACAGCCATGTAGGGCCCTGTGACCTGCAACTCCAGCGGTACCCGTTGCAACCCCGCCTGCTGCTCGGCATCACGCACCTGCAACTGCTCGATCAACACGCCGTGGCTACCCGCCGAGGCTGACAGCCGCTCCAGCAGGTCACTCATCCCCTGCCCTGCATCGAGGTACCACAGCGCCTCCTGGATATGCCGTTCTGCAGTTGCCACCTTCGCCTTCAAAGCCTTCAGCTTCGCCAGTTGCTGCACCGCCGCAGTGTGTTGCGCCTCTAATTCAGCAGACCGGGCATGCTCACCCCTTTGCTGCTGCATCGCCGTGGGCAGGCGAACCAGGCAGCCAAGGGTGAACAAGCCAGATGCCAGCAACCATGGCGCCAGCCGCCTGAACCATGGCGTGCGCCCGATGATGGCCAGGCCGCCCAATAACGCCGTGGTGTTCATGACCAGAATGCCGCCACTCGAGCCGTCAGCACGAACTCGTCTGCGCCGGGCAGGCTCTTGATGGACTTGAGCTCAAGGTTGGCCAGCACGCCGGAACGCTGCAGGTCACGCATGAACTGGGCAACCACCGCACCGGAGGGTGCCACGCCAGTCAAGCGCAGGTGCCCAGCCTGCATGTGCAGGCCCAGCAGTTGCATCTCGCCGGGCAGCGCACCCTCCAGGTCGGCAAACAGGCCTGCCAGCACATCAGGGTGACCGCGCAGGCCTTCCAGTTCGGCCAGCCGGCCCGCCAGCACAGCATGCTGTTGACGCAGCTCAGCCAAGGCCTGCGCCTGCTGGTGCTGTAACGAGATTGCAACCTCGCGCTGCAGGTTGCTTAGCCGTTGCTGCTCCCCGCGCTGGCGGGCCAGTTGGTCCACGACCATGACCGCGCACAGGGCCAGCACGGCACTTGCCAGAAGCTGGCCATAAAAACGCCGCGACGCTGCTTGGCGCTGCCGCTCGCGCCAAGGCAGCAGGTTGAGCCGGATCACCTGCACAACCCCCCGACAGCCAGTGCGCCAGCCAGGAGCATGGCGTCATTGAACGGAGCGAGGCCAGCCAGCCCGGGCACCGGGCTGCAATGCACGTTGAGGCTGCTTTGCAGCTCGGCCAGCCAGGCTTGGTGGTAAGGCTCGGCGCTGACGATCCACAAGTGACCGGACAGGCACTCGTCGTTCAACTGCCGCTGGATGCTCTCGGGCGTAGGGCCTGCATCCAGCAACAGCTCACGCCGCAGGCAGCCGCCACCAGGCTTGAGGCGGTGCAAAGTGGCAGCGTGCGGGCTCAGTCGCAGCAGGGCCACGTCCCGATCACTGGCCGCAGGCACGAGCCGCCGCAGGGCGAGCGTGTCTACTTCAACAGCCTCCAGCTGCAGCCCCGCTTCCGCCACCAGCGCCTCGAGCGAGGCCAGGGTGCTCTGCCTGCAGGCGGCCACCATCACTTGCGCGAAACCCGGTTGCGCCGCACAGGCGCCGAGCACCTGGAAGTCCAGTGCCAGGTCATCGAGCGGAAAAGGGAACAACCGCTCGGCATCGGCCAGCAACTGCGCCTCCATCTGCCCCTCACCCAACCCTAGGGGGAGTTGGCAAAACTTGCAGATGACCTGATCGGCTGGCAGCGCCATGGCCACCTTGCGCAACCCGCTGCGCCTGCGCATACGCTGCAGGGCAGCCACCACCGAGGCAGGCTGCGCCATCCAGTGGGTGCCGGCTGGCGGGTCGAACAGCTCCTCTGCCCAACTCACCACGTGGTAATGCCGCTTGCGCCACCGTAACTGCAGGGCTCGAACGCTCCCCGCGGTAATTTCCAACCCTGAAAATGAACCGGCATCCTTGCCAAAGCGTCCTATCATCGCGGCGTTCCCGTTGCCTGCCGCCCCTTCGGTTTGCGACCGGATGCGCGCTGGCCAGAACGACGACCAGCCACCTGGGCGGTAACCCGGAGAGGGGAAAAATGCTTATAATGCCCGGCGTTTTGGTCCGCCGGACCCGCGTGCAATTCACTCACAAACTGGACACCGAAAAGCCTTGATACGTCTGCTTAAGTTCTTCTGGTGGTCTTCCGTCGCAGTCATCTGCGCGCTCGTACTCGGTGTGAGCGGTGCGTTTCTGTATCTTAGTCCCAACCTGCCTTCGGTCGATTCGCTCAGAAGCATCCAGTTGCAGATCCCCCTCAAGGTGTACAGCAGCGACGGCAAGCTGATCGCCGAGTTCGGTGAAATGCGCCGCTCGCCCATCCGTTTCGCGGAAATTCCGCCACAGTTCATTCAGGCGCTTCTGTCAGCCGAGGACGACAACTTCCTCAATCACTACGGCGTAGACCCCAGCAGCCTGATGCGCGCCGCCACCCAGCTGGTCAAGACCGGCCATATCCAGACCGGCGGCAGCACCATCACCATGCAGGTGGCGAAGAACTTCTTCCTCACCAGCGAGCGCAGCTTCTCGCGCAAGACCAACGAGATCCTGCTGGCCCTGCAGATCGAGCGCGAGCTGACCAAAGACGAGATCCTCGAGCTGTACGTCAACAAGATCTACCTGGGTAACCGTGCCTACGGCATCGATGCCGCCGCACAGGTGTACTACGGCAAGTCGATCCGCGACGTAAGCCTTGCGCAGATGGCGATGATCGCCGGCCTGCCGAAGGCACCCTCGCGCTTCAACCCGCTGGCCAACCCGGTGCGCGCCAAAGAGCGTCGCGACTGGATTCTCGGCCGCATGTACAAGCTGGGCAAAATCGACGAAGCGAGCTACCAGGCCGCCCTGGCCGAGCCGCTCAACGCCAGCTACCACGTGCCCACGCCTGAAGTGAATGCCCCTTACATCGCCGAAATGGCCCGTGCCGAAATGGTCGGCCGCTACGGCAGCGACGCCTACACCGAAGGGTTCCGCGTTACCACCACGGTGCCCAGCGACACCCAGGACATGGCCAACCAGGCCATCCTCAAGGGCCTGACCGACTACGACGAACGCCACGGCTACCGTGGCCCGGAGGCACGCTTCCCGGGCCGCACCCAGGCTGCCTGGCTGCAAGAGCTGGCCAAGCAGCGCACGCTGGGTGGCCTGGAGCCTGCCATCGTCACCCAGGTAGATAAAACCGGCCTGAAGGTGCTCACCCGCAGTGGCAAGGAGCAGTCCGTCGCCTGGGACACCATGAAGTGGGCTCGCCCGTTCATCAATACCAATGCCCAAGGCCGCGCGCCTCAGTCGCCGGCAGATGTGGCCCAAGTGGGCGACCTGGTGCGGCTGCAGCGCCTGAACGATGGCGCACTCAAGTTCAGCCAGGTGCCAGGGGCGCAGAGCGCGCTGGTTACGCTGGACCCGACCAGCGGTGCGATCCGCGCGCTGGTGGGGGGGTTCTCGTTCGAGCAAAGCAACTACAACCGTGCCATGCAGGCCAAGCGCCAGCCAGGTTCCAGCTTCAAGCCCTTCATCTACAGCGCCGCGCTGGACAGCGGCTACACCGCTTCAAGCCTGGTGAACGATGCGCCGATCGTGTTCGTCGACGAGTCGGTGGACAAAGTGTGGCGGCCGAAGAACGACACCAACACCTTCCTCGGCCCCATCCGCATGCGCGAAGCCTTGTACAAGTCGCGTAACCTGGTATCGATCCGCCTGCTGCAGGCCATGGGTGTCGACCGCACCATCGATTACATCGCCAAGTTCGGCTTCAACAAGCAGGACCTGCCGCGCAACCTGTCGCTGGCGCTGGGCACTGCAACGCTCACGCCCATGGAGATCGCCACCGGCTGGAGCACGTTCGCCAACGGCGGCTACAAGATCACCCCGTACCTGATCGACCGCATCGAGAGCCGCAGCGGCGAAACGCTGTTCACCGCCAACCCGGCCCGCGTACCCCAAGGTACCCAGGACCAGGCTGGCCTGGCGGCACCCGAGCAGCCGATCACCACGCAGATGCCGGGTGAAGGCGCTACGGCGCCGGAGCAGGCTGCGCAGGCGCCAGCCGTGGCAGAAAAGATCATTGATGGCCGCACCACCTACATCCTCACCAGCATGCTGCAGGATGTGATCAAGCGCGGCACCGGGCGCCGTGCGCTGGCCCTCGGCCGCACCGACCTGGCCGGCAAGACCGGTACCACCAACGAATCCAAGGACGCCTGGTTCTCCGGCTATAACGCCGATTACGTGACCACGGTCTGGGTAGGCTTCGACCAGCCCGAAACCCTGGGCCGCCGGGAATACGGCGGCACTGCTGCCCTGCCGATCTGGATGGGCTTCATGGGCGCGGCCCTCAAGGGCATGCCGGAACACCCCCCCGCAGAGCCCGAAGGCATCCTCAGCCTGCGTGTGGACCCGGTCAGTGGCCGCGCTGCCACGCCAAGCACGCCAAATGCCTACTTCGAGCTGTTCAAGGCCGAAGACTCGCCGCCGTCCAACGACGAGCTGGGCAATGGTGTAGCCCCTGGCAGCCCTCTGCCAGCAGACGAAGCCGCGCCGATGGATCTGTTCTGAGGCCAGGGGCTGATCAAGGTTCTGCCTGGGCGCGTAGATCGAGCGCCGCCCAGGCGCCAAAAGATACCGCCCAACAAAAAGCCCCGACTCACACGAGCCGGGGCTTTTTAATGTCGCGACGGCGGCAATCAGCCGTTGAACACGTCATCCACGCTGGTCAGCGGGTAGTGCTTCGGATACGGCAGGGTGGCTACGCCGGACTCGATGGCTGCCTTGGCCACGGCGTCGGACACCACGGTGATCAGGCGAGCGTCCAGTGGCTTCGGAATGATGTACTCACGGCCGAATTCCAGGCCTTCCACGCCGTAGGCTTCACAGACTTCCTTGGGCACCGGCTGCTTGGCCAGGTCTTTCAGGGCGATGGCCGCGGCGATCTTCATTTCTTCGTTGATGCGCTTGGCACGTACGTCCAGGGCGCCGCGGAAGATGAACGGGAAGCCCAGTACGTTGTTCACCTGGTTCGGGTAGTCGGAGCGACCGGTGGCCATGATCACGTCGTTGCGGGTGGCGTGAGCCAGTTCCGGGGCAATTTCCGGGTCCGGGTTGGAGCAGGCGAACACGATCGGGTTGGCAGCCATCGACTTCAGGCCTTCTGCACTGAGCAGGTTCGGGCCGGACAGGCCAACGAACACGTCGGCGCCGTCGAGGGCATCGGCCAGGGTGCGCTTGTCGGTGGCGTGGGCGAACTGCGCCTTGTACTGGTTCAGGTCGTCACGGCCAGCGTGGATCACGCCATTACGGTCGATCATGTAGATGTTCTCGACCTTGCCACCCATGCTAACCAGCAGCTTCATGCAGGAGATGGCGGCAGCACCGGCCCCCAGGCACACGATCTTGGCGTCTTCGAGCTTCTTGCCGGCGATTTCCAGGGCGTTGATCATGCCAGCAGCCGTCACGATGGCGGTGCCGTGCTGGTCGTCGTGGAAGACCGGGATATCGCACTGCTCGATCAGGGTGCGCTCGATTTCAAAGCATTCGGGGGCCTTGATGTCTTCGAGGTTGATGCCACCGAAGGTGATCGAGATGCGGCGTACGGTGTCGATGAACGCTTGCGGGCTTTCCGACTCGACTTCAATGTCGAACACGTCGATGCCGGCGAAACGCTTGAACAGAACACCCTTGCCTTCCATGACCGGCTTGGAGGCCAGCGGGCCGAGGTCACCCAGACCGAGGATGGCAGTACCGTCGGAAATCACCGCAACCAGGTTGCCTTTACCGGTGTACTTGTAGGCCAGCTCTGCATCACGGCCGATTTCACGCACAGGCTCTGCTACACCTGGGCTGTAGGCCAGGGCGAGGTCACGGGCGGTGGCGGTGGGCTTGGAGAGTTCCACGCTCAGTTTCCCCGGACGAGGCTTGGCGTGGTATTCGAGAGCGGCGGTTTTCAGGTCTGACATGGTGGGCATTCCGCTATTGGCTGTTCTGACGGACCGCCGAGGATACGCAAAGAGCCGGGGAGTCACAAGACTGGTCGGTCACTAGTGTCAAGGCCTTTAGCCTAAGACTTTACGCTATAACCCACGGGGCATACGCCTTACAGTGTGTACAATCCAATAGCGAAATGTCTACATCTTTTGACCCCCAACCCGCTCCAACATGCTCGGATCGGTCAACTGCATGAACCAGCGACGGTGCCCGGGCCTGCCCGAGCTTTTACGGGCGCGGTCCCTCACCCAGCCGCGCGCCTCGACTCGCTGCCCTTTCAGGTTATCGAAGAAGCTGGCAGGCACAGTACGTTGCAGACGAGCGGGCACCTGCAGCGTGACTGCGTCGTCCAGGTTCAGCCAGATACCGCCTCGGTGGCGTTGTACAGCCTTGATACGCCCACTCACAACCGCGAACCCGGGCTGCCTGAGCACACGTGCAGACACCACCGGTGACGTTTTCCAAAGGCCGGCACCCGCCTTGCGTGCAACCTGTTCAGCGCGCTGCTGGCAGGCGTTGAGGCGCACATTGGGGGCGAACGCAATGCGATAGCCCAGGCCCTCGCTGAGCAATTGTGCTTCCAGATTGTTGCCGGTACGGCTGTACAGATGCGCCAAAGTGCGGCCGTATCTGTCTTTCTTTTCCACGCCTGGTACCAGGCCGAGCCGCCCGTCACTGGCCTTGACCAAGGCCTGCAGGCGACGCCGGGCGGCCTCGGCATAAGGCTCGCTGGCCTGGCCCTTGCGGCCGATTTCCGGGGCATTGATGCCGATCATGCGTACACTGCGGCCGTCGACCAGGCGCACGGTATCGCCATCTACCACGTACCGCACCGCGACCTGCTGCGGGCGCTGGGGCAGCGGGCAAAATGCCTGTGCCGGGAGGTGCCAAGACAGGGCCATAAAAAAAGCGCCCACAAGGGGCGCCTTTTTCAGCAGCACTGCGAAACCCGAAGGGTTCGCCTTGCGCATGATTACTTCTTGGTACCGAACATGCCGAAGCGGTCGGCGAACTTCTGTACGCGGCCACCGGTGTCCAGGACTTTCTGCTTGCCAGTGTAGAACGGGTGGCACAGCGAGCACACGTCGATCGCCAGCGGCTTGGCCAGGGTCGAACGGGTCTCGAATTTGGCGCCGCAGCTGCAGGTGACTGCAACTACTTCGTAGTTTGGATGAATATCTGCTTTCATGGTCACTTCCTCGAGCTGCGTGCCGCCACCCAACACCAATTGTTGAATACCGCACGTAATTAGGCGGCGAATAATACCAGAGCGCTGCGCCAGTGCAAGTTGTCGCGTGTACCGACCGTCGTCTGCTAGGCTCGCCAGTTCTTGAAACGCCCTCCGAGACTTTCCGCGTGCCCGACGTCATCCTGCGCCTTGCCCTGCCCTCCCCGCTGCGTCGGCTGTTCGACTACAAGGCACCGGCCAGCATCGCACGCCAGGCCTTGAGCCCAGGCATGCGCATACGCGTGCCGTTCGGTCGCAGGGAAATGATCGGCGTGCTGGTAGACGTCTGCGCCGAGAGCGAGGTGCCCGCCGACAAGCTCAAGCCTGCCAGCGCCCTGCTCGACCCGGTATCGCCGATACCGCCATCGCTGTTCAAGCTGTGCCTGTGGACGGCGCACTATTACCAGCACAGCCTGGGCGACACCCTGAGCTGGGCGCTCCCTACCCTGTTGCGCCAGGGCGAGCCGGCAGAGATGCGCCAGGAGCGCTTCTGGCATGTAGCCCCTGGCGCACGCCTGGAAGACCCACGCATTGCCCGCGCGCCGCGCCAGCGTGACGCGCTCAAGACCCTGGCCCAGCACCCCCACGGCGTGCCCCACAGCCTGCTGAGCAAGCTCAACCTGAACAAGGACAGCCTTGACCTGCTGCTGGCCAAGGACCTGGTGCAGCTGGAGGTTCGCCGCCACCTCCCCCAGGAACGCCGGGAGCATTGGCTGGCCCAGTCGGAACTGCCGCTCAACGACGAACAACGCGATGCCTTCGATGCCGTACTGGAAGGCTTTGGCCACTTTGGCGCGTTTCTGCTGGCAGGCGTGACCGGCAGCGGCAAGACCGAGGTGTACCTGCAACTGATCCGCGAAACCCTTGAGGCCGGCAAGCAGGCCTTGGTGCTGATCCCCGAAATCAACCTCGGCCCGCAGACCCTGGCGCGTTTCGAACAACGCTTCAATGCCCGCATTGCGTTGCTGCACTCGGCGGTGAGCGACCGTGAGCGCCTCGACGCCTGGCTGGCTGCACGCGACGGCGAGGCAGATATCATCATCGGCACCCGTTCGGCGCTGTTCACACCCATGAAAAACCCTGGGCTGATCATCATCGACGAGGAGCACGACGGCTCCTATAAACAGCAGGAAGGCTTGCGCTACCACGCCCGCGACCTTGCTCTGGTTCGCGCCCACCAGGACAACGTGCCCATTGTGCTCGGTTCGGCCACGCCTTCACTGGAAACCCTGCACAATGCCTTGACCGGGCGCTATCGTCTGCTGCGCATGAACCAGCGTGCCGGTGGTGCCCGCCCGCCGCGCATGCTGCGCCTGGATGTGAAGAGCCTGCCGCTGGACAGCGGTATCAGCGGCCCGTTGCAGCAGGCCATCCGCCAGACACTGGAAGCCGGCCAGCAGGTATTGGTGTTTCTCAACCGCCGCGGGTTCGCGCCAACCTTGCTGTGCCACGACTGCGGGTGGTTGTCCGAGTGCCCGCGTTGCGATGCGCGCATGACGGTGCACCAGCGCTCCGGGGTGCTGCGCTGCCACCACTGCGGCTATGACGAGCGCCTGCCGCACCACTGCCCACAGTGCAACCACGTGGACCTGCGCCCGGTGGGGGCTGGTACGGAGCGTGCCGAAGAGCGCCTGAAAGTATTGTTCCCGGACTACCCGGTGCTGCGGGTAGACCGCGACAGTACCTCGCGCAAGGACGCGATGCAGCAGCTGTTCAACACCATCCAGCGCGGCCAGCCGAGCATCCTGGTCGGCACCCAGATGCTGGCCAAGGGGCACCACTTTCCCCGGGTGACCCTGGTGGCCATCCTCGATGCCGACGGCGGGTTGTTCTCTGGCGATTTCCGCGCCAGCGAGCGCATGGCCCAGTTGATCGTGCAGGTGGCCGGGCGCGCAGGGCGTGCGGAGGACCCTGGCAAGGTGATCATCCAGACGCACTTGGCAGACCACCCGCTGCTGGTACAACTGACCGAACAGGGCTACTTCGCCTTCGCCGAGCAGGCGCTGGACGAGCGCCGCGCCGCCGGGCTGCCCCCCTTTTCCCACCTGGCGTTGCTGCGGGCCGAGGCGCACAAGCCCGGCCAGGCCGAAGCGTTTCTCGATGAGGCGTGCGCAGCCGCCGAGCGCCTGGTGGCAGAGCAAGGCCTGCCGGGCATCGAACTGCTCGGCCCAGTGCCCGCCCCCATGGAACGCCGCGCCGGGCGCTTCCGTGCCCAGCTGCTGCTACAGGCCGCCACCCGCGCCCCCCTGCACCGGCTGATCAGCGCCTGGCTGCTGGTGCTGGAGCAGATGCCGAGCGGCCGCCAGGTACGCTGGTCCCTGGACGTCGACCCCCTCGATCTGTACTGAGCCTCAAGCGGCAAGCTGTAAGCTGCAAGAAAGAGCAGTGCGCGTGTGGCATGGCTTCTTCTTACAGCTTGTGGCTTGTGGCTCAAAGCAAACCACGAGCTACAAGCTGAAAGAAAAAGCAGCGCCGGTGCAATATCGCTTTTTCTTGCAGCTTGCAGCTTGCAGCTTGCAGCCCAAAGCAAACCACAAATTCGAAGCTGCAGAAAAAAGCAGCGCCAGCGCGGTATCGCTTCTTCTTGCAGCTTGCAGCTTGCCGCTTGCAGCTCAAAGGTTGGCAACCTGCTCCCAGCCACGGATAATGCCCAGTTTTTCCACCTGCGCATCCAGGCGCTCACCGCGCTTGCGGTCGAAAAGAGATTTCCATGAAAGACACCATTCGCCAGCTGATCCAGCAAGCCCTCACCCAACTCGTCAACGACGGTGTGCTGCCTGACGGCCTGTCGCCGGCGATTCAGGTGGAAAACGCCCGGGACAAGACCCACGGTGACTTCGCCAGCAACATCGCCATGATGCTGGCCAAGCCTGCCGGCATGAAGCCGCGCGACCTGGCCGAAAAGCTGATCGATGCCCTGCCGGCCAGTGCCGACATCACCAAGGTCGAAATCGCCGGCCCGGGCTTTCTGAATTTCTTCCAGAACACCGCAGCCCTGGCCAGCCGCCTGGATGCCGCCCTGGGCGATGCCCGCCTGGGCGCACGCAAGGCCGGCCCTGCGCAGAAAGTGGTCGTCGACCTGTCGGCGCCGAACCTCGCCAAGGAAATGCACGTCGGCCACCTGCGTTCCACCATCATTGGTGACAGCGTGGCGCGTGTGCTGGAGTTTCTCGGCGACCAGGTGATCCGCCAGAACCACGTGGGCGACTGGGGCACCCAGTTCGGCATGCTGCTGGCGTACCTTGAAGAAAACCCGATCACCAGCGACGAGCTGTCGGACCTGGAAAACTTCTACCGCGCTGCCAAAAAGCGCTTCGACGAATCCGAGGCCTTCGCTACCCGCGCCCGGGGCCTGGTGGTGAAGCTGCAGGCGGGTGATCCGGAGTGCATGGCTCTGTGGACGCGCTTCAAGGACATCTCCCTGTCGCACTGCCAGAAAACCTACGAGCTGCTGAACGTCAAGCTGACCATGGCCGACGTCATGGGCGAGAGTGCCTACAACGACGACCTGGCCAATGTCGTCCGCGAGCTGAAGGCCAAAGGCCTGCTGGTCGAGGACCAGGGCGCCCAGTGCGTTTTCCTCGAAGCATTCAAGAACAGCGAAGGCGAACCACTGCCAGTGATCGTGCAGAAGGCCGATGGCGGTTACCTGTACGCCACCACCGACCTGGCTGCCGTGCGCTACCGCAGCAACGTGCTGAAGGCTGACCGCGCCTTGTACTTTGTCGACCAGCGCCAGGCCCTGCACTTCAACCAGGTGTTCGAAGTGGCGCGTCGTGCCGGCTTCGTCGGCCACCCGATGCAAATGGAGCACATGGGCTTCGGCACCATGAACGGCGCCGACGGCCGCCCGTTCAAGACCCGCGACGGTGGCACCGTCAAGCTGATCGACCTGCTGACCGAAGCCAAGGACCGCGCCTACGCGCTGGTGAAGGAAAAGAACCCGACCCTGGCCGACGACGACCTGCGCCACATCGGTGAAGTGGTGGGCATTGGTGCGGTGAAGTACGCGGACCTGTCCAAGCACCGCACCAGCGACTACAGCTTCAACTTCGAACAGATGCTCAACTTCGAAGGCAACACTGCGCCGTACCTGCTGTACGCCTACACCCGCGTGGCCGGCGTGTTCCGCAAGCTGGGCAAGGGCTTCGAGGAAGTCGAAGGCAGCATCGTGCTGGAAGCCGCCCATGAGCAGGACCTGGCCGCACGCCTGGCGCAGTTCGGGGAAATCCTCAACAACGTGGCCGAGAAAGGCACGCCGCACGTGCTGTGCAGTTACCTGTACGACCTGGCCGGGCTGTTCTCCGGCTTCTACGAGAACTGCCCGATTCTGGCCGCCGAAACCCCGCAGCAGCAGCAAAGCCGCCTGCGCCTGGCAGCCCTGACCGGCCGCACCCTCAAACAAGGTCTGGAACTGCTCGGCCTGGAAACCCTGGAGCGCATGTAAGTTGGCTGCCAAGAAGAAACCTGCCCCCAAGCGCGGCGCCAGCCGCCAGACAGCGCCGGCCAAAAAACCTATCCCCGGTTGGGTATGGCTGGCTGTCGGCCTTACCGTGGGCGCGTTCATCGTGTTTCTGATGAAGCTCGAACCCGGCGGTGCGGATATCAAGCGCACCAAGCCCGAGCAGCAGAAAACCGAGAAAGCGGCCGAAGCCGGCAAGTCGACCCAGGCCCCCACCGTGCAGCAGCCGGTGAAGCCAAAGTATGACTTCTATACCCTGCTGCCCGAATCGGAAGTGATCGTGCCACCCGAAGCGGTGCCGGAGAAAACGCCACCAGTACCGGCCCAGCCGGTCACCCCGGTGACACCGGCCGAAGCCGCGAAGATCGACACCGCCCGGGCCCAGGCGGCGCTGCTTGGGCAAACGCCGCCACCGGCACCGCCTGTAATCAAGCCGGCAGCGACCACGCAGTTCTTCCTGCAGGCGGGTTCATTCCGCAAGCAGGCGGACGCCGACAAGGTGCGCGCGCAGATCATTCTGCTGGGTCAGGCGGTGAAGGTTGAGTCGGGCACGGTCAAGGAAGAAACCTGGTACCGGGTACTGGTCGGCCCCTTCAGCAACCGCGAGCAACTGACCGTCGCGCAGAAGCAACTGGCCGGCGCGGGCTTCAGCAACCTGCTGCTGCAACAGCGCCAAACCCGCCAGTAAGCGGCCTTTCAGGCCCGGGTGAGAGCAACCTTGCACAGGTGCTCCCACCCGGGCCGCGCCTCAACCCCGCCCCGCATTGCGCTCGGACACCTGGGTGTTCAGGGTCCAGAAGTCGTACAGCACACCCAACAGGAACAGGCCACCGGTCAGGAAGTAGATGATCGCGGTGACCCATTTGCCCTGGTAAAGGCGGTGCAGGCCAAACACGCCGAGGAAGGTCAGCAGGATCCAGGCGATGTTGTAATCGATACGCCCGGACTCGAAACGCAGGTCCGCCTCACGGTCCATGGACGGAATCAGGAACAGGTCGATCAGCCAACCGATGCCGAACAAGCCGAAGGTGAAGAACCAGAGGGTGCCGGTGATGGGTTTGCCGTAGTAGAAGCGATGGGACCCGGTAAAGCCCAGGATCCACAGCAGGTAGCCGATCACCTTGCTGTGGGTGTCGTGCAGGGGTGCGCCCTGTTGATAACTGTTCATGCATAAACCTCGTGCGCTGCGGATGAAATTTTTCTAAAAAAAGTTGTGACTTTTTTCGCCCGGGCCGACATACGGTACGTGAAGAATCGACCAACGGATCAAAGATTGATCAAAAAGCTGTTATAAAGTTGCGCGCCCAACACACAACTATTCATAAGAGCTTCATCTATGCCGCCTTTGATCAAGACATGGCTGACCCTCTGCCTATTATTGCCCCTGGCCGCCCACGCCACCAACCGTGAGCAACATCTTCCCAACGGTTTCACCGGCTATACCACCAATGCCGCGGTGAAACGTGCCCCTGTCAAACAGGCCACCCTGCATGCTCGCCCTGGCAATGCCGCCAGCAGCAAACATGGCAGGCCCGCTGTCGCCATGTCTGCCAAGCAGAGCAGCGACGTGCTCAGCCGGGCCGTCAACGTGCTGGGTACCCCTTATGTTTGGGGCGGCAGCAACCCTAAAAAAGGTTTCGATTGCAGCGGGCTGGTGCAATACGCCTTCAACGACGTTGCCGACGTCAACCTGCCGCGCACCTCCAGCGCCATGGCCCAGGGCCACGGCACCAAGGTGGCCAAGGGTGACCTGAAGCCGGGCGACCTAATTTTCTTCAACATCAAGAGCCGCCGGGTGAACCACGTTGCGATCTACCTGGGCAACGACCGCTTTATCCATGCGCCTCGCCGGGGCAAGCGGGTTAGCATCGACAACCTGAGCAAGCCTTACTGGCAAAAGCATTACGTTGTCGCCAAGCGCGTACTGCCCAAGGAGCAGCAACAGCTGAACCTGGCCAAGCGCTAAAACCACGGCTGCACTTACGTGCTGCCTGCCTGGCGTCATCCCTACGCAACGGGCAGCACGGGCGTCACCCCGCCTCGACTAATCCGCCTCAACCAACCCCCTGTCCCGCAGCCTGCGCATTGCCCCCGCCATCGTCTGCATCCCATCCACCGCACCGGCCTGCATCACCGAATGCAACTGCGCCATGCGCCCTTCGCGGATCAGGTTGCGCACAGCCGCGGTGGCCACCAGCACTTCCCGCGCAGCCACCCTGCCCCCACCTGCCCGCCTGACCAGCCGCTGCACCACCACTACCTGCAACGATTGCGCGAGCATGGCGCGTACAAGGGGTTTTTCTTCGGCAGCAAAGACCTCCACCAACCTGTCGATACTGTTCACTGCCGAGCGCGTGTGCACCGTGGCCAGTACCAGGTGACCGGTCTCGGCCGCACGCAACGCCAGGCGGATGGTGGCCAGGTCGCGCAACTCGCCGATCATGATCACGTCCGGGTCCTGGCGCAGGGCACTGCGCAAACCTTGGGCGAAGCCCGTGCAGTGCCGACCAACTTCACGCTGGTTCACCAGGCTGCGCTGGCTGCTGTGGATAACTTCCACCGGGTCTTCGAGGGTGATGATGTGCAAGGCCCGTTCGCGGTTCAACTGATCCACCAGCGTGGCCAGGGTGCTGGATTTGCCGCAGCCGGTAGGGCCGCCGACCAGTACCAGGCCATCGTCGCAGCCTGCGATGGTGTTGAAAATGCCTGCCAGGTCGAGCTCGTCCACCCCGGCAATACGCCCGGGTATCAGGCGGAACGTGAGTGCAAGACCGTTCAACTGCCTGAACAGGTTCAACCGGAAACGCCCCAGCGACGGGAGTGCCAATGCCATGTCCAGTTCATCGCCGTGTTGCCACTGGTGCAGCTGGGCCTCGCTCAGCATGCAGGCCATACCCTCAGCCAGCTCGGGCCCCTGCAAGGCGGGGCCCGGCAGGCGCTGCAATTGGCCGTCCTTGCGCAGCATGGGTACCTGGCCCGCAGCCAGGTGCAGGTCGCACGCCCCCGCTGCCACGGCCCTGCCCAGCAGGTCAGTCACGTCCATGAGACTCCCCTTCGGCGTTCAACCAGGTAAAATGCGGCAACCTCTCAGCTGCCGGCATCGATCAATGTCCACCCTAGCAGACAACCTTTCCACGATTCGCGCCCGCATCACCGAGGGTGCCCAGGCTGCCGGGCGCGACCCCGCCAGCGTGCACCTGCTGGCCGTGAGCAAAACCAAGCCGGCCAGCGCGATCCGCGAGGTTCACGCTGCAGGTGTGCGCAACTTTGGGGAAAACTACCTACAAGAGGCGCTGACAAAGCAGCAGCAACTGGGCGACCTGCCCTTGATCTGGCACTTCATCGGCCCCATTCAGTCGAACAAGACCAAAGCCATCGCCGAGCACTTCGACTGGGTACATTCCGTGGACCGCCTGAAAATCGCTCAACGCCTGTCGGAGCAACGCCCCGCCGGGCTGGCGCCACTCAATATCTGCCTGCAGGTGAACGTGAGTGGCGAAGACAGCAAGGCCGGCTGTGCCCCCACCGACCTGCCAGCGTTGGCCGAAGCGATTGCGGCACTGCCCAACTTGCAGCTACGCGGACTGATGGCAATCCCCGAGCCCACCGAAGACCGCACCGCCCAAGAGGCCGCCTTTGCAAGGTTGCGCCAGTTGCAGGAAGGCCTGGGGCTTGATCTGGACACCTTGTCCATGGGCATGAGCCACGACCTGGAAGCCGCCATTGCACAGGGAGCGACCTGGGTGCGCATTGGCACCGCCCTGTTCGGTGCACGCGATTACGGCAACGCCTGATTCCATGCTTTACTCACTCTTCCCCACAAGGACCTGACATGAGCCAGACACGTATTGCCTTTATTGGCGCCGGCAACATGGCCGCCAGCCTGATCGGTGGTCTGCGTGCCCAGGGCCTGGAGGCTTCGCAGATCCGCGCCAGCGACCCTGGCGCCGACACCCGCACCCGCATCCAGGCCGATCACGGCATCGAAACCTTCGAAGACAACGCCCAGGCCATCGCTGACGCCGACGTGATCGTGCTGGCGGTCAAGCCACAAGTGATGAAAGCCGTGTGCCAGGCCCTGCAACCCAACCTGCAGGGCGGCCAGTTGATTGTGTCCATTGCTGCGGGCATTACCTGCGCAAGCCTGCAAAGCTGGCTCGGTGCCCGGCCGGTGGTGCGCTGCATGCCCAACACCCCGGCCCTGCTGCGCCAGGGCGTCAGCGGCCTGTATGCCACCCACGAGGTCTCTGCCGAGCAGCGTCAGCAGGCCGAGCAGCTGCTGTCGGCAGTGGGTACCGCGCTGTGGCTTGAGCAGGAGCAGCAACTGAACGCGGTAACGGCTGTTTCCGGCAGTGGCCCGGCGTACTTCTTCCTGCTGATTGAGGCCATGACGGCTGCAGGCGAGAAACTCGGCCTGCCCCGTGAAACCGCCTCTCAGCTGACTCTGCACACCGCACTGGGTGCCGCCCGCATGGCGGTGGCCAGCGAAGTAGATGCAGCCGAACTGCGCCGTCGCGTCACCTCGCCCGCGGGCACCACCGAGGCCGCCATCACGTCGTTCCAGGCCAGCGGTTTCGAAGCCATCGTCGAGCAGGCACTGCAGGCCGCCGCCAAGCGTTCCGCAGAGCTGGCCGAACAACTGGGCCAATAAGGAGTTTTAGATGAATGCACTGTCCGGCGCCGCGATCTTCGTGGTGCAAACCCTGGTCAGCCTGTATCTGGTGATCGTGCTGCTGCGTTTCGTGCTGCAACTGGTAAAGGCCAATTTCTACAACCCGTTGTCCCAGTTCACCGTGCGCGCCACCCAGCCACTGCTCAAACCGATTCGCCGGGTCATCCCCAGCATTGCCGGGCTGGATACCTCGTCGCTGCTGCTGGCGGTGGTCATCCAGGCGCTGCTGATGGGCTTTGTGCTGATGGTCACCTACGGCACCTTCGGTGACGTGCTGCACCTGTTGATGTGGGCCATCATCGGCATCACCTCGCTGTTCCTGAAGATCTTCT
Source organism: Pseudomonas sp. NBRC 111119 (assembly GCF_001320125.1). Taxonomy (NCBI): domain Bacteria; kingdom Pseudomonadati; phylum Pseudomonadota; class Gammaproteobacteria; order Pseudomonadales; family Pseudomonadaceae; genus Pseudomonas; species Pseudomonas sp. NBRC 111119. The sequence goes on from NZ_BCAV01000005.1 coordinate 103,723, forward strand.
GGGTAGCGATGATCGTGATGGTGATCGTGTCGTGGGTGGCCCCCAACTCGAACAACCCGGCGGCAGAGCTTGCCTACCAGATCAGCGAGCCGGTACTGGCGCCCTTCCGCCGCATCGTGCCCAACCTGGGCGGCATGGATATTTCGCCGATCTTCGCCTTCCTGGCGATCCAGGTGATCCAGTCGTTCGTCATGCCACCGCTGGCCGCCTATGCCGGCATGCCGCAAGAGCTGTGGCGCATGATCTGACCCGGCCCACCCCCGGCAGCAAGCCTTTGCTTGCCGCTGGGGGTAGCGCTCTTTAGACTTACGCCTCCGTCAAGCGTGAGCAGGGTCGATGTCCACTGTCTTTCCCGAAGATTCCGTCGGTCTGGTAGTACCGCAAACCGCCAGGTTCGATGAACCGCTGGCCCTGGCCTGCGGCCGCTCCCTGATCAGCTATGAGCTGGTCTACGAAACCTACGGCACCCTGAACGCCAGCGCGAGCAACGCTGTGCTTATCTGCCATGCCTTGTCCGGCCACCATCACGCTGCCGGCTACCATGACGCCAGCGACCGCAAGCCGGGTTGGTGGGACAGCTGCATCGGCCCAGGCAAGCCAATCGACACCAACCGCTTCTTCGTGGTCAGCCTGAACAACCTGGGCGGCTGCAACGGCAGCACCGGGCCCAGCAGCCTCAACCCCGCCACCGGCAAGCCCTACGGTGCCGATTTCCCGGTGCTCACGGTGGAAGATTGGGTGCACAGCCAGGTGCGCCTGGCCCAGCGCCTGGGCATCGAGCAGTGGGCGGCAGTGGTCGGTGGCAGCCTGGGCGGCATGCAGGCCCTGCAGTGGACCATCACCTACCCCGAGCGCGTGCGCCACTGCGTCGACATCGCATCGGCGCCCAAGCTGTCGGCGCAGAACATTGCCTTCAACGAAGTGGCGCGCCAGGCGATTCTGACCGACCCCGAGTTCCATGGCGGTTCGTTCCAGGACCAGGGGGTGATCCCCAAACGCGGCCTGATGCTGGCGCGCATGGTCGGCCATATCACCTACCTGTCCGACGACTCGATGGGTGAGAAATTCGGCCGTGAGCTAAAAAGCGACAAACTCAACTACGACTTCCACAGTGTCGAGTTCCAGGTAGAAAGCTACCTGCGCTATCAGGGCGAAGAGTTTTCCGGTCGCTTCGATGCCAATACCTACCTGTTGATGACCAAGGCGCTGGATTATTTCGACCCTGCAGCCACCCACGGCGGCGACCTGGCGGCAACCCTGGCCGACGTCAAGGCCAACTATTGCATCATGTCGTTCACCACCGACTGGCGTTTTTCCCCTGCCCGCTCGCGGGAAATCGTCGACGCGCTGATGGCCGCCCGCAAGAACGTCTGCTACCTGGAAATCGACTCGCCCTATGGGCACGATGCTTTCCTGATCCCCACACCTCGCTACATGCAGGGTTTCTCGAACTACATGAACCGCATTGCCATCTGAGGACAGCATGAGAGCCGATCTGGAAATCATCCACGACTGGATCCCCGCCGGTAGCCGGGTCCTCGACCTGGGCTGCGGTAGCGGCGAACTGCTGGCTTCGCTGCGCGATCGCAAGCAGGTCACCGGTTACGGCCTGGAAATCGACGCCGATAATATCGCTGCGTGCGTCGCCAAGGGCGTGAATGTCATCGAGCAAGACCTGGACAAAGGCCTGGGCAACTTCGCCAGCAACAGTTTCGACGTGGTGATCATGACCCAGGCCTTGCAGGCCGTGGAATACCCCGACCGTATCCTGGACGAGATGCTGCGCGTGGGCCGCCAGTGCATCATCACCTTCCCCAACTTCGGCCATTGGCGCTGCCGCTGGTACCTGGCGACCAAAGGCCGCATGCCGGTGTCGGACTTCATGCCGTATACCTGGTACAACACGCCGAACATCCACTTCTGCACCTTCGCCGACTTCGAAGAGCTGGTGCACGAGCGCAAGGCCAAGGTGCTGGACCGCCTGGCTGTCGATAACCTGCACCGCAATGGGTGGGGTGGCCGGCTTTGGCCTAATCTTCTGGGTGAAATCGGCATCTACCGGGTCAGCAGCCCCGGCCTGCAGGAACACCAGCTCGCAGTCTGATTTTTCGGAGGGATCGCACCATGCGTCGCCTTGCACTGTTTCTCGTCAGTTTGTGTCTGGCCTTGCCGGCGGTGGCCGCCGATACTGCCCGCGCCGATCGCAAAGAGGTATTCGGCAACGTGACGGTGCACTACAGCGCCTTCACCTCGAGCATGCTCACACCCCAGGTAGCTGCGGCCACGGGCCTGGTACGCAGCAAGAACCTGGGGGTACTCACCCTGACTGCGCTCAAGGCCGGCAAACCGGCAACGGCAGTGGTCAGCGGTACGGTCAAGGACCTCACCGGGCGCAGCAGCCCCCTGTCGTTCAGGCAGGTTACCGACCAGGGCACGGTGTCGTACGTGGCCCAGTTCAAGATCGAACAGCCCGAAACCGTCACGTTCGACCTGAATGTCGAAACCGGCGGCATCGGCAACTCCTTCAGTTTCAACCAGGAAGTGTTCCCAGGCGAATGATGAATTTCCAGCAACTGGTATTGGCCAGCCATAACGCCGGCAAACTCAAGGAACTGCAAGCCATGCTCGGCCAGAGCGTGCAATTGCGGTCCATTGGCGAGTTCAGCCAGGTCGAACCGGAAGAAACCGGCCTGTCGTTCGTTGAAAACGCCATCCTCAAGGCCCGCAATGCAGCGCGCATCTCCGGCCTGCCGGCGCTGGCCGATGACTCGGGCCTGGCCGTGGACTTCCTGGGCGGGGCTCCGGGGATTTATTCGGCGCGTTATGCCAATGGCCAGGGTGACGCGGCGAACAACGCCAAGCTGCTCGAAGCGCTGAAAGACGTGCCTGAGGCCGAGCGCGGCGCCCAGTTCGTCTGCGTGCTGGCGCTGGTGCGCCACGCAGACGACCCACTGCCGATCCTGTGCGAAGGGTTGTGGCATGGCCGTATTCTGTTCCAGGCCAGCGGTGACCATGGTTTTGGCTACGATCCGCTGTTCTGGGTGCCCGAACGTGACTGCTCCAGCGCCGACCTTGCGCCCGCGGACAAGAACCAGCTTAGCCACCGCGCCCGTGCCATGGCCCTGTTGCGTCAACGTCTGGGCCTGGCATGATCCCACCGCAGTCCACCCCCTCGGCGGCAGGCTTCCAGCAACTGCCGCCGCTGTCGCTGTACATCCACATCCCCTGGTGCGTACGCAAATGCCCGTACTGCGACTTCAATTCGCATGCGGCCGGGCCTGAACTGCCGGAGGATGCCTATGTTGCGGCGCTGCTCACCGACCTTGACCAGGAGCTGGCCGCCGTACAGGGCCGCCGCATCAGCTCGATCTTCTTCGGGGGCGGCACGCCCAGCCTGTTCAGCGCCGCCGCCTTGGGCCGGCTGCTGCGCGGCGTGGAACAACGCATTGCGTTTGCACCGGACATCGAGATAACCCTGGAGGCCAACCCGGGTACGTTCGAACAGGACAAGTTCAAGGCCTACCGGCAAACGGGCATCAACCGCCTGTCCATCGGCGTGCAGAGCTTCCAGCCCGGCAAACTGGAGGCGCTGGGGCGTATCCACAACGGCGACGAAGCGGTACGCGCAGCAGGTATGGCACGCGCCGCCGGCTTCGACAACTTCAATATGGACCTGATGCACGGGCTGCCCGACCAGTCGCTGGATGATGCGCTCGGCGACCTGCGCCAGGCCATCGACCTGGGCCCGACGCACCTGTCGTGGTACCAGCTGACGGTGGAACCGAACACCGTGTTCTGGAACCAGCCGCCAGCGCTGCCCGAGGACGATATCCTCTGGGATATCCAAGAAGCCGGCCAGCACCTCATGGCCGCCAACGGCTTTGCCCAGTACGAAGTGTCCGCCTATGCCCGACCTGGCCGCGCTGCCCGGCATAACCTCAACTACTGGCGTTTTGGCGACTTCATCGGCATCGGCGCCGGCGCCCATGGCAAGCTCACCTTTGCCGATGGCCGCATTCTGCGCACCTGGAAGACGCGCCTGCCCAAGGACTACCTGAACCTGGCCAAACCGTTCAAGGCGGGGGAAAAGCTGCTGCCGGCCGCAGAACTGCCGTTCGAGTTCCTGATGAACGCCCTGCGGCTCACTGATGGCGTTGAAGCCCGGCTGTTCACCGAACGCACCGGCCTGCCCCTTGCGCAACTGGCCGAGGCCCGCCGCAGTGCCGAACAAAAGGGCCTTTTGCAGGTCGAACCGGATCGGCTGGCCGCAACGCCCCGGGGGCAGTTGTTCCTCAATGACCTGCTGCAGTATTTCTTGACCTAAGGATGACCCATGGATCTGGTACTTGATCTGCTCGCGACGGTTTCCCGCTGGAGCCGCAGCAACCTGTCAGAAATTTCGCTCGCCTTGGTGGGCTGCCTGCTGGTGCTGTTCGGCACCGACATCAAGACCTGGGTGGAGCAACGCCTGGGCAGCCTGGCAGGCGCCCTGCGGGTACCCCTGATGGCCTTGCTGGTGATGATCGGCAGCGGCGCGGCACTGATCTATGCCACGCCGTGGGTGGTGAAAGGGTTGGGCCAGTTCAACAACTATGCGCTGGCGCCCGTGTTGCTGGTGGTGCTGGTGCTGATTGGGGTGGTGGCTGATCGGCGCGGGTGAACCCGCGCCCACAGCTTGCGAAAGCCGATCAGTCGACCTTCTCGAACTTCAAGTCCCACACCCCATGCCCCAGCCGCTCGCCGCGGCGTTCGAACTTGGTGATCGGACGTTCTTCGGGGCGGGGCACATAGGTGCCATCCGCCGCGCGGTTGCGATAGCCCGGCGCGGCGTTCATCACTTCCAGCATGTACTCGGCGTAGGGCTCCCAGTCCGTCGCCATGTGGAACACCCCACCGGGCTTGAGCTTGCGGCGCACCAGCTCGGCAAACTCAAGCTGCACGATACGACGCTTGTGATGACGCGCCTTGTGCCAGGGGTCGGGGAAGAACAGCATCAGGCGGTCGAGGCTGTTGTCGGCCACGCAGCGGTTCAGCACTTCGATGGCATCGCAGTCATACACCCGCAGGTTCTGTAGCCCCTGGGTGAGCACACCGTTGAGCAGCGCACCCACACCCGGGCGGTGAACCTCTACGCCGATAAAATCCTGATCTGGCGCGGCCGCCGCCATTTCCAACAAGGAATGGCCCATGCCAAAACCGATTTCCAGCGTGCGCGGCGCCGACCGGCCAAACACCTGGTCGTAGTCCACAGGGCTGTCGGCCAGCGGCAGGATGAACTGCGGGCCGCCTTGGTCCAGGCCACGCTGCTGGCCTTCGGTCATGCGCCCGGCGCGCATCACGAAGCTCTTGATGCGACGGTGTGGGCGGGCGTCGCCGTCAGGGGTGGTCGGCGTATCGTGCGATTCAGTCATCAGGGGCTCTTACTTGATCAGACCTTCCAGCGGTGAAGACGCGCTGGCATAGAGTTTCTTGGGCATACGGCCGGCCAGGTAGGCCATGCGGCCAGCGACAATGGCATGCTTCATGGCCTCCGCCATCAGCACCGGCTGCTGGGCGTGGGCAATGGCCGAGTTCATCAGCACCGCCTCGCAGCCCATTTCCATAGCGATGGTGGCATCCGATGCGGTGCCTACACCGGCGTCGACCAGCACGGGCACCTTCGATTCCTCAAGGATGATCTGCAGGTTGTACGGGTTGCAGATGCCCAGGCCGGTGCCGATCAAGCCTGCCAGGGGCATGACCGCAATGCAGCCGGCTTCGGCGAGCTGACGGGCGATGATCGGGTCGTCGCTGGTGTAGACCATCACGTCGAAACCATCCTTGACCAGCACTTCGGCGGCCTTGAGGGTTTCGATCACGTTGGGGAACAGGGTTTTCTGGTCGGCCAGCACTTCCAGCTTGACCAGGTTGTGACCATCGAGCAGCTCACGCGCCAGGCGGCAGGTGCGCACGGCCTCGATAGCGTCATAGCAGCCTGCGGTGTTCGGCAGGATGGTATAGCGATCTGGCGGCAGCACATCGAGCAGGTTCGGCTCACCCGGGTTCTGGCCGATGTTGGTGCGGCGCACGGCAACGGTGACAATTTCGGCACCCGAGGCTTCGATGGCCAGGCGGGTTTCTTCCATGTCACGGTACTTGCCGGTGCCGACCAGCAGCCGCGACTGGAACGTACGGCCGGCCAGGGTGAAGGGCTTGTCGCTGCGAACGTTGCTCATGGTTGTTCCTCGGGAAAAGGTTGCTGGGCTTGCAGGGGGTTCGCCGGCAGCGATCAGCCGCCGCCGATGGCGTGCACCACTTCGACCTGGTCACCCTCGTGCAGCGCAGTGCTGTCGTGCTGGCTGCGCGGCACGATGTCCTGGTTGAGCTCTACCGCCACGCGGCGGCCGGCCAGGTCCAGGCGGGCCAGCAGGGCCGCGACGCTCTCGCCCGACGGCAATTCGTACGGCTCACCATTGAGTTGAATGCGCATGCTCACGGCCACCATTGTTCTTTGGGGCCCGCATTCTAGCCCCGAAAGGGCCTGCAACCCAAGGCCGCCACACGCCATTAGTCGCGATTGCGGGCCGCCCAGTCAGCCCAGCCGCCACGCGGCAAGCCCCAGGCACAGCCAGCCGGCAAGGAAGCACACACCGCCGATGGGGGTGATGATGCCGAGCTTGCCGATGCCACTGAGGGTGAGCAGGTAAAGGCTGCCGGAAAACAGCACGATACCCAGCACGAACAGGCCGCCTGCCCAACCGACAAGCCGCCCGGGCAAGTGCGCTGCCAGCAGTGCAACCCCGAACAGCGCCAGGGCATGCACCAGCTGGTAGGTCACACCGGTGTGGAAAATCGCCAGGTAATCGGCACTGAGCCTGTTCTTGAGGCCGTGCGCGGCGAAGGCGCCCAGCGCGACACCGGTAAAACCGAAAAAGGCGGCAAGCATCAGGAAGCTGCGAAGCATGGGACGACTCCTCGTATCGGGTCTGTATAATGGCCCCTTCCATCCGTACGGCCAAGCCATGCCCATGCTGCCAAACCTCTTACGTCGCCTGTACCGCGCCCTGCTCTGGTTCGCCGCCGGCAGTATCGTGCTGGTGCTGGTGTTCCGCTGGGTACCGCCACCGGGTACGGCATTGATGGTGGAGCGCAAGGTGGAGTCCTGGGTAGACGGCGAGCCCATCGACCTGCAGCGTGACTGGGTGCCGTGGGAGCGCATTTCCGATGACCTGAAAGTGGCGGTAATCGCCGGCGAGGACCAGAAATTCGCCACCCACTGGGGCTTCGACATACCCGCCATCCAAGCTGCGCTGGCCTACAACGAACGCGGGGGCGGCATCCGTGGCGCCAGCACCCTCACCCAGCAGGTGGCCAAGAACCTGTTCCTGTGGTCGGGGCGCAGTTGGTTGCGCAAGGGGCTGGAAGCGTGGTTCACGGCCCTGATGGAGCTGTTGTGGTCCAAGGAGCGCATCCTTGAGGTGTACCTGAACAGCGCCGAGTGGGGCCCAGGTGTATTCGGCGCGCAGGCTGCGGCACGCTATCACTTCGGTGTGGATGCCAGCCGCCTGAGCCGCCAGCAGGCCGCTCAGCTGGCGGCGGTGCTGCCAAGCCCGATCAAATGGAACGCGGGCCGACCCAGTGCCTATGTGGCCAGCCGCGCCGGCTGGATCAGCCGGCAGATGAGCCAGCTGGGCGGCCCCAGCTACCTGATGCAACTGAACACTTCCCGCAAGCTCTGAATACCTGCCATGAAAAAGCCGCTGTCCCTTACGGGGCAGCGGCTTTTTTTGCGACGTGAACCAGGGTTAGGCAGCGATCAACGCCTTGACCTTGTTCATCGCATTCTTCTCCAGCTGGCGAATACGCTCGGCCGATACGCTGTACTTGTCTGCCAGCTCGTGCAGGGTGGCCTTCTCTTCGGCCAGCCAGCGCTGGTACAGGATATCGCGGCTACGGTCGTCCAGGCCTTGCAGGGCCTGATGCAGGTTGCTGGTGGAGTTGTCGCTCCAGTCAGCATCCTCCAGTTGCACGGCCGGGTCGTAACGGTGGTCTTCCAGGTAGTGCGCAGGCGACTGGAAGGCACTGTCGTCATCCGCCTCGGAAGCCGGGTCGAACGCCATGTCGTGGCCGCTCAGGCGGCTTTCCATCTCGCGCACCTCCCGCGGCTCTACGCCGAGGCTTTCGGCCACCCGATGCACCTCGTCGTTGTTCAGCCACGCCAGACGCTTCTTCTGGCTGCGCAGGTTGAAGAACAGCTTGCGCTGCGCCTTGGTGGTAGCCACCTTGACGATGCGCCAGTTACGCAAGATGAACTCGTGGATCTCAGCCTTGATCCAGTGCACGGCGAACGACACCAGGCGCACGCCCATTTCGGGGTTAAAGCGCTTCACGGCCTTCATCAGGCCGACGTTACCTTCCTGCACCAGGTCAGCCTGGGCCAACCCGTAGCCTGCGTAGCTACGGGCAATGTGTACGACGAAACGCAGGTGGGCCATCACCATCTGCCGAGCGGCCTCGAGATCCTGCTCATAGTAGAGACGCTCGGCCAGATCACGCTCCTGCTCGACCGTCAGCAGCGGGATGCTGTTGACCGTGTGCACGTAGGCTTCCAGGTTTGCACCGGGTACCAGGGCATAGGCAGGTTGCAACGATGTGGTCATTCAAGAACCTCCGACTTACTAAACTCGCGCTTTTTGGGCGCTGCCTACATTGACCTGGAACCACGGTACAAGTTCCTGCGTGAACAGCACGTCAATGAGGCACAGAAAACTATCGCGGTGCCAGCTCGTTCAGGTGGCGGGCCACTGCGATCCATGCACCGATATACCCCAACAGCACCGCTCCGATCAAGAGCGACAGACCATCGGACGGCGGTACCCCGCCCAGGGCGAAGTCACTGCCGTACAGGCCGGACAAGCCAACCACGGCCTCGTTCAGCCAGCTCAAGCCAAACGCCAGGATGGCCCACGCCAGCAGGCCCGCGCCCAGCCCGTATAGGGCGCCCATGTACAGGAAGGGCCGGCGCACGTAGGCATCGGTACCGCCGACCAGCTTGATGACTTCGATCTCGATACGGCGGTTTTCGATATGTAGACGAATTGTGTTACCGATTACTAACAACAATGCAGAAATCAGCATCACCGCCAGCCCGAACACGAACCGGTCGCCCAGCTTGAGGATGGCCGCCAGGCGCTCCACCCACACCAGGTCAAGCTGGGCCACGTCAACGCGCGGCAGCTCCGACAGGCGCTGGCGCAGCGCTTCGAGGGCTGGCTTGTCGACCTCGGTAGGGGTGACCACCACCACACCGGGCAGTGGGTTATCGGGCAATTCGCGCAGGGCTTCACCCAGCCCGGACTGCTGCTGGAATTCCTGCAGTGCCTGCTCGCGGCTGACGTATTGGGCTTCGGCTACGCCGGGCATGCCCTTGATCTCATCGCGCAACGCCTCGCCATCACGGCTGTTGGCATCAAGCTTGAGGTACAGGGAAATCTGCGCCGCGCGCTGCCAGGAGCCGCCCAATTGCTCCACGTTCTTGAGCAGCAACGACAGGCCCATGGGCATGCTCAGGGCTACCGCCATCACCATGCAGGTGAAAAAGCTGCCAATCGGCTGCTTGCCCAGGCGGCGCAAGCTGTCCGCCAGGCTGGCACGGTGGCTTTCAAGCCAGGCATGCATCAGCGTGCGCAGGTCTGGCCCGTCATCGTCGGCGGTGCGTTTTTTAGGCGCTTGCGGGTCGGCCGGTTTAGGCGCCACCCGCTCGGACACCTTCGGCGTACGTGTAGTGCTCATTGCCCGGCCTCCCCATCGCCGATCAAGCGGCCGCGCTGCAGGGTCAGCATGCGGTGGCGCATTCGCGCAATCAGTGCCAGGTCGTGGCTGGCGATCAAAACGGTGGTGCCCAGCCGGTTGATGTCTTCGAACACGCCCATGATTTCTGCCGCCAGGCGCGGGTCGAGGTTACCGGTGGGTTCGTCGGCCAGCAGCAGGGCTGGCTGGTGAACGATGGCGCGGGCGATGCCCACCCGCTGCTGCTGGCCCGTGGACAAGTCCGCCGGGTACAGCTCGCCCTTGTCGGACAGCGAAACACGCTCCAGCGCGGAATCCACACGCTTGGCGATCTCGGGCTTGGACAAGCCAAGAATCTGCAGCGGCAGGGCGATGTTGTTGAAGACCGTGCGGTCGAACAGCAACTGGTGGTTCTGGAACACCACGCCGATCTGGCGGCGCAGGAACGGGATCTGCGAGTTGCTGATCTGGCCCAGGTCCTGGCCGGCCAGCATCAGCTTGCCGCTGGTGGGGCGCTCCATGGCCAGCAGCAGGCGCAGCAAGGTACTCTTGCCGGCGCCCGAATGGCCGGTGACGAACAGGAATTCGCCCCGGCGCGCCCGGAAACTCAGCTCATGCAGCCCCACATGACCATTGGGATAGCGCTTGGCAACCTGTTCGAATCGGATCATGGTCAGTCTCGCTCGGCGAACAGAGCCTTGACGAACGGCTCGGCTTCGAAGGTGCGCAGGTCATCGATACCTTCACCGACACCGATGAAGCGGATGGGCAGCTTGAACTGCTTGGCCAGGGCGAAGATCACGCCGCCCTTGGCCGTGCCGTCCAGCTTGGTCAGGGCCAGGCCGGTCAATTCGACGCTCTGGTTGAAGTACTTGGCCTGGCTGATGGCGTTCTGGCCGGTACCGGCATCGAGCACCAGCAGCACCTCGTGAGGTGCTTCGGGGTCAAGCTTGCCGATGACCCGGCGCACTTTCTTCAGCTCTTCCATCAGGTTGTCTTTGGTGTGCAGGCGGCCGGCGGTATCGGCGATCAGCACGTCGACGCCACGGGCCTTGGCAGCCTGCACGGCATCGAAAATCACCGAAGCTGAATCGGCGCCGGTGTGCTGGGCGATGACCGGGATCTTGTTGCGCTCACCCCACACCTGCAACTGCTCCACGGCTGCGGCGCGGAAGGTGTCACCGGCCGCCAGCATCACCTTTTTGCCTTCCAGTTGCAGCTTCTTGGCCAGCTTGCCGATGGTGGTGGTCTTGCCGGCGCCGTTCACGCCTACCACAAGGATCACGTAGGGCTTGTTCTGCGCCTGCACCACCAGCGGCTGCTCAACCGGCCTGAGCAGCGCAGCCAGCTCTTCCTGCAGCGACTTGTACAGCGCATCGGCGTCAGCCAGCTGCTTGCGGGCGACCTTCTGGGTCAGGTTCTGCACGATCGTGGAGGTGGCCTCCACACCCACGTCGGCCGTTAGCAGGCGGGTTTCGATTTCATCCAGCAGGTCGTCATCGATCACCTTCTTGCCCAGGAACAGGCTGGCCATGCCTTCGCCAATGCTGGCGCTGGTCTTGGACAGGCCCTGCTTGAGGCGGGCGAAGAAGCCAGGCTTCGCGGCTTCCACCTGGGCGGCCACTGCCACTTCGGCAGGCGCATCTACCTGGGTTTCAGCCACTTCGACGGCAACGGGGGCGGCAGGCTCGGGGGCCTGGCGCTCGGGGATGGCAGGCGGGGCCTTGGGTTCGAGGTCCGGCACCAGCGCCACAGGCTCTTCGGCCACGGGCAACACCAGGTTGCTGATAGGCGCGGCCTGCTCGACGGGCTGCGTGCCAGGCGCTTCGACAACTGGCTGGGCAACCGGCGCAGGCACAACGGGTGCAACCTGCTCAGGCTCCGGCACGCTGGGGGGAGCCACGGGCGCTGGCGCAGGCGGTGAAACGACCGGTGCGGGGGTGACAGGCTGCGGCGCCGGGGCAACAGGCTCGGCCGGCGCTTCCTGCGGCTGCTCGGCAACCGGGGCAGGCGCTACCGGTTCGCCAGCATGCGGCTCGGCGGACGGCGGTTCTGGGGTTTGCGGCTGTTCGGCGACAGGTTGCTGCGGCTTCTTGCGAAACCAGCTGAACAGGCCTTTCTTCTCGCTGGCCTCGGCCGGCGCTTTCTTGTCGTCGTTGGAACCAAACATGGAGACGGCTATCTCAGGGTAGCGATGGGCCAGCTATGGCGCATCGGGAATTCTTTCTACGCAGAACAGACTATCTTGAAGCCGGCTGGTTCATGCGCAACGTTTTGTCTTGATGTCCTGCAAGCCAGAACGGCGACAGGCATGGTCGCCAGGCAACCGGATCAGTATCCTAGCACCTCCTGGCCTGCCGACGCTAAACCCAGCGGGCCGCCGAACAGGTTAAACACCGTATGAATGCTCTAGCCCGCCGCGCCGCAGGCCTGTTGCTCGGCACACTGTGCCTGCCGCTCGCGGCCTTCGCCGCCGATGTGCAACCCACCCACGAATTCATCCTCGACAACGGCCTCAAAGTGGTCGTGCGTGAGGACCACCGTGCCCCGGTGGTGGTTTCGCAAATCTGGTACAAGGTTGGCTCCAGCTACGAAACCCCCGGCCAGACAGGCCTGTCCCACGCGCTTGAGCACATGATGTTCAAGGGCAGTGCCAAAATCGGCCCGGGCGAAGCCTCGCGCATCCTGCGCGACCTGGGTGCCGAAGAAAACGCCTTCACCAGTGACGACTACACCGCTTACTACCAGGTGCTGGCCCGCGACCGTCTGCCGGTGGCCCTGGAACTCGAAGCCGACCGCCTGGCCAGCCTGCGCCTGCCGGCCGACGAGTTCAGCCGTGAAATCGAGGTCATCAAGGAAGAACGCCGCCTGCGCACCGACGACCAGCCCAATGCCAAGGCATTCGAGCTGTTCCGCGCCATGGCCTACCCTGCCAGCGGCTATCACACCCCCACCATCGGCTGGATGGCCGACCTTGACCGCATGAAGGTCGAAGAGCTGCGCCACTGGTACGAGTCCTGGTACGCCCCCAACAACGCTACGCTGGTGGTGGTGGGCGATGTCACCGCCGATGAGGTGAAAGGCCTGGCGCAGAAGTACTTTGGCGCCATCCCCAAGCGCACCGTACCCGCCGCCAAGCTGCCACTGGAACTGGCCGAACCTGGCCAGCGCCAGCTGACCCTGCATGTGCGCACCCAGTTGCCCAGCCTGATCTACGGTTTCAACGTGCCGGGCCTGCCCACCGCGCAGGACCCGCGCACGGTGCATGCCCTGCGCCTGATCTCGGCGCTGCTTGACGGTGGCTACAGTGCGCGCATGCCTGCCCGCCTGGAGCGCGGCCAGGAGCTGGTGGCTGGCGCATCGTCCAGCTACAACGCCTTCACCCGCGGCGACAGCCTGTTCCTGATCTCGGCCACCCCCAACGTGCAGAAGCACAAGACCCTGGCCGACGTCGAGAAAGGCATCTGGCAATTGCTGGATGAACTCAAGACCACCCCGCCGACCGCCGAGGAACTGGAGCGGGTACGCGCCCAGGTCATTGCCGGCCTGGTCTACGACCGCGACTCCATCAGCAGCCAGGCCACCACCATTGGCCAGCTGGAAACCGTCGGCCTGTCCTGGAAGCTGATCGACAGCGAACTGGACGAGCTCAAGCGCGTCACCCCGCAGGACATCCAGAACGCCGCGCGCACCTATTTCACCCGCGAACGCCTGAGCGTTGCCCATGTACTGCCCGAGGAGTCCGCCCATGAGTGACCGCCGCGCACCACGCCCCACCCTGCTGGCCACGGGCATCCGTGCCCTGGCACTGGCGACCGTGCTGGCCGCACCGGCCCTGGCCGACCAGGCGGCCAAGCCCGATACCGCGGCGGCCCGCCCGGCCAATACGCTGCAATCGCTGGCTGAGCTCGACGGCAAGGCCCCCAGCCGTCGTCAGCTGAACATTCAGCACTGGAATACGGCCGAGGGCGCACGCGTGCTGTTCGTCGAAGCCCGCGAACTGCCCATGTTCGACCTGCGCGTAACCTTTGCCGCCGGCAGCAGCCAGGATGGCGCCACCCCCGGGGTGGCAGCTCTGACCAACGCCATGCTCAATGAAGGCGTGGCCGGCAAGGACGTGACCGCCATCGCCCAGGGCTTCGAGGGCCTGGGCGCGGACTTCGGCAATGGTTCCTACCGCGACATGGCCGTGGCCTCGCTGCGCAGCCTGAGTGCCAAGGACAAGCGCGAACCTGCACTGAAGCTGTTCACTGAGGTCGCGGGCAAGCCCACCTTCCCTGAAGAGGCCCTCAAACGCATCAAGAATCAGATGCTGGCGGGCTTCGAGTACGACAAGCAGAACCCGGGCAAAATTGCAGGCAAGGCGGTGTTCGAAAAACTCTACGGTACCCACCCCTACGCGCACCCGAGCGACGGCAGCCCTGAGAGCATCAACAGCCTTGGCCTTGCACAGTTGCGTGCCTTCCATGCCAAGGCCTATACCCCAGGCAACGCGGTCATCGCCCTGGTCGGCGACCTGAGCCGCAGCGAAGCCGAAGCCATCGCCGCCCAGGTGTCCGCCGGCCTGCCGAAAGGCCCTGCATTGCCCGCCCCGGCCCAGCCAGCCGACGCAAAGGCCGGGCTTACCCACATCGACTTCCCCTCCAAGCAAACCCACCTGATGCTGGCCGAGCTGGGCATCGACCGCCAGGACAAGGACTGGCCGGCGCTTTCGCTGGGCAACCAGATCCTGGGCGGTGGCGCGTTCGGTACGCGGCTGATGAGCGAAGTGCGGGAAAAACGTGGCCTGACTTACGGCGTGTATTCGGCGTTCAGCCCGATGCAGGTGCGCGGGCCCTTCATGATCAACCTGCAAACCCGAGCCGAGCTTAGCGAAGGGACGCTGAAGCTGGTTCAGGGTATTCTTGCCGATTACCTCAGCACGGGCCCGACCCAGCAGGAGCTGGACGACGCCAAACGTGAACTGGCCGGCAGCTTCCCGCTGTCCAATGCCAGCAACGAAAGCATCGTCGGGCAGTTGGGCGCCATTGGCTTCTACAACCTGCCACTGACCTGGCTGGAGGACTTCATGCAGCAGTCCCAGGCGCTGACCGTCGAGCAGGTCAAGGCCGCCATGAACCGGCACCTGGCCGCTGACAAGCTGGTGATCGTCACCGTCGGCCCGAACGTGCCGCAAAAGCCGTTGCCTGCCCCCACCGACAAACCCGCCGAGCCAGCCCTCGGGGTACCGGAGCACTAATGCCAAGATCCACCCCTCCCGCCCGCCCGCAGCCGGACCAAAGCAAAGGCTCGGGCCACCTGCGCATCATCGCCGGCCAGTGGCGCAGCCGGCGCCTGGCGGTGCCTGACGGCGAAGGCCTGCGCCCTACCCCCGACCGGGTACGTGAAACCCTGTTCAACTGGCTGGCGCCCTACATCGAAGGGGCACGGGTACTGGATGCCTTCACCGGCAGCGGCGCCCTGGTGCTCGAGGCCTTGTCACGCGGGGCCGAGGATGCCGTGGCGCTGGACAGCAACCCGGCCGCCATCGCCAACCTGAAAAACAACCTGGAGATTCTGCGTTGCCCAAGGGGGCAGATCCTGCAGACCGACGCCCTGCGCTACCTGCAGGCACCGGCCAAACAGCAGTTCGATGTGGTGTTCCTCGACCCGCCGTTCCACCAGCAACTGCTGGCTGAAACCTGCAACCTGCTGGAGCAGAACCAGTGGTTGCGCGAGCAGGCATGGGTGTACACCGAGAGCGAAGCGGCGCCGTCCAGCCTGCAACTGCCTGCCAGCTGGCGCCTGCACCGTGAGAAAAAAACCGGCCAGGTGCATTACGCACTGTGGCAGCGGGGCTAGTTATCTAGCGCAGGCAAGGCGCGCCATTGGCTGAAGCTGTTGGGCTTTCCAACCACCCGAGCACTTCAGCCATGCCACTACCCTCACCTGCGCCGGCCCCTCTCGAAGGGGTGCCCGAGGCACTTGCGTCTCTTGCAGCGGCCACCCCTTCCCCCGTTCAGCATTTCACCCTGGAAAACGGCTTGTCCGTTTACCTTCGCCAGCAGCACGGAACCTCGCTTGCCGCTGTGCAACTGTGGTACCACGTGGGCACCAGCCACGAACCGGCAGGCCACACCAACCTGTCACACCTGCTCGAACACCTGATCTTCGAAGGCAGCAGCAAGCTCGCGGCCGGGGATTATTCCCGCGTCGTCGCACGGCTGGGCGGCCGGGCCAATGCCAGCACCCGCCTGGATGCGACCGCTTACGAGATCTCGCTACCCGTCTCACGCTTGCCAGTGGCACTGGAGATCATGGCCGATGCCATGCACAGCGCCACCTTCGACGCCCCTGACCTGGCCCGGGCTGCCAAGGCGATCGTCGACGAACGCCGCCTCAAGCTCGATACACAGCCAGCCCAGCAAGCACTCGACCACCACCAGGCGCTGGCACACGGTCACAGCCCCTATGCAGCCCCAAGCTTCGGCACTGCGGCCGACCTGGGCAGCCTCGACCTGCAGCAACTGCGTACCTGGTACCGCACCTGGTACCGCCCGAGCAACGCCACCCTGGTGGTGGTCGGCGATATCGACCTGGCGACCCTGCGCGGGCCTGTGGACAAGTACTTTTCACCCTTGATCAGTGGGCCTGTCACAGACTGCCCGGCACCCAGGCACGACGACGCGCTACAGGCGCGCACGCACACCGTCAGCTTGCCGGGGCTCGCCCATGGCCTGTTCATGTCGTTCAACGTTCCTGGCTGCGCCACCGCACCCGACGAAACCACCACGGCGGCCCTCGAACTGATCGGAGAGCTGCTTGGCCAAGGCGCCAGCTCTTGGCTCTACAGCGAGCTGGTGCGGGACCAGCGTGTACTGACAGGTGTAAGAGTGAATTACGACCCCCTGGTACGCGGGGACACGCTGCTCACCGTTGCCGCCTACGTGAATACCACCCACGCCACCCCCGAGCAGGCCGCCGAGGCGGTGTACCAGCAAATTGACCAGCTACGCAGCCTGACGCTGCCCAGCAGTGAACTGCAGCACCTGAAGCTGGGCCTGCTGGCAAGGCGGCTATTCACCCTTGAAGACCCCGCCTCGCAGGCCGAGGGCATTGGCTCGGTAGCTGCGGCCGGTCAACCCGCCAGCCTGGTCGACAGCGAAGCAGCTCGGCTGGTGGCCATCGACGCAACCACCCTGCAACAAGTGGCCAATACCTACCTGGGGCGTGAACGCCTGACCATCACCTTCCTTCGGCCAGGAGCGCAAGCATGACGCACGAACAGTTGCCACCTCATCACCCCCTGCTTTGCCAAGGCCCCACCACAGACCCGGCATTGGCCGCGATGGCGAACCTGGAGTCCATGCAGGCGATCGAGCTCGGCAGGGCGCCCTCCGTGCAGGCGACCGCCGAGCAATGGCAAACGGCCGAGGGGACGCGAGTCAGCTTCATTGCAGCGCGGGGGCGCCCCATGATCGACCTGGTGCTGCGCTTCAGGGCCGGCAGCATGCTGGACGGTGACACCCCAGGCCTTGCAGCACTTGCCCTGTACAGCCTCGACCAAGGCACCGAAGACCTGGACGCGGCACAGTTCGCCCAACGGCTGGCAGGGCTGGGTGCATCCCTGAGCAGGAAAATCAGCGAGGACAGCACCTCCATTGCCCTGCGATGCCTGAGCATGCCCACGTTACGGGCCCAAGCCATCGGCTTGCTGACGCAAATGGTGGCCCGGCCAGCACTGCGCGAGGCTGAGGTGGCGAAGATCCGCGAACGCATAGCGTTCAATCAGGCCCGGCAAAGCCGACACCCCATTCTGCGAATGGCCAATGCCACCATGAGCCATGTGTTCCACGGCCACCCCTACGCTGCGCAGCCGGCTGCACGACCGGCTGATGACCTGGGTGCCGAGCAGGTTCGCGCCTTCCACCAGAAGGCGTACTCTGCCAACAACCTGGACATCGGCCTGGTCGGTGATGTGAGCCGCACTGAGGCCGAGCAGTTGGTAAATGTGCTGGCGCAGGCGCTACCGCAGCAGTGGGCGGCGCAAACCCCGCCCGCCCCGGCCGACCCTCTACCCCTGGTGCAACACCTGGATTTTGCTGGCAGCGCTACCCAGGCGATGCTGACCATCGCGGCCAGGGTTGCCCCCAAAGACCCGCCCTACCCTGCGCTGGTGCTGCTCACCGCTATTCTGGGGGGCAGTTACGAGGCTCGCCTTACCCAGGAACTGCGCCACCTGCGCAGCCTTACCTACGCCGTGTCGGCGTTTCTCAGGCCGCTCGATGCAACCACCCTGTTCCAGATTCATTGGGATGTAGTGCCCCAGCACCGCGACGCATCGGGTGCCCTGGTATCGGCCATGCTGAACTGCCTGCGCGAGCATGGGCCCAGCCAGGCCGAGTGTGACATGGCGGTAAACCAGATCGCCGCCCGGCTGCACCATGACCTGGCCGACCACGGCAAATTGGCCAGTGCACTTGCAACCTACAGCCACCAAGGCTTGCCGGCCGACCACCTGACTACCTACGTGGACACCCTGGCGGCGCTGACACCTGCCCACCTGCTGGAAGCCGCTCAGGTATGGCTGGGCCAGGCGCCAGAAGTGTTCGTTACCAGCGGGCCTGCCGTCGAGCAACTGCCGCTCTCGCAGCCTACGCCAGACGAGCGCTAGCCCAGGCAGGGCGGCGCGGTTCGTGGCATGCTAGGCGGGCACCTCATGAGCCGCCCAGCATGCCCAACCCTGACGCCACCTTTCGCCCCGCCACCGGCCTTTCCAATCCGCACCTGCAGACGTTGTGGGGGCCGCTGTGGCGCAAGATGCCTGACTTGCAGCGCGAGCGGGAGCGTATGTGGCTGGCCGATGGCGACTTCATCGACCTGGACTGGTACGGCCCACACCAGCCAGACGCCCCCTTGGTACTGGTGCTGCACGGCCTCACCGGCTCGTCCCAGTCACATTACGTAAAAGGCTTGCAGCAAGCCTTGCACGCCTGTGGTTGGGCCAGCGCAGCGGTGAACTGGCGTGGTTGTTCGGGTGAACCCAACCTGCTGCCACGCAGCTATCACTCCGGTGCCAGCGAAGACCTGGCTGAAGTCGTCAGCCACGTAAGGGCGCGGCGCCCACTGGCGCCCCTGTATGCGGTAGGTTACTCGCTGGGTGGCAACGTGCTGCTCAAGTACCTGGGCGAATGCGGCGCGGCCAGCCAGTTGCAGGCCGCGGTGGCGGTTTCGGTGCCGTTTCGTCTTGACCACGCCGCCGACCGCATCGCCCAGGGGTTTTCCAAGGTGTACCAGGCCCACTTCATGCGCGAGATGCTGGCCTATGTGCAGGTCAAGCAACGTCACTTCCATGACAATGCCCATCACGACCGGTTGGCAACCCTGGAACAACTGGGGCCACTGGGCAACCTGCGCACGTTCTGGGAGTTCGACGCCAAGGTCACCGCGCCACTCAACGGCTTCAGCGACGTGCACGACTACTACCGTCGGTCATCCAGCCACTTCTTCCTCAAGCAGAACTGTACGCCCACGTTGATTATCCACGCCAACGATGACCCGTTCGTTTCGACCCGGAGCCTGCCGGGCCCTGGGGACCTGGCTTCGAACACCCGGTTCGAACTGCACGGTCGAGGTGGCCATGTGGGGTTTGTGGAGGGCAGCCTGCGGCGCCCGGGGTACTACCTCGAACGCCGGATACCGCAGTGGCTGATGCAGGGCCAATGAGCCGCGATCAGCTGCCAGTCGCTACACCCCGTGCCGGGTCGTTGATCCACTCACTCCACGAGCCGGCATACAGCTTGCCTAACGGGTAACCGGCAAGCGCCAGGGCAAACAGGTTATGGCACGCCGTTACACCTGAGCCGCAGTACGCCACAACCTGCTCCGGCGCACGCCCGGCCAACTGCTGGTCAAACCGCTGCCGCAGCTGCTCCGGCGGCAGGAAACGCCCATCAGGCCCCAGGTTGTCGGTAAAGGCCGCACATTGGGCGCCAGGGATGTGCCCTGCCACCGGGTCTATCGGCTCTACCTCACCGCGAAAGCGTGGCTGCGCGCGGGCATCGAGCAGGGTCAGGTCGCTCGCACCCAGGCGCCTGGCCAGGTGCTCGGCATCAATCAGCAGCTTGCCGTCGGGTTGGCCTACAAACGCTCCCTCACGCTTGAGCGGTGGGTCGAGGCTTAATGGCAAATGGGCGGCGTGCCAGGCCTTCAGCCCCCCGTCCAGAATCGCCACGCCACTACGTTTGCCCAGCCAGGCCAGCAGCCACCAGGCCCGGGCAGCGAAAGCCCCGGGGCCATCGTCGTAAAGCACCACCTGGCTATCGTCGTCGATACCCCAGTCGCGCAGCCGCTCGGCCAGCCTGGCCGGGTCGGGCAACGGGTGCCTGCCGGTCACCCCTTTGCTGATCGGGCCGCTGAGGTCACGCTCCAGGTCGGCGAAATGGGCCCCGGCGATATGCCCTTGGGCGTAACTACGCTGGCCATAGTCCACATCTTCAAGGGCAAAGCGGCAGTCGAGGATCACCAGCCCGGGCGAGTCCAGCCGCTCGGCCAATTGCTGTGGGGTGATCAGTTGCGCAAGTGGCATGACAATCTCCTGGTAGATGACGCCAAGCCTTGCCAGGTCTGCAGGGCCTGGTTGAACGGTACATGAAATACCTGGCGATGGCGCACAAACCTCGCGCCGCAGCATGGGGAGAAGTATAGTGGCCCCAGCCGGCCACATGACTTGGCCGGGCGCAGTCGCTGCGCTACCATCCGACTCCCCAACGCACTCCAGCCAGGATGACGCGATGAACCGAGTGTTGTACCCGGGTACTTTCGACCCCATTACCAAAGGCCATGGCGATCTGGTGGAGCGCGCCTCGCGGCTGTTCGACACCGTGATCATCGCGGTGGCAGCCAGCCCCAAGAAAAACCCGCTGTTCCCACTGGAGCAACGGGTAGCGCTGGCGCGTGAGGTCACCAAGCACCTGCCCAATGTCGAAGTCATCGGCTTTTCTTCGCTCCTGGCGCACTTTGCCAAGGAACAGGGCGCCAACGTCTTTCTTCGTGGCCTGCGCGCGGTGTCCGATTTCGAGTACGAGTTCCAGCTGGCGAACATGAACCGGCAACTGGCGCCGGATGTAGAAAGCCTGTTCCTCACACCTTCTGAGCGCTACTCGTTCATTTCCTCGACCCTGGTGCGGGAAATCGCAGCGCTGGGCGGCGATATCAGCAAGTTCGTCCACCCGGCGGTGGCAGACGCGCTGACCGAGCGCTTCAAGCAGTAGCCACGCTTGCCAGTTTGTCGCGCCCGCGTGCACTGCGGGCGCGAATGCGGCACAATTGTGCCCTTGCGTTGAACATGCCCGGGCCAGGAGCCCCGGCCGGAGCCCCCATGTCTTTGATCATCACCGACGATTGCATCAATTGCGACGTCTGCGAACCCGAGTGCCCGAACGAGGCCATCTCCCAAGGCGAAGAGATCTACGTGATCGACCCCAACCTGTGCACCCAGTGCGTAGGGCACTACGATGAGCCTCAATGCCAGCAGGTATGCCCGGTAGACTGCATCCCGCTGGATGAAGCCCACCCGGAAAGCGAAGAACAGCTGATGGCCAAGTACCTCAGGATTACCGGCAAGGCCTGAGCCCGGGCGGGCAGCAGCGGGTGCTCAGCGCTGGCAGCGTGGGCAGAACACGCTGGCCCGCTGGCCCAGCTTCACATCCCGCAGTTCGGTACCGCACACCTTGCACGGCTGGCCGCCGCGCCCGTAAGCGAACAGGGTCTGCTGAAAATACCCGGGCTGGCCATCGCCGCCGATGAAATCACGCAAGGTCGTCCCGCCCTGTTCGATGGCGGCGGCCAGCACCCGCTTGATCTCGATCGCCAGTTTCAGATAACGCGCCCGCGAGATGCCACCGGCCGGCCGGCGTGGGTCGATGCCGGCGGCAAACAGCGCCTCGGTGGCGTAGATGTTGCCCACCCCCACCACCACGGCGTTGTCCATGATGAACGGTTTGACGGCCATCGACCGCCCGCGTGACAGCTGGAACAAGCGCTCACCATCGAACAGGTCGGTCAGCGGTTCAGGCCCCAGGCGCAGCAACAGCTCATGATTGAGCGGGTCCTGGCTCCAGAGCATCGCGCCAAAGCGGCGGGGGTCGGTGTAGCGCAGCATCAGGCCCGATTCCAGTTCGATATCCACGTGCTCGTGCTTGCCGGGCGGCAGACCCAGCTCGACCAACCGCAAGTTGCCTGACATGCCAAGGTGGCTGATGAGGGTGCCGACCTCGGCATTGATCAACAGGTACTTCGCCCGCCGCTCGACAGTGACGATACGTTGCCCGGACAAGCGTACGTCCAGGTCTTCCGGCACAGGCCAGCGCAGGCGCCGGTCACGCACCACCACACGGCTGACCCGCTGGCCCTCCAGGTGCGGCGCGATCCCGCGCCGGGTGGTTTCTACTTCAGGAAGTTCCGGCATGTGTCAGCGCCCACCCAGCTCTTGGATATTCTGCTTGAGGTTGTCGAAGTCGTATTCCGACAAGCCTATGTAATCGAGCACCAACGGCCCGACCGCGTTCCATTCGTGATCCACCGCCTGGTTGCCCAGTACCCGGAACGACGCGCAGATGTGCTCCGCCATTTTCAGCACCGCCAGCAGGTTCTTCATCTGGCCCTGGTTATTGCTTGAGCTGTCGTCGCGGAACACCGAGAGGGCATTGTGGTGGTTGGCAATGGCCGCGGTCAGGTGTTCGGGCAGGCGCCAGGACTTGGCCGTGAAATACCCCACCACCGAATGGTTGGTATTGAGCGTGCGGTTTTCGGTATCGACCACGCGGGTGTGTTCGTCGGCCTTGGCATAGGCGTCTTCCAGCACCTGCATGTAGTGGGGGAAGCGCTTGAGCATCAGCGGCACGCCGCAGTCATGGAACAGCCCCAGGGTGTAGGCCTCGTCCGCCGGCTGGATGCCCGTGCGCTTGGCCAGGGTCAGGCAGGTCATCGCCACGTCCTGGGCGGTGTCCCAGAAGCGGTTGAGGGTGACGATGGTTTCGTCGCTCATCTCGCCCTTGATCGACTGGGCGTTGATCAGGTTGATGATCGAACGGCTGCCCAGCAGGTTCACCGCGCGCTGGATCGAGCCGATCTTGTTGCTCAGGCCGAAGTGCGGCGAGTTGACGAGCTTGAGCAAGGCACCGGAGAGCCCTGGGTCCTGGGATATCAGCTTGGCGATGGTTTCCAGGTCCGGGTCGGGCATGTATTGCTCGAACTGCAGATCGACCATGATCTGCGGCTGCGGCGGAATGGTAATGCCTTGCAAGGCTTGCTGGATCTGTTCGGCGCTGAGTTCTTGGGACATGCGTGCACACTCGTATGGGACCGCCAATTCTAACGCGGCGGGCGGCCAGGAAACTAACCATTGAATCGGTGCGTTGGAACTTTCCTTTAGCGCCACTGGCCTGTTTCTCATATACATCGAGTAAGGGAGTAAGACCATGAGTACAGCACTGAACGGCAAGCGCGTGGCCATTCTGGTTACCGACGGTTTTGAGCAGGTCGAGCTGACCGGCCCTCGCGAGGCCCTGACCAAGGCCGGCGCACAGGTGCACATTCTCAGCGAGAAAGAGGGCAAGGTGCGTGGCTGGAACCACGACAAACCGGCGGATGAATTCCAGGTCGACGCCACCTTCGATGCAGCCGGCCAGACGGTCTACGATGCGCTGGTACTGCCAGGCGGCGTGCAGAACTCCGACACCATCCGGCTGATTGCCGGGGCGCAGCAACTGGTGAAAAGCCACGATGCGGCCGGCAAGCCGCTGGCCGTGATCTGCCACGGCGGCTGGCTGCTGATTTCCAGCGGGCTGACCAAGGGCAAGCGCATGACCAGCTTCAAGACCTTGCAGGACGACCTGCGCAACGCCGGCGCCGAATGGGTGGATGAAGAGGTGGTAGTGGATGGCAACCTGATCAGCAGCCGTCAGCCAGATGACATCCCCGCCTTCAACGCGCAATTGGTAAAGGCCCTGTCGGCCTGACAGCTGGCAGGCAGCGCGAAGGCCGGACAGGCGTTATACTCCCGCTCTTTTTCCCGGAGCGACGTCATGTCCCTGCCCAGCCTTCGCCTCAAAGCCAACGCCGACCGCCGCCTGCGCGCAGGCCACCTGTGGGTCTACAGCAACGAGGTCGACGTGGCCGCCAGCCCGCTCCAGGGCTTTCAGGCCGGCCAGCAGGCGGTACTGGAAGCTGCCAACGGCAAGCCCCTGGGGATCGTTGCCGTCAGCCCCAATAACCTGATCTGCGCCCGTTTGCTGTCCCGTGACGCCAAGCTGCCGCTGGACAAATCGCTGCTGGTACACCGCCTGAACGTAGCCCTGTCCCTGCGCGAGCGCTTGTTCGAACAGCCCTGCTACCGCCTGGTGTACGGCGATTCCGACCTGCTGCCGGGCCTGGTGGTGGACCGCTTCTTCGATATCCTGGTGGTGCAACTGGCCTCCGCGACCATGGAAGCCCATAAGGACGAGGTGGTCGCCGCACTGGTGCAGGTACTCAAGCCTAGCGGCATTCTGTTCAAGAATGACTCGGCCGCACGGGATGCAGAAGGCCTGCAGCGTTACGTGGACACGGTGTATGGGGAGGTACCCGACTGGGTGCCACTGGAAGAAAACGGCGTTCGCTTCGAAGCCCCGGTACGCGACGGCCAGAAAACCGGCTGGTTCTACGATCACCGCATGAACCGTGCGCGCCTGGCGCCCTACGTGAAGGGCAAGCGCGTACTGGACCTGTTCAGCTACATCGGCGGCTGGGGTGTACAGGCAGGTGCCTTTGGTGCCAGCGAAGTGTTCTGCGTGGATGCGTCTGGCTTCGCCCTGGACGGCGTTGAACGTAACGCGGCCTTGAACGGTATCAGCGAAAAGCTGACCTGCATCGAGGGTGACGTGTTCGAGGCCCTGCGCGAGCTGAAAGCGGCCGAAGAACGTTTTGACGTGATCATCGCCGACCCGCCCGCCTTCATCAAACGCAAGAAAGACCTGAAAAACGGTGAAGCGGCCTACCGGCGCCTGAACGAGCAGGCCATGCGCATGCTGAGCAAGGACGGCATTCTGGTGAGCGCCTCCTGCTCGATGCACCTGCCGGAAGACGACCTGCACAACATCCTGCTGACCAGCGCCCGCCACCTGGACCGCAATATGCAGTTGCTGGAACGCGGCGGCCAGGGCCCGGACCACCCGGTGCACCCGGCCATCGCCGAAACCCGCTACATCAAGAGCATCACCTGCCGGTTGCTGCCCAACAGCTGACCTGCGCGACAAGGGGCCGCTCGGCGGCCCCTCATCCATGCCCTTGCAGGTTAAAGCGCCAGTACCTGCGTGGCGATGCCAAAATACACCAGCACACCCGCCGCATCGGCAATCGATGTGATCAACGGGCCACTGGCCGTTGCAGGGTCCAGCCGCAAGCGGCTGAGCAGAAACGGCAAGCTCATGCCGATCAGGCTGCCCACCATCACGATCACCACCATGCTGCTGGCAACGATCAGTGCAATCTCCGGCCCACCGCGCAGCAGCCCCAGCGCCGCCACGGCAACAGCCATGGTGCAGCCCAACAGCAACGCTACCCCGAACTCCCGGCCCAGCATGCGTGCCCAGTCGCGCAGCATGACTTCGCCGGTGGCCAGCCCGCGCACCATCAACGTTGCCGACTGGGAGCCGGCATTGCCGCCGCTGTCTACCAGCAATGGCAGGAAGAATACCAACGCGATGTTGGCGGCGATGGTTTCTTCAAAGGCTGCGATGCCGGCCCCCGAAAACAGGTTGCCGAACACCAGCAACACCAGCCACAGCACACGCTTGCGGTACAGCAGGCCAAGCGTGGCATGCCGCAGGTTGCCTATGTGGTTGGTGATGGAAGCACCCTTGTGGAAGTCTTCGGTAGCTTCGCGGCGTTGCGCCTCGAGCGCCGCGTTCACGTCCGAACCTGGGGTGTTTTTTTCGATTTGCTGTTGCATGAAGTTCTCCAGGCGCCGATGCAGGCGCCTGCAGACCTCAACCACACGGGCTCAAGCCTTCGGCAGCCCTGGCGACGGCGCGCTCAGTGCCAGATTGCAGTTCGTTGGGAACCGGTAACTGGGAAGGTCCATTGAGGATGTATCTCGTGTAACCGCACATGCGGCGGCCGGATGATAGTGATAGGTGGCAGCAAGGTCAGCCCTTTGCAGGGCATTTCAGACGTTTCCTACAGGCACCGGTAACAAGCCCAAAACCGCCGTCCAGGCACATCGTCGTTCCCTCCCCGCCTCAGCGGTGTAGAATCGGCCTATTCATCGCCAGTCATCCCCGGCGGGTTTATGAGCTCTGGTCAAGCACGCGGCGATCCCGCGCGGTCTTCGGCCCCATCCGTGCCTGTGGCAACCGGCCTGCGGTACAAAGGACAAGAGAAGCTCACTCCCCTTTTTGTGACCTGATTAAGCCGCCAGGAGTGCTTCATGCCTGATTATCGTTCCAAGACTTCCACCCACGGCCGCAACATGGCCGGCGCCCGTGCCCTGTGGCGCGCCACCGGCATGAAAGACGACGACTTCAAGAAGCCGATCATCGCCATCGCCAACTCGTTCACCCAGTTCGTCCCAGGTCACGTACACCTGAAGGACCTGGGCCAGCTGGTTGCCCGCGAAATCGAGTGCGCCGGTGGCGTGGCCAAGGAATTCAACACCATCGCGGTCGACGACGGCATCGCCATGGGCCATGACGGCATGCTGTATTCGCTGCCAAGCCGCGAAATCATCGCCGACGCCGTGGAGTACATGGTCAATGCCCACTGTGCTGACGCCATCGTGTGCATCTCCAACTGCGACAAGATCACCCCAGGCATGCTCATGGCTGCCCTGCGCCTGAACATCCCGGTGATCTTCGTGTCCGGCGGCCCGATGGAGGCCGGCAAGACCAAACTGGCCAACCATGGCCTGGACCTGGTGGACGCCATGGTCATCGCCGCCGATAGCACGGCGTCCGACGAGAAGGTCGCCGAGTACGAGCGCAGCGCCTGCCCAACGTGCGGCTCCTGCTCCGGCATGTTCACGGCCAACTCCATGAACTGCCTGACCGAGGCTCTGGGGCTGGCACTGCCGGGCAATGGCTCGACCCTGGCCACCCACTCCGACCGCGAGCAGCTGTTCCTTACGGCTGGCCGTACCATCGTCGATCTGTGCAAACGCTATTACGGCGAGAACGACGAGTCGGTGCTGCCGCGCAACATCGCCAACTTCAAGGCGTTCGAAAACGCCATGATGCTCGACATCGCCATGGGTGGCTCCACCAACACCATTCTGCACTTGCTGGCAGCCGCCCAGGAGGCCGAAGTGGCCTTCGACCTGCGAGACATCGACCGCCTGTCGCGCAAGGTGCCGCAGCTGTGCAAGGTGGCGCCGAACATCCAGAAGTACCACATGGAAGATGTGCACCGCGCGGGCGGCATCTTCAGCATTCTTGGTTCGCTGGCACGTGGCGGCTTGCTGCACACCGACCTGCCGACCGTTCACAGCCGCAGCATGGAAGAAGCCATCGCCAAATGGGACATCACCCAGACCGACGATGAGGCAGTGCACACGTTCTTCAAGGCAGGCCCTGCCGGCATCCCGACCCAAACCGCGTTCAGCCAGTCCACCCGCTGGCCAACCCTGGACCTGGACCGCGCCGAGGGGTGTATCCGCAGCGCCGAGCACGCCTACTCGCAAGAGGGTGGGCTGGCCGTGCTGTACGGCAACATCGCCCAGGACGGTTGCGTGGTGAAAACTGCCGGCGTCGATGAGTCGATCCTGGTGTTTGAGGGCAATGCGAAGATCTTCGAGAGCCAGGACAGCGCCGTGCGTGGCATTCTTGCCGACGAGGTAAAGGCCGGCGACATCGTCATCATCCGCTACGAAGGCCCCAAAGGTGGCCCGGGCATGCAGGAAATGCTGTACCCCACCTCCTACCTGAAGTCCAAGGGCCTGGGCAAAGCCTGCGCACTGCTCACCGACGGCCGCTTCTCGGGCGGCACCTCGGGCCTGTCCATCGGCCATGCCTCACCGGAGGCCGCAGCAGGCGGTGCCATCGGCCTGGTGCGCGACGGCGACAAGGTGCTGATCGACATCCCCAACCGTTCGATCAACCTGCAGGTCAGCGATGAAGAACTGGCACACCGCCGCATCGAGCAGGACAAGAAAGGCTGGAAACCCGCCGAAGTGCGCCCCCGCAAGGTAACCACCGCCCTCAAGGCCTACGCCCTGTTGGCGACCAGTGCCGACAAGGGTGCAGTGCGGAACAAGGCGATGCTGGACGGGCTTTGAAGCTGCAGTTGCTCGGGTTGGTTACAGGGGCCGCTTTGCGGCCCCTTTTTGCGGCCCGACCTACTGAATCTGCTCCGGCGTCACAATCACCCAGTTCTTGTCGGCAGTCACCGGCAACCCTTCCTTGGCCTGGGCCGCCGCCTGCTTGGCGATCATCCCGTTCAGCTGGTCCATGTACTTGGCCTTGCGGTTTATCCACAGGTGGATACCCCCCTTGCCAACATCCACCCCGTGGAACTGCATGTAGCCGTCGCTTGTGGGCGTGTCGCCGCCGACCAGCACGGGTTTCCTCCACTCATCGATGTACGTCAGGATGGCGGCCTGCTTGCCGGCCATCCAGGTAGCCGGCGTCCACAGGTAAGGGGTGAGTTCGAGACGCTCGTTGGCCTTGGGGTCATAGTGCCCGGCGCTGATCTGCTTGCGCGCGGTGGTGAGCGCGCCGCTGGCGGGGTCCTTGAGCAGCAGGCTGACGCCGATCACGTTCTGGGGTTTGACGTTGTAGCCGTACTTGGGGTCTGACGCGACCATGCGCACCAGTTCCTCGGACGCTGCGGATATCACGTACACGTCGATGCCGTTTTCCATCAGCTTGTTGTACAGCTCGGCCTGGCCCTGGAATACCTTGGGCGGCTGCACGTCCAGGGTCTTGACCTGGTCGCCCTCGTAGTAGGTGGCGGGGATGGGCGCTGTGCTGGCCATCAGCTCATCCACCTGCTGTTTCAACTGCTGCAGGGTGAACCCTGAAAACACCTGGGCGACCCAGGGGTAGCAGACCATATCGTCGACCTCGCACAGCCGATTGTAATAGCTGTACAGGCTCTCCTTGTGCTCAGCGGTATCCTTGAACGGCATCAGTTTCAAAGAGGGGTCGAGCTTTTCACGGGTCAGCAGGCCCTTGTTCTCCATGAACGGCAGCAGCGCCTCCTCAAGGTCGTAGCGGTAGCTGGTGTTGTCCATGTCGAACACCGCGTAGTTACCTTTGTTGGCATTGGCGGCAATCATGCTGTCGAGTTGCTTCGCCGCCTCAGGGGGCCAATGGGTGAGCTCGGTGGCCATGGTTTCGATACTCACCAGCGAGGCGAGGAAAAAGGCGAGGGTCTTCGGCGCGAACGTCATGTACGAATCTCCTGAAGTGACCCAGCAACGCTAGTGCAACTGCTGCAATTGGCAAACCCCGGATAACGACCCCAAACCCGCCACGAGCGCCTTGCGCATCACTGTGTACGACAACCCGTTATTCCAAAAACGACTATGCACATTCCATTTAGGTATAAATTCGTTTGTTTTCGGGCTGTTAGCATTTCCGTTCGCAATCGCTCACAGAGGCGATGCCCCTTATCGCTTTTCTCGCTGGAGCTTCAATGAACCTGCCGCTGTCACTCAACCTGCTGGCATTCCTGGCCCTGTTGCTGGGCCTGGCACAAACCCGCCGCACGCAATGGAGCCTGGCCAAGAAAGTACTGCTGGGCCTGGCAATGGGCGTGGCGTTCGGCCTGGTGCTGCACAGCCTCTATGGTGCCGGCCACCCGGTGCTGAAGGCCACTATCGGCTGGCTGGACCTGGTCGGCAATGGCTACGTCGGCTTGCTGCAGATGATCGTGATGCCGCTGATCTTCGCCTCCATCCTCAGCGCAGTAGCGCGCCTTCACAATGCATCGTCCCTGGGGCGCATCAGTGTGCTCAGCATCGGTACGCTGCTGCTGACCACGGCCATCGCTGCACTGATCGGCATCGTGTTGACCAACCTGTTCGGCCTGAGCGCCGAGGGGCTGGTGGCCGGTGCGCAGGAAAGCGCACGCATGCAGGTTATCCACAGCGACTATGCAGGCAAGGTCGCCGATCTCAACATCCCGCAACTGCTGCTCTCGTTTATCCCCAGCAACCCGGTTGGGGATTTGGCACGGGCCAAACCGACGTCGATCATCAGCGTGGTGATCTTTGCGGTGTTCATCGGCCTGGCAGCGTTGCAACTGATCAAGGACGACGCCGAAAAGGGCCAGCGCGCCCTGTCGGCCATCGATACCCTGCAGGCTTGGGTAATGCGCCTGGTGCGCGTGGTGATGAAACTCACGCCCTACGGCGTGCTGGCGCTGATGGCCAAGGTGGTAGCCAGCTCCAACCTGGAAGACATCCTCAAGCTGGGCAGTTTCGTGGTGGTGTCCTACCTGGGCCTGGGGCTGATGTTCGTGGTGCACGCCATCATCCTGGCCTCGACCGGCGTGAGCCCGCTGCGCTTCTTCCGCAAGGTGTGGCCGGTGCTTACCTTTGCCTTCACCAGCCGTTCCAGCGCAGCCAGTATTCCGCTGAACATCGAAGCGCAGACACGCCGCCTGGGTGTGCCGCAGTCGATTGCCAGCTTCAGTGCATCGTTCGGTACCACTATTGGCCAGAACGGCTGCGCCGGCTTGTACCCGGCCATGCTGGCGGTGATGGTGGCACCGGCCGTGGGCATCGACACCTTCGACCCACTGTGGATCGCCACCCTGGTGGCCATCGTCACCCTGAGCTCTGCGGGGGTGGCAGGCGTAGGTGGCGGCGCCACGTTCGCCGCACTGATCGTGCTGCCGGCCATGGGCTTACCGGTTGAGCTGGTGGCCTTGCTGATTTCGGTGGAACCCCTGATCGACATGGGGCGCACGGCATTGAACGTCAACGGTTCGATGACCGCAGGCGTGGTGACCAGCCAGTTGCTGAAAGAAACCGACAAGGCAGTGCTGGCAGACGACGAGCACGCCGAGCTGAGCCATACCTGAGGTTCACCGAGGTGGGGGCGGGCTCGCCGGCCCCCACTCAACCGCCGGCTGTCAAACCCTGTCCCACACCTCAAACTGATACCCAGGCTTCCCCTCCTCCACCTGGGCCTCGCTGGACACCAGTGCCCACTGCTGCGGGTCGAACGCCGGGAACCAGGCGTCGCCCTCGGGCGACAACGCCACCCGGGTCAGGTACATGCGGCTGACCAGCCCTTTCTCCAGTGCCTGCCCATACAGCTGCGCACCGCCGATCAGCATCAGCTCGTCGACGCCCTGCTCACGCGCCCACTGCTCGGCACGCACCAGCGCCTGCTCCAGCGAACCGAACACTTCGGCGCCAGCCAGCGCCAGGCCCGGTTGCCGGCTGACCACAATGTTCAGCCGCCCTGGCAGTGGCCGGCCCAGCGAATCCCAGGTCTTGCGGCCCATGATGATCGGCTTGCCCAAGGTGGTGGCCTTGAAATACCTGAAGTCCCCCGGCAGGTGCCAGGGCATGGAGTTGTCGATACCTATCACGCGGTTTTCGGCATACGCCGCGATCAGGCTGAGGGGCAGTGATGTATTCATGCCAGCGAGAATAGCACCGGCCGGGTGGGTTATGCTTCTGCCCAGACCTGTGCAATGGAAGACTTCGTGACTGCCCTTACCCCCCTGGACAAGCGCTGGCTTACCGAAGCAGTACGCCTGCGCGAGGAACACGCCGGCCCGCTGGAAGACCAGGAAGCCAACCGCCGCGCCCGCCAGCAAGGCGGCGAGCTGGCGACCCGGGTGGAAACCCGTGCGTTGCTGCTGGCAGACCGCGACGGCATGACCACGGCGCTGCGCCACTGGAAACAAGGCGCCCGTCTGGCCTTGCTGGCATTGCTGCTGATGGCGGTGCTCAGTGGTGCAGGCTTGGCACTGGCAGCCCTGGGCGATGGGCAACGCCCGGTGAACGTGTTCTGGGCCTTGGGCAGCCTGCTTGGGCTGAACCTGCTGATGCTGCTGGGCTGGGCCGCTGGCTTCATGCTCAGCGGCGAGCAGGGTGCGGTGCTTGGCCGGTTTTGGCTGTGGTTGAGTGAGCGCTTTGCCAGGGATGCCAAGGCCGCGCAGCTGGCGCCGGCTCTGCTGGTGCTGTTGCAACGCCAGCGCCTGAACCGCTGGGTGCTGGGCCTGCTGGTCAACAGCCTGTGGCTGGTGGCGATGCTCAGCGCCATGGGGGTGATGCTGGCACTGCTTGCCACCCGGCGCTACGGCTTTGTGTGGGAAACCACCCTGCTGGCCGCCGACCCGTTCATCTCCCTGACCCAGGCACTGGGGGCGCTGCCTGGGCTACTGGGCTTTGCGGTACCCGACCCGGCCATGGTCCGCGCCAGTGGCGACACGCTGCCGGCGCTGACCTTGACCCGCCAGGCCTGGGCCAGTTGGCTGCTGGGTGTGGTGCTGGTGTTCGGGCTGCTCCCGCGCCTGTTGCTGGCCGGGCTGTGCCTGTGGCGCTGGCGACAAGGCCGCAGCCGCCTGGTGATGGACCTGAACCTGCCCGGCTATGCGTCACTGCGCGAGGCACTGATGCCCCACAGCGAGCGCATGGGCGTGCAGGACGACGCCCCTGAAAGCCTGCCGGCGTTCACGGCAGGCAAAATGCCGGGCGACGGCAGCGGCGGCCTGTTGGTCGGCCTGGAGCTGGACGACCAGCGGCCCTGGCCCCCCGCGCTGCCCGCAGGCGTAACCGACGCCGGCGTGCTCGACAGCCGTGAGTCGCGCAACCACCTGCTTGAACAGTTGGGCCGCTTCCCCCCGGCGCGCCTGGCCATCGCCTGCGACCCAAGCCGCTCCCCTGACCGCGGTAGCTTGGCCCTGCTGGCCGAGCTGGCCCGCACGGCCGGTAGCACGCGGGTCTGGCTGCTGCCAGCAACGCCTGGGCTGACGGTGGACGCCCAACGCCTGGGCGATTGGCACGAAGCCCTTGATCGCCTTGGCCTGCACCATGGCGAGGCGCCTCCATTGACCTGGCTGGAGCTTGGCCATGACTGAGCCACTTAAACTGGCCGTGGTTGGCCACACCAACGTCGGCAAGACCTCTCTGCTGCGCACGCTTACCCGCGACGTCGGCTTTGGCGAGGTATCGCACCGCCCCAGCACCACCCGTCACGTGGAAGGGGCGCGCCTGTCGGTGGGCGGCGAACCCCTGCTGGAGCTGTACGACACCCCCGGCCTGGAAGATGCCATCGCCCTGCTCGACTACCTCGAGCGCCTGGAGCGCCCCGGCGAACGGCTCGATGGCCCGGCACGGCTGCAGCGCTTTTTGCAGGGCAGCGAAGCCCGGCAGCGTTTCGAACAGGAGGCCAAGGTGCTGCGCCAATTACTGGCAAGCGATGCCGGGCTGTATGTCATTGATGCGCGCGAGCCGGTGCTGGCCAAGTACCGAGACGAGCTTGAGGTACTGGCCAGCTGCGGCAAGCCGCTGCTGCCGGTGCTCAATTTTGTCGCCAGCCAGCAACACCGCGAGCCCCAATGGCGTGAAGCCCTTGCCAGGCTTGGACTTCACGCGTTGGTGCGGTTCGACAGCGTGGCCCCGCCCGAGGAGGGTGAGCGGCGCCTCTACGAAAGCCTGGCCCTGCTGCTGGAAAACGCCCGCCCCAACCTGCAGCGGCTGATCGACGACCAGCAGGCGCAGCGCTTGGCCCGCCGGCAAAGCGCCAAACGCCTGATCGCCGAACTGCTGCTGGACTGCGCTGCATGCCGGCGCAGCGTCGCGGCCGAGCCTGCGGCAGAAGCCCAGGCCATCGGGGCATTACGTGATGATGTGCGCCAGCGTGAACAGCGCTGCGTCGAGGCCCTGTTGAAGCTGTATGCCTTTCGCCGCGAGGATGCCCATGCCAACGACCTGCCGCTGCTCGATGGGCGCTGGGGTGACGACCTGTTCAACCCCGAAACCCTCAAGCTGCTGGGGGTGCGCCTGGGCAGTGGCGTAGCGGCCGGGGCAGCAGCTGGCGCCGGGGTCGACCTGCTGGTCGGCGGCCTGACGTTAGGTGCTGCAGCGTTGGCCGGGGCCATCGCCGGCGGCGCGCTGCAAACCGCCCGCAGCTATGGTTCACGGCTGATGGGCAAACTGAAGGGCAAGCGTGAGCTGACGGTGGACGATACCGTGCTGCGCTTATTGGCCCTGCGTCAGCAGCAGTTGCTGGTGGCGCTGGAAAACCGGGGGCATGCGGCCCAGCACAGCATTCTTCTGGGTGAGCTGGATGAAAAGGCCTGGCGGCAGGGCAAGTTGCCAGAGGCGCTGGTCAGTGCCCGTGCCCATCCGCAGTGGTCCACCCTCAACCCGGGGGCGAAAGTGAACCAACCGCAACGGCAAGAGCAACTGGACGCGCTGGCCCAGCAGCTTTAACGCCCCAGGCCGCTAGTGCCCTCTACTTGCGCAACAGACGCAGGCCGTTGAACACCACCAGCAAACTCACGCCCATGTCGGCAAACACAGCCATCCACATGGTGGCCATGCCCGCGAAGGTAATGGCCAGGAAGATCGCCTTGATGCCCAATGCCAGCACGATGTTCTGCATGAGGATGGCTGCGCTCTGCCGCGAAAGCCTGATGAAGGCCGGGATCTTGCGCAAATCGTCGTCCATCAGGGCCACATCGGCGGTTTCGATGGCGGTATCGGTGCCTGCTGCGGCCATGGCGAAGCCCACTTCGGCCCGCGCCAGGGCCGGCGCATCATTGATCCCGTCACCGACCATACCCACCCGATGGCCCTCGGCATACAGCGCTTCGATGCTTTTGAGCTTGTCGGCAGGCAGCAGATTACCCTCGGCACGGTCGATCCCCACTACCGCGGCAATGGCCTGGGCAGTATGTGGGTTGTCACCGGTCAGCATCACGGTCTTGATGCCCAGTTCATGCAGCTCGGCAATGGCCTGACGGCTGGTTTCCTTGACGGTATCGGCCACCGCGAACAGTGCCAGCGGGCCGGAGCTGTCCAGTAACAGCACCACGGTCTTGCCCTGGCGCTCCAGCACGTCCAACTGAGCTTCAAGCTCGGGCGAGCACAACCCCAGCTCTTCCACCAGGCGGTGATTGCCCAGGTGATACACCTGGCCCTCGATGGTACCGCGCACGCCACGGCCAGCCAGTGCGGCAAAGTCCTGCACCTCCTGGGTGGCCACGCCTTGTGCCTGGCCAAACTGTGCAATGGCACGCGACACCGGGTGGTCGGAGCGCCCACCCAGGCTGGCGGCCAATGCCTGGGCACGGCCTTCGAACAGCGGCTGCAGCACGGTGGCGTCGGTTTGCACCGGCTTGCCGTGGGTGATGGTGCCGGTTTTGTCCAGCGCCAGGAAGTCCAGGTGTCGGCCCCCTTCCAGGTACACGCCACCCTTGATCAGGATGCCCTTGCGGGCCGCAGCGGCCAGGCCGCTGACGATGGTCACCGGGGTGGAAATCACCAGGGCACAGGGGCAGGCCACCACCAGCAGCACCAGCGCACGGTAGATCCAGTCGAACCAGGCGCCACCCGTGAACAGCGGCGGAAGAATCGCCACTGCCAGGGCGATGGCAAATACCACCGGGGTGTAGATGCGCGAGAAACGGTCGACGAAGCGCTGGGTAGGCGCCCGTGCGCCCTGGGCCTGTTCAACAGCCTTGATGATGCGCGCCAGGGTCGACTGGCCGGCGGCCGCCGTGGCGCGGAACTCCAGCGCCCCGGCCTGGTTGATGGTGCCGGCGAACAGCTTGTCGCCCACGGCCTTTTCCACAGGCAGGCTTTCGCCCGTAATCGGCGCCTGGTCGACACTCGACTGCCCACTGGTGACCTCGCCATCCAGGCCGATGCGCTCACCAGGGCGCACCCTGACCAGCGCGCCGATGGCCACTTCGCGCACATCAACCTCACGCCACTGGCCGTCGGCCTGTTGCACCGTGGCCATGTCCGGCGTCAGTTGCATCAACCCGCTGATGGCATTGCGTGCGCGGTCCAGTGAGCGTGCCTCGATCAACTCGGCGACGGTGAACAGCACCATCACCATGGCAGCTTCAGGCCACTGGCCGATCAACAACGCGCCGGTCACGGCAATGCTCATCAGGGCGTTGATGTTGAGGTTGCGGTTTTTCAGGGCGATCCAGCCCTTTTTGTAGGTGCCAAGGCCGCACCCCAGAATGGCCGCCAGTGCCAATGCCGCCACTACCCATTGCGGGGCCAGTTGAGCAAAGTGCACGATTTCGGCGGCAATCGCCGCCACGCCTGACAACGCCAATGGCCACCAGCGGCTCTTCACCGGCTGGGCGGCAGTGGCAGCGCCGTCGTCCTCGTCGCCCAGCGGCTCGGCTTTCATACCCAGGCTGTCGATGGCCCGCTCGATCTCGGCGGTGCCCTGCAAGGTATGACGCACACCCAGCACGCGGTTGATGAGGTTGAACTCCAGTTGCTCGATGCCGGCCAGGCGGCCCAGCTTGTCTTGGATAAGCGTCTGCTCGGTCGGGCAGTCCATGGCATCGATGCGGAAACGGCTCAGTTGCGCCTGGTCGCTGGCCTTGTCGGTCAGCTGTACCAGGGCCGGCGCCGCTTGCGAGCCACAGCAAGCGTGCGCATGCGGGGCATGGTTGTGCCTGGCATGGCTATGGGCGTGATCGCCATGGTCGTGATCATGCGTGTGGTCGTGGCTGACAGGCTTGTTCATGGGGTGTCCTTAAATGGCCTGTTGCCAAGTGAACACCCTGTAGCCACTATAGGGGCAAGCCATTATGGGGGATGAGTGATGAAAATCGGCGAACTGGCCAAGGCAACCGAGTGTGCGGTAGAAACCATCCGCTATTACGAGCGCGAGCAACTGTTGCCGGAGCCCGCCCGCACCGATGGCAATTACCGGCTATACACCCAGGCCCACGTGGAACGCCTGACGTTCATCCGCAACTGCCGCACGCTCGACATGACCCTGGAAGAAATACGCAGCCTGCTGCAACTGCGCGACAGCCCACAGGCCTCCTGTGGCAGCGTGAACGCGCTGATCGACGAGCATATCGAGCACGTCCAGGCACGCATCGACGGCCTGGTAGCGTTGCAGGAGCAACTGGTGGACCTGCGCCGCCGCTGTAACAGGCAGGGGGCAGAATGCGCCATCTTGCAGCAGCTGGAGACCAATGGCGCGGTTTCAGTGCCCGATGTGGAGCATTCACATGTCGGCCGAAGCCACGGCCACTGATTCTGTACGCTAGACCGCCATCGGCGCTGTCATCGGCGGATGGTGCTCGTACCCTTCCAGCCAGAAATCACCCGGCTCGATCTGCTCCAGCCATTGCGGCTCGTACTTGCCAGTCTCGGCAAACGCCGGCACGCGGTCGCTGATCACCAGCTTGGGCGCCTCCAGCGGCTCACGCTTGAGCTGCTCGTTGAGCATGTCCAGGTGGTTTTCATACACATGGGCGTCGCCAATGAAATACGTGAACCAGCGCGGGGTGTAACCGGTCAGTCGGCCGAACAGCGACAGCAACGCCGCGCCCTCGGTCAGGTTGAACGGTGTGCCCAGGCCCAAGTCGTTGGAGCGGATGTACAACGTCAG
The DNA here is from genome assembly GCF_001320125.1 of Pseudomonas sp. NBRC 111119. Classification (NCBI taxonomy): domain Bacteria; kingdom Pseudomonadati; phylum Pseudomonadota; class Gammaproteobacteria; order Pseudomonadales; family Pseudomonadaceae; genus Pseudomonas; species Pseudomonas sp. NBRC 111119. The sequence goes on from NZ_BCAV01000005.1 coordinate 141,066, forward strand.
GGAAATCTCGCGGGTTTCGACGTTAGGGTGGAACTGGTACAGCAGGTGGCACGGCGGCAGCGCCATTTCATCCAGCTGGGCGCAGTTCCAGCCGTGGAACAGGATGCGCCGGCTGCCCGGGTCGTTGGCGATGGTGTCCAGGCACTGACGCACCTGATCGATGGCCTTGTACAGGATGACAAACGCCACACCGTTTTCTTCGTCCTGGGCAATGCGGCGAAAACCTGCCAGCTCGGCTTTCTCGATGGCCGCCGAATTGCTCAGCGGGATGCGTTTGTAGCCCGGCCATTGGCGCCATTGCACGCCGTAGATCTCGCCCAGGTCGTCATGCCCCTGGCGGAACGGGTTGGCCAGCCACTGGGCATTTTCGTTGGCGTTCTGGTCCCAGACCTTGCAACCCAGTTCACGGAATTCACCCGCGTTACGTACGCCGCGCAAGAACCCGACCATTTCACCGATGGCCGACTTGAACGCCAGCTTGCGGGTGGTGATGGCGGGGAAGCCTTTTTGCAGGTCGAAGCGCAGCATGGCACCCGGCAGGCTGATGGTACGGATGCCGGTGCGGTTTTCCTGCAGCGTGCCGTTGTCGATGACGTCGCGGACCAGGTCCAGATACTGTTTCATGGCTTACCTGTAGCAAATACGGCAGGGGGATCGCCCCTGCCGTGGGATTAATCAGGCGGGTGTCGCCGTGGGCTTGCGATTATAAGCCCACCAGATCAGGCCAATGCCAGCCAGGATCATGGGCACGCAGAGAATCTGACCCATGGTCAGCCAACCCCAGGCGATGTAGCCCAGCTGGGCGTCCGGCACACGTACGAACTCCACGATGAAGCGGAAGATGCCGTAGAACAAGGCGAACATGCCAGACACCGCCATGGTTGGCCGTGGCTTGCGCGAGAACAGCCAGAGAATGGCGAACAGCGCCACGCCTTCCAGCGCGAACTGATACAGCTGCGACGGGTGGCGCGGCAGCTGCGCCGGGTCGCTGAACGGCGGGAAGATCATCGCCCAAGGCACGTCGGTAGGCTTGCCCCACAGCTCGGCGTTGATGAAGTTGCCAATGCGCCCTGCGCCCAGGCCGATGGGTACCAGTGGGGCAACGAAATCCATCAGTTCGAAGAACGACTTGTTGTTGCGCTTGCCGAACCACAGCGCCGCCAGCATCACGCCGATGAAGCCGCCGTGGAACGACATGCCGCCCTTCCACACCTCAAGGATCAGGGTGGGGTTGGACAGATAGGCGTGCAGGTCGTAGAACAATACATAGCCCAGCCGCCCACCGACAATTACCCCCATCGACAGCCAGAACACCAGGTCGGAGAGCTTTTCCCGGGTCCAGGTGGGATCGAAGCGGTTCAGGCGCCGCGTGGCGAGCAGCCAGGCGCCGCCGATACCAACCAGGTACATCAGCCCGTACCAGTGAATCTTCAATGGCCCCAGGGCCACCGCCACGGGGTCTATCTGCGGGTAAGGCAGCATGTAACTTCCTCTTGGTTCAAATCAAAAAACTCAGGCCGACACTGAACAGCAGTGCCGCAAACAGGCGCTTGAGCAGGCGTGGCGACAGCCTATGAGCCAGGCGCGCGCCAAAACGTGCGAAAAACATGCTGGTGACTGCGATACCCACCAGTGCCGGCAGGTACACATACCCTACGCTGTTGGGCGGCAGGTTTGACTCGTGCCAGCCCAACACCATGAAACTGAGCGCACTGGCCACGGCAATGGGCAGGCCGCAGGCCGAGGATGTGGCAACCGCCTGCTGCATCGGCAGGCTGCGCCAGGTGAGGAACGGCACGGTCAGTGAGCCCCCACCGATGCCAAAGATGGCGGAGGCCCAGCCAATGACGCCACCGGCCGCGATCAGCCCAGGCTTGCCAGGGATACCACGGCTGGCCTTGGGCTTGAGGTCCAGCGCCATCTGCACAGCGATGACCAGGGCGAATACGCCGATGATCTTCTGCAGCATCGGCCCCTGGATCAACGACGCAGTCTTGGCGCCGATACCGGCGCCCAGCAGGATACCCAAAGTCATCCAGGCGAAGATCGGCCACTGCACCGCGCGCTTGCGGTGGTGTTCGAGCACGGCGTTGATCGAGGTGAAGACGATGGTTGCCAGTGAGGTGCCGACCGCCAGATGTGTCAGCACCGAGGCATCGAAGCCCTGCAAGGTGAAGCTGAACACCAGCACGGGCACGATGATGATCCCGCCCCCCACGCCGAACAGCCCGGCCAGTACCCCGGCGCATGCACCCAATAGCAGATAGAGCACGAATTCCACTCGGCATCCCCCGAAAAATCAATCCGGCATGGTAACGGAAGCCGGCCTTGGCGCTCTAGTGAACTCTGCATCACAATGGATCTGCACTGTTACCCTGGGTAAAGTGGCAGAAAACAGGGAGGCCGGGCTCATGTGCCTGATCGTATTCGCCTGGCGGCCAGGGCATGCCCTGCCGCTGATCGTGGCGGGCAACCGCGATGAGTTCTATGCCCGCCCTACCCAGGCCCTTGCCCCATGGGGTGATGCCCCCGGCGTGCATGCCGGCCGCGACCTGGAAGCGGGTGGAACCTGGTTGGGTGTGGGCCCCCGGGGGCGGTTCGCAGCGCTGACCAACATTCGTGACCCCGGCCAGCCCCTTGGCCCACGCTCGCGGGGCGAGCTGGTAGCGGCTTACCTGCAGGGTGAGCTGGGGGTTGAGGCCTACCTGGACGAGGTGGCCGGCCGTAGCGGCCAGTATTCCGGGTTCAACCTGTTGGTAGGTGATGGGCAGCGGCTGGGCTATGTGAACGCCAGGGAGGCTGCACCGCGCCTGCTGGGGGCTGGGGTCTACGGGCTTTCCAATGCAGGCCTGGATACTCCGTGGCCAAAGTTGGTGAAGGCACGCAGCCGGCTGGAAAATCTTTTGGAAACAGCAGGGCCGGATGTGCTGCTGGCATTGCTGGCGGATAACCAGCCTGCTGCTGACAGCGAATTACCGGAGACAGGCGTGGGGGTGGCAACAGAGAGGTTGCTGTCCAGCGTATTCATCGCCAGCCAGAACTACGGCACCCGGGCGAGTACAGTGCTGATTATGGATGCCGAGGGCAGGCGGCGGATGGTGGAGCGTAGTTTCGGGCCCTTTGGGGGGCATTTGGGTGAGGTGGTGTTGGACGTGTGAGGGGGCCGCGCGAACGCCTTGGCGCATGGCGCGGTGGCACATCACAAGGTCTTGTCAGCCCCAGGCCCGATCATCCGCGCCAGCCCCAGGTTTTTCAGGGCCAGTTGCAACGAGCTGTGGATAACCTGCGGGTTGTCGTGGCTCATTGCCTCGGCCAGCAGCTCCCTGGCCTTGACCATGTCGACCTGGCGCAGCATCCACTTCACCTTCGGCAGGTTGGTGGCGTTCATCGACAGGCTGTCGAACCCCATGGCCATCAACAGGATCGCCGCAGCCGGGTCACCGGCCATTTCGCCGCAGATGCTCACGGGCTTGCCTTCACCATGTGCGTCACGCACCACGGTACTGAGCGCCTGCAGCACCGCCGGGTGCAGGTAGTCGTACAAATCCGCCACACGCGGGTTGTTGCGGTCCACCGCCAGCAGGTACTGGGTAAGGTCGTTGGAACCCACCGACAGGAAGTCCACCTGCCGCGCAAGCTCTTTGGTCTGGTACACCGCGGCCGGGATTTCAACCATCACCCCCACCGGTGGCATCGGCACGTCAGTGCCTTCGTCACGCACTTCGCCCCAGGCGCGGTGGATCAGGTGCAAGGCCTCTTCCAGCTCGTGGATGCCCGAGATCATCGGCAGCAGGATACGCAGGTTGTTCAGGCCCTCGCTGGCCTTGAGCATGGCCCGGGTCTGGACCAGGAAGATTTCCGGGTGGTCGAGGGTGACGCGGATGCCGCGCCAGCCCAGGAAGGGGTTGTCTTCCTTGATCGGAAAGTACGAAAGCGCCTTGTCGCCGCCGATGTCGAGCGTACGCATGGTGACCGGCAGCGGGTGGAACGCCGCCAATTGCTCACGGTAGATCGCCAGCTGCTCTTTCTCGCTGGGGAAGCGCTGGTTGATCATGAACGGCACTTCGGTGCGGTACAGGCCTACCCCTTCGGCGCCGCGCTGCTGCGCGCGCGCCACGTCCGCCAGTAGGCCAGTGTTCACCCACAACGGCATGCGGTGGCCGTCCGGGGTCACGCACGGCAACTCACGCAGCGCGTCCAAGCCCTTGGCCAGCTGGCGCTCCTCCTCCACCACATCGCTGTACTGCTTGCGCAGCACCTCGCTGGGGTTGGTGTACACCTCGCCCTTGTAACCGTCGACGATCAGCTCGATGCCGTCGACCTTGGAGTACGGCAGGTCGACCAGGCCCATCACCGTGGGGATACCCATGGCCCGGGCCAAAATCGCCACGTGGGAGTTGCCCGAGCCCAGTACCGAAACCAGGCCCACCAGCTTGCCTTCTGGCACTTCCCCCAGCATGGCCGGGGTCAGCTCTTCACTCACCAGGATGGTGTTGTCGGCATACACCAGCGACTGCGAACGCGCCTGTTGCAGGTAGGCCAGCAGCCGCCGCCCCAGGTCCTTGACGTCAGAGGCACGCTCACGCAGGTAGTCATCGTCCATCAGCTCGAAGCGGTTGACGTGCTCGCCCACCACCTGGCGCAGGGCGCCCTGGGCCCACTGGCCGGTGCGGATCACATCGCGCACCTCGCCACCGAGGGCCGCGTCCTCGAGCATCATCAGGTACACATCGAACAGCGCCCGCTCTTCGGGGCGCAGCTGGGTGGCCAGCTTGGCGGAAAGCTTGCGCATGTCGGCACGCACGCCCTCGAGGGCGTTGTGGAACAGGGCCAGTTCAGCGTCGATGTCTTCGACGGTTTTGTCCGGCACCACTTCCAGGTCGGCGGGCGGCAACATGACCACGGCACGCCCCACGGCAGCACCCGGCGAGCCCGGTACGCCGACGAAGCGCGCTTCCTGGATGCCCTTGCCCTGTCGGCCGAGGCCGCGGATGGAGCCAGTGGCTTCGGCGTGGGCGATTACCCCCGCCAGCTGGGCACTCATGGTGACCAGGAAGGCTTCCTCACCTTCGTCGAACTGGCGCCGCTCTTTCTGCTGGATGACCAGTACCCCCACCACACGGCGGTGGTGGATGATGGGGGCGCCAAGGAACGATGCGAATTTCTCTTCGCCGGTTTCGGCAAAGTAGCGGTAGCGCGGGTGGGCAGCGGCGTTTTCCAGGTTGAGCGGCTCTTCCCGGGTGCCCACCAGGCCCACCAGGCCCTCGTTGGGCGCCATGCTGACCTTGCCGATGGAGCGCTTGTTGAGGCCTTCGGTCGCCATCAGCACGAAGCGGTTGGTTTCCGGGTCGAGCAGGTAAACCGAGCAGACCTGGCTGCCCATGGCTTCCTTGACACGCAAGACAATGATCCCCAACGCCGACTTGAGATCTTTGGCGGAGTTCACTTCCTGGACGATCTTGCGCAGCGTATTGAGCATGGCTCGGGGTCGAACTCCGTCGTCAGTCGCGCGTCAGAAGACGCGGTGCTAGCTCTTTCAGGGCGCGGCGGTAAACCTCGCGCTTGAATGTCACAACCTGCCCCAGCGGGTACCAGTAACTCACCCAGCGCCAGCCGTCGAACTCCGGCTTGCCGGTCAGGTCCATGCGCACCCGCTGTTCATTGCTGATCAGCCGCAGCAGGAACCACTTCTGTTTCTGGCCGATGCACAGGGGCTGGCTGTGGGTACGCACCAGCCGCTGGGGTAAACGATAACGCAACCAGCCACGGGTGCAGGCAAGAATTTCTACATCGTCGCGTTCAAGGCCAACTTCTTCGTTCAGCTCGCGGTACAGGGCATCTTCCGGCGTCTCGTCAGGGTTGATACCACCCTGGGGAAATTGCCAGGCATCCTGGTTGATCCGGCGAGCCCATAACACCTGCCCGGAATCATTCGTAAGAATGATCCCTACATTGGGGCGAAAACCATCCGGGTCGATCACGGCAGCAACCTCGCAAACGCATGTCACCGCATTGTTCCACAAAGCCTGCGAGCGCAGCAACGCGCCTGCCCGGCTTATATGCAGCAAGGGCTGCGGGATAGCCGGCCTGGGTGCTTGCCAACCTGCCCAGTTGCCTCACAGGTACCGTTCAGACCGGCTTGGCGCCCATCAGCCCGGCGATGGACAGGAAGCACAGCCCGCTGAACAGCGACAGCGCCAAGGTGTAGCGCAAACCCACGGCCTGCGCCTTGCGCAGGCGGTTCAGACGCAGCAACAGCCAGGCTGCGGCAAAAGCGCCCAAGGTATACAGTACGCTCGAGGCCAGCAGCCAGGTCTGCCCCAGCGGCCAGCCAACCAGGTGCACCAGCCACCAGCCGGTGAACGGCATGCTGACCAGGCACACGGCCATGACCAGCCAGACGAAGATCAGCGGGCGCTGCAACAACCTGGCCCAGGGCTGTGGGTCGCCCTTTCGGTAAGCACGCAGGGTCCACAAGGCAAGCCCTGCGGCCCCCAGCAGCAGGAGCACGGTGGCGATCACATGGAGCGTCTTGAGGGTGGTCAGGTGTTCCATCTCATGTGTCCTTTGGCCTGCGGTGCACGCCCAAGCTTAGCCGTTCAGCCCAGGAACAGCTTGTAGGCCGGGTTTTCGGTTTCGTCCCAGTAGGGGTAGCCGATCTTGGCCAGCGCCGCAGGCACCAGGTGACGTTCCTCTTCCGGCACCTGCAGCCCCGCCACCACGCGCCCGTCTGCCGCCCCGTGGTTGCGGTAGTGGAACATGGAGATGTTCCAGCGCCCACCCAGCTTGTCGAGGAAGTTGAACAGCGCGCCTGGCCGCTCCGGGAACTCGAAACGCAGTACCATTTCGTCGCTGGCGCCCGCCGAATGGCCGCCGACCATGTGGCGGATGTGCAACTTGGCCAGTTCGTTATCGGTAAGGTCGGTCACCGGGAAGCCCTGGTCCACCAGTTGCTGCACCAGGGCAGCACGTGGGTCGTTTTCCGGGTGGGTTTGCACGCCGACGAAGATGTGGGCTTCGTCGGAGGTATGCTTGCGGTAGTTGAATTCGGTGATCTGCCGCTTACCGATCGCTTCGCAGAACGCCTTGAAGCTGCCTGGCCGCTCCGGGATGGTCACGGCGATGATGGCCTCGCGCTTTTCACCCAGCTCGGCACGTTCGGCCACATGGCGCAGGCGGTCGAAATTGACGTTGGCGCCTGAGTCGATGGCCACCAGGGTGTGGCCCGTCACGCCATACATTTCCACGTAGCGCTTGATACCGGCCACACCCAGTGCCCCGGCAGGCTCGGTGATGGAGCGGGTATCGTCGTAGATATCCTTGATGGCCGCGCAAATTTCATCGGTGCTGACGGTGACCACTTCGTCCACGTGGTGACGGCAGATATCGAAGGTATGCTGGCCGATCTGCGCCACCGCCACGCCATCGGCGAACAAGCCCACCTGCGGCAGCACCACCCGCTCACCGGCAGCCATCGCCGCCTGCAGGCAGTTGGAGTCGTCCGGTTCCACGCCGATCACCTTGATGTCGGGGCGCAGGTACTTCACGTAGGCGGCGATGCCGGCAATCAGGCCCCCGCCGCCCACAGGCACGAAGATGGCATCCAGACGGCCAGGGTGCTGGCGCAGGATTTCCATGGCCACGGTGCCCTGCCCGGCAATGGTGTGCGGGTCATCGTAAGGGTGGATGTAGACGAAGCCCTTCTCGTCGACCAGTTTCAGCGAGTAGGCCAGCGCCTCGGGGAAGGAGTCGCCGTGCAGCACCACCTTGCCGCCCCGCGAGCGCACGCCCTCGATCTTGATCTCGGGGGTGGTCTTGGGCATCACGATGGTTGCCTTGATGCCCATTTCCCGCGCCGCCAGTGCCAGGCCCTGAGCGTGGTTGCCAGCCGATGCCGTGACAACGCCCCGGGCCAGCTCCTGCGGGGTCAGTTGCGCCAGCTTGTTGTAGGCCCCGCGGATCTTGAACGAGAACACCGGCTGCAGGTCTTCGCGCTTGAGCAGGATCTGGTTACCCAGGCGTGCGCTGAGCTGCCCGGCAGGCTGCAACGGGGTTTCGACGGCAACGTCATAGACGCGCGAGGTGAGGATCTTCTTGACGTACTGTTCGAGCATCTGGAAAGCATCACTGGGCCGCGGGACAAGGCCTGGAAGTCTACCCCAGCGCTACGTCGGGCGACCACAGCAAAGCCCTGCAAGCCGTTATACTAGGCCCCTTTGAAAACGCCCTGCCCCATTTCGGAGCCCGCATGACCCAGGACCAACTCAAACAGGCCGTCGCCCAGGCCGCTGTCGACTTCATTCTGCCCAAGCTGGATGAAAAGAGCGTTGTCGGCGTCGGGACCGGCTCCACCGCCAACTTCTTCATCGACGCCCTGGCCCAGCACAAGGCCGCCTTCGATGGCGCCGTCGCCAGCTCCGAGGCTACCGCGCAGCGCCTGAAGGGCCACGGCATTCCGGTATTCGAGCTGAACAGCGTCAGCGAGCTGGAGTTCTACGTGGACGGCGCCGACGAAAGCGACGAGCACCTGAACCTGATCAAGGGCGGTGGCGCAGCCCTGACCCGCGAGAAAATCGTCGCGGCGGTCGCCAAAACCTTTATCTGTATCGCCGACGGCAGCAAGCTGGTGCCTGTGCTGGGCGCTTTCCCGCTGCCGGTCGAGGTCATCCCCATGGCCCGCAGCCACGTGGCGCGCCAGCTGGTAAAGCTGGGCGGCGACCCGGTGTACCGTGAAGGTGTGGTCACCGACAACGGCAACGTGATCCTCGATGTGCACAACCTGCAGATCACCAACCCGGTCGAGCTGGAAGCACAGATCAATGCCATTGTCGGCGTGGTAACCAATGGCCTGTTCGCCGCTCGCCCGGCAGACCTGCTGCTGCTGGGCACCGCCGATGGCGTGAAGAGCCTGAAAGCCGAATAAGCCTGGGTGGGGCCCCGCCGGCTCATGGGGCCGGCAGCTTGAACACGTAGAACAGGTTCGGCTCACTGACCATATAAAGGGTGCCGGCGTCGTCCATCGCCACGCCCTCCGCCTGCGGCACCGTCGCCTTCAGCCCATGGGCACCCTTGCGTAAAGACAGGGTGCTCAGCGGCTTGCCTTGTACATCCAGTTCCAGCAGCAGGCGCGACTCGTCCGACAGCGCCAGCAGGTGCCCGCTGCGCTCATCGAACTGCAAGCTCGACAGGTCGCGTACAAACAGCCGCGCATCGCGCTTGCTGTCCTGCACCACGTTCACGGCATAAGGCTGCTGCGGGTTGTCGTGGGGGAACCCGTGCACCTCGTAGATCAGCATCGGGTCCCGCTCCTTGGCCACGAACAGGCGCTTGCCGGCAGAATCGTAGGCCAGCCCTTCGAAGCCCTTGTTGCCATTCAGGCCAATGCCCAAGGTAAGCTGCTCGGCATCGGCCGCGTCCAGGAACGGGGTGTCATCCTGCAGCCGCACACGGATCAGCCGTTGCTGGCGTTCATCGGTGATGACGTAGCTGTTGGGCCCCACGTACTCGACCGCCTCAGGGTCACCAAAGCCGGTCAGCGGCACGCGGCGCAGAATGCGCCCCTCGAGCGACAACTCAATCAGTTCGGAACGGGCATTGGTGACGGTAAACAGGGTTTTGCGGTCCGGGTCATAGGTCAGCGCCGAAAGGTCGTCGTCCAGCCCCTCCACCGGCCGGGCTTCCACCGCTACCCGGTAACGGTCCAGGCCGATGCCCTGTTCGGCAGGGTGCCACCAGGCCTTGAGGTTGAACCAGGCGCGCTCGAAAAGACGCAGCTCCTGCCCTGCCCAACCGAGCACGAGCAGGCACAGGGCCACGGGGATCAACGACAAACGCAAGTAGCGGGGCATGCGGGCAGGCTCGACGAAGGATGGCGAATTTAAGCACAGACAACTGAAATAAAGCTTAATGCCATCATTCAATTATCCATCGCCGAGCACGCGTTCAGCCTTTCTTGAACCGGTAGAACAGCGCGGGTTCGCTGATGATGTACAGGGTGCCCTGGTCATCCATGGCCACCCCTTCGGCACGGGGGATGGTTTTTTGCAGGCCGTTGAACCCACCTAACAAGGTCATGAAACTGATCTTTTCGCCCTTGTGGTTCAGCTCCAGCAGCATGTGCGAGTCGGCGGAGAGCGCCAGCAAGTGCCCGGTGCGCGGGTCGATGCCCAGTGCCGAGAGGTTGCGCAGGTCCAGCGGGTCGGTGGGCAACGCCGTCTTGTTGCCACTCAGCAGGCTTTGCCCGTTGCTGCTCCATTCATAAAGCCGCGGCGGGCGCTCTTCGCCGATCACCAGGCGTTTGCGCCGAGGGTCCCAGACCACGGCCTCGAAACCCTTGTTGCCATTTTCAGAAAGGCCCAGGTCATGGCTCTGGAAATCGGCGTGGTTCAACTCCGTGGTGCTCGCATCCACTTTGACGACAGTCAGGTCATGCAGACGCTCATCGGTGATGGCCATGTAGCCGCCCTCCATCACCGTGACACCTTCAGGGTTGGCCCAGCCCTTGAGCGGGATGTTGCGCAGTACATCACCGTCGAGGTTCAACTCGGTCAAAATTGGCTTTTTGCCCATGACGGAAAACAGCGTGCGCGTACTGGGGTTGAAGGCGAGATCTGACGCTTCGTCATCTGCCATGCCCGGAAGGGGTTTCGCGTCGATTTCCACTTTGTAGTCCGGTAACCAGACGCTTTCGCCGCGTTCGGCAGTGGTCTCGAAGTGCTCCTTGACCCACAGCATGCCGCGGTCATCCCAGTGCATGAGAAATGCCACGCCATAAGCGATTGCCGCCACCACGGCTAGGGCGAAAGGCCAGCGCAGGTAGAAGCGTCGCATCGGGGCCGCCGGGGCCGTGGCTGAAGAGGGCATGCGAGCAGGATCCTGTGTGATGGGCGGGGATCAGCGCATTATCCAGATAGGGTGTGAAAAAATCGGTAAACAAAACCCCACCGCCGCCGCGGTGGGGCTTCGCCCAGGTCAGAGTACGCGGCTTTCGAAACGGCTGACGCCTGGCAGCTCCAGTACCACCTCGTCACCCGCAATGAATGGCCCTACCCCAGCCGGCGTGCCGGTCAGGATCACATCCCCGGCCTGCAACGAGAACTGTGCGGCCATGTGCTGGATCATGGGCACGATGGGGTTGAGCATCATGGCGCTGCTGCCATCCTGGCGCACTTCACCGTTCACCGTCAGGCGTACGGGGATGGCCGTGGTGTCCTCGAAGCTGGAGGCAGACACGAAGGGCGGCAACACGCAGGCGCCGTCGAAGCACTTGGCGAGCTCCCAGGGCAGGCCTTTTTCCTTGAGCTTGGCCTGCAGGTCACGCAGGGTAAGGTCCAGTGCCGGGGCGTAACCGGAAATGGCGTCCAGCACTTCCTCCGGGGTTGGCCGGGTGGACAGCGACTTGCCCAGCAGCACGGCAATTTCCACTTCGTAGTGCACCGAGCCCCGATCGGCCGGGATCTTGAAACCGCCCTCGGCCGGCACCACGCAACTGCCGGGCTTGATGAACAGCAACGGCTCGGTCGGAATGGGGTTGTCCAGTTCCTTGGCATGCTCGGCGTAGTTGCGACCGATGCACACCACCTTGCCCAGCGGGAAGTGGATGCGCGTGCCGTCTACGTACTGGTGCTGGTAACTCATGGCCGACTCCTCTGGATACTGCTTTTTATTCAGATGCGAAGATCTTACCCGGATTCATGATGCCGTTAGGGTCGAACACAGCCTTTATTGCCTTCATGCAGGCGATCTCTTCCGGCGACCTGCTGTAGCCCAGGTAGTCACGCTTGGTCATGCCGACGCCGTGCTCGGCGGAAATGGAACCGCCGTAGCGCTCGACGATCTCGAACACCCATTTGTTGACCCGGGCGCATGAGGCAAAAAACGCGTCCTTGCTCATGTGCTCGGGCTTGAGGATGTTCAGGTGCAGGTTGCCATCCCCGATATGGCCGTACCACACCACCTCATAGTCGGGGTAATGGGCCTGCACGACGGCATCGATATCGCGCAGAAAGGCCGGCACCTTCGATACGGTTACCGAAATATCGTTCTTGTAAGGGGTCCAGTGGGAAATGGTTTCGGACAGGTACTCGCGCAGCTTCCACAGGTTCTTCAGCTGCGTTTCGCTCTGGCTCATGACCCCGTCCAGCACCCAGCCCTGCGCCACGCAATGCTCGAACGTGGCCAGGGCTTCATCGGCCACCTGCTCGGTGCTGGCCTCGAACTCCAGCAATGCATAGAACGGGCAAGGCGTGTCGAACGGCGCAGGCACATCGCCACGCGCGAGTATCCTGGCCAGGCCCTTATCGGAGAAAAACTCGAACGCCGTCAGGTCCAGCTTGCCCTGAAACGCGTGCAGCACCGGCATGATCGAGTCGAAGTCAGGCGTGCCCAGCACCATGGCGGTGAGGTTGCGCGGCGCGCGGTCCAGGCGCATGGTGGCCTCCACCACGAACCCCAAGGTACCCTCGGCACCGATGAACAGGTGACGCAGGTCGTAGCCGGTGGCGTTCTTGACCAGGCCTTTGTTCAGTTCCAGCAGCTCGCCAGTACCGGTGACCACCTTCAGCCCGGCCACCCAGTTGCGGGTCATGCCGTAGCGAATCACCTTGATGCCGCCGGCATTGGTGCCGATATTGCCACCGACCTGGCTGGAACCACTGGAGGCGAAGTCAACCGGGTAATACAGGCCCTGCTCTTCGGCATAGGCCTGCAATTGCCGGGTAATCACCCCAGGCTGGCAGACCACGGTGCGGTCGAAGGCATCGAAACCCAGAATCTGGTTCATGTAGTCGAACGCCACCACCACTTCACCCTTGGCGGCAACCGCACCCGCAGACAACCCGGTGCGCCCGCCAGAGGGCACCAGCGCCACCTTGTGGGCATTGGCCCAGCGCACGATGGCCTGCACCTGCTCGACCGTTCTGGGCAGCACGATGGCGCTGGGCGCAGGCGGATAATGCTTGGTCCAATCCTTGCCGTAGGCCTCCAGGGAGGCCGCGTCGGTCAGCACCTTGCCAGGGTCGACAAGGGTCATCAGCTCATCTAGTGAAGCGCGCTGGATCATCGCCTGAACTCTCGACTTATTCATGGTCACCCTGAGCACACTTCACCTGTCGGGATAAGCTCAGAGTGTGTCGCGTATGCTAGCATAGCGCTCCTTCTGTTCATGCTAGGGCCGCCCCAGCGGGGCTGCCTCTCGCCATTTTTCTTCGGGATACAGGTTTACGCAGATGAGCAAGACTTCTCTTGAAAAGAGCAAGATCCGGTTCCTTCTTCTTGAAGGTGTACACCAGAATGCGGTCGATACCCTCAAGGCTGCCGGCTACACCAACATCGAATACCTCACCGGTTCGCTGCCCGAAGCCGAACTGAAGGAAAAGATCGCCGATGCCCATTTCATCGGTATCCGCTCACGCACCCAACTGACTGAAGAAATCTTCGACTGCGCCAAGAAACTGGTCGCCGTTGGCTGCTTCTGCATCGGTACCAACCAGGTCGACCTGGAAGCTGCGCGCCAGCGCGGTATCGCGGTATTCAACGCCCCGTACTCCAACACCCGCTCGGTGGCCGAGCTGGTGCTGGCCGAGGCCATCCTGCTGCTGCGCGGCATCCCGGAAAAAAACGCATCCTGCCACCGTGGCGGCTGGATCAAGAGCGCGGCCAACTCCTTCGAGATCCGTGGCAAGAAGCTGGGCATCGTCGGCTATGGCTCCATCGGCACTCAGCTGTCGGTACTGGCCGAAAGCGTTGGCATGCAGGTCTATTTCTTCGACCCGCTGACCAAGCTGCCGCTGGGTAACGCAGTACAGGTCACCAGCCTGCACGAACTGCTGGGCCTGGCCGACATCGTGTCGCTGCACGTACCTGAGCTGCCCTCCACCCAGTGGATGATCGGCGAGAAGGAAATCCGCGCGATGAAGAAGGGCTCGATCCTGATCAACGCCGCCCGCGGCACCGTCGTAGAGCTGGACCACCTGGCCGCCGCGATCAAGGACAAGCACCTGATCGGCGCCGCCATCGACGTGTTCCCGGTAGAGCCGCGCTCCAACGATGAAGAGTTCGAAAGCCCGCTGCGCGGCCTGGACAACGTCATCCTCACCCCGCACATCGGTGGCTCCACCGCAGAAGCCCAGGCCAACATCGGCCTGGAAGTCGCCGAGAAGCTGGTCAAGTACAGCGACAACGGTACGTCCGTATCCTCGGTCAACTTCCCTGAAGTGGCCCTGCCGGCGCACCCTGGCAAACACCGTCTGCTGCACATCCACGAGAACATCCCGGGCGTGCTCAGCGAGATCAACAAGGTGTTTGCCGAGAACGGCATCAACATCTCCGGTCAGTTCCTGCAAACCAACGAGAAAGTGGGTTATGTGGTGATCGACGTCGACGCTGAATACTCCGACCTGGCGCAAGAAAAACTGCAACAGGTCAAGGGCACCATCCGCTCCCGCGTGCTGTTCTAAGTAAGCTGCCCCCGCGGCAAGCAAAGCCCAGGTTGCTGACACCCGTCAGTCAAGCAACCTGGGCTTTTGCTTTAGCGCTTGATTTTCGCGACTTCAGAGGCCGGATTTGCCACGGCTGAGGGTGACGGTAACCCGTCTGCGACATACCTGCCTGTGCAGAAAATTTTGGCCTGCGGTCAAACATCGCCGAGACTTCAATGTCATAGGCTGCGCTCGATCACGGCGAGGAAGAAAGCCGTGACGACAGGTACTCATTTAGCTGAAAGAAAGGGGCAAGCATGCGTTCGACCATAGGAGTACTGCTGGCAGTACTGATCAGCCCACTGGCTCAGGCAGAGCTGCTGGACGAAATCGCCGACCGCGGTGAACTGCGTATTGCCGTGCAAGCCGACAACTCGCCGTATGCCTTCAAGCAGGACGACCACCTGACCGGTTTCGACATCGAGTTCGGCCAGGCACTGGCTACAGAGCTGGACCTGCGCGCCGAGTTCATCGAAGCCCCGGCACCGGACGTGATCCCAGGTGTGGAAAGCGGCAAGTACGACGTAGCGCTCACGCCTGCCAGCGAGGCCCCAAAGGCCGATAGCCCGCTTGACGCCAGCCAGTCATTCGGCGGCGAGCAGAAGCTGGTGATCCCCTTCCAGCAAGACAACCCCGCGTTCGAAAGCGCGCTCAACAACGCCCTGCAGCGCCTCAAGGACAGCGGCCGCACCGCCGAGCTCGAGCAAAAATGGTTTAGCCCAAGCCCCTGAGCGGCAGCCGCCCCGGTCAGCGGCGGGGCGCACCGCGCGATAGCCCACACCCCAGTGCCCGCTCCGCCTCCGGCAGCTCCAGCTCGCTGAACACCTGCACCCCGGCCCGCCGCAACAGGGCAGCAGTCACCCCCTGCCCGGCTACCTTCACCCCACTGAAGGACCCATCGTACGTCAGCAGGTTGCCGCACGATGGGCTACCGGCCTTCAGCACCGCCACCTGAATGCCATGCCGTTGCACCAGCGCCAATGCCTGGTGTGCACCTGCGAGAAACGCGGCGGTTACATCCTCCCCCAGCAGCGTCACCACCTGCGCCTGGCCATCGAGCACCTGCGTGCCCTGCCCGCCGGGGATTTCGGCAGCGGGCCGCGGCGTGGGCAAACCGCCAGCCACTTCTGGGCACAACGGCACCACTCGCCCCTCTGCCTGCCAACGCTGCAACAGGTCAGGGTGGCCGCTGGCACGCCCGTCATAACGCACAGGCTGGCCGAGCAGGCAGGCGCTCACCAGCACCTTGGGCAATTCAGAACGGGTCATTGCCGCGTCGCCTGAACCAGCCGGTCAACGACAACCGCTCGCGGCCTGCCGGCAGTACCTCATGGGGCACATCGCCCGACAGAAATACCACCAGGCAGCCGGCCACAGGCTCGACATCATGCTCAACGCCCTGGGCCAGGAACATGCGCAACTGGCCGCCGTCCTCGGGCTGCCAACCTTCGTTGAGGTACAGCACTGCCGACACCGTACGCCGGTCATCGTCGCGAAAACGGTCCAGATGGCGGCGGTAGAACGCACCCGGCGGATACAGCGCAAAATGGCATTCGAAGTCTTCCAGGCCGAGGAACAAGCCCTGGTTGATCGCCAGGCGCAATTGGTCCATCGCAGCCAGGTACTGGTCGCAGGCATCGGCCTGGCCCGGGTCGACCCACTGGATCTGGTCGCCGCGGATGGCTTCACGCACCTCCTGGGAGGCGCCGCGCCCTACGCCTGCAGGGTTCAGCTCACCTTCGGCATTACGCCGCCGGCACTCGCTCGCAAGCGCCCGCACCAGGTCGCCGGGTAAAAACAGCGCCTGCTGGGACCAGCCACGGGTGGCCAGATCGTCGACGACGGCCGCTAGCATCGGGTTTTCAGGGGAATTTTGCATGGCGCATCATATCCATTCGCCAGATCGGCGCACAGCGCCACTTGGCCGAGAACCACGCACATATCTCGACAAACAGCCGCTGCCACACAGACAATAGCCACCTGCCGACAGGAGTCTTGAATGCGCCGTCTGTTTTCCCTGATTCTGCTGATGATCTGCACCGTACCTGTCTGGGCAGATACCCTGGGTCAGCTGTACAAGGTCGCTGGCTGGCCCGACCAGCGCGCCCACTTCACCGATGCCGTCACCGCCGCCCAGCAGCGCTACCGCAACAGCTTGCCGCCGGCCGTTTACCAGGCGCTGGTCAGCAACAGCAACCAGCGCTTCCAGGCCCAGGCCATGGACCGGCGTGCCCAGGCCCAACTGCGCACCGCCTTGCCCAACCCGGCGCCGGCCCTGGCGTTTTTCCAGTCGCCCTTGGGCCGCAAGGTGGTGGCCGCCGAGCTCAAGGCCACGCGCAAGGATGAACTGGCACGCAATGCCCAGGGCCTGCCAAAGATTCAGGCCAGCGACACTCGCCAGCTGATCATCGGCCACCTCGCCCAGGCCCTGCCGGCCCGGGAAGCCGGTGCCGAGGTCAGCCTGGCCATCGCAGGCGTGGCAGCCGACAGCCTCAGCTCCATGATCCCCGGCCTGTTCGGCGGTGGTCAGGCCCAGGGCCTGCTCGACGGCCAGCGCCAGCGCCTGATGAACCAGATTGGCGAAGACCTGAACAACACCCTGCTCTACGTCTACCGTGATTTGTCGGATGCCGAGCTGGAAGAATTCGCCACCTTCGCCGAATCTGCCGATGGCAAGGCGTATTACCAGGCTGCCCTCACCGCCGTGCGCGCGGGGCTGGCTGTTGGCCAGGACGCCAACCAGCTGAATTGATCAGCCTATCTGCAGGTCGAGGAAATCGAAATAGCGCTGGCGGATAGCCGGTAGCTCGTTTGCCAGGTGATGGCGGGCCCCGGGCAGCATCAGCACCCGGGGCGTATCGAACTTGGCCTTGAGCACGGCGAGGTTGTACGGCCAGTCCACAGTGCCGTCGTTCTCCCCTTGCACGATCACCGGGTGCCGGGCACTGCAGGGCGCGGCTTCTATGCGTTTGATCCAGGCGATCAGCGCGCCCACCCAGGCCGTGGGCAGGCGACGGGGCTGCAGCGGGTCGGCCTGAAGAAACGCCAAGAATGCCGGGTCATTGGTGTTGTCGCTGAAGCGCCGTTCGATACCGTTCACAAAGTGACGCAACACCTGGTAGCTGAACTTCGACCAGCCCCAGGCACACGGGCGCACCAAGGGTGCCAACAGGATGACCTCGCCATCCACAGGGCTGTGCTCAGCCTGGTGCAACAGATGGTCGACGGCGATTGCACCACCGGTGCTTTGGCCGCACAGGTGCCACGGGTGGGGCAGCCGCAGTGCGCGGGCCTGTTCGAACAGGGCGTCGAGCACCTGCTGATACACCGCAAAGTCATCGATGCTGGCACGCTCGCCACTGGACAAGCCATGGCCCGGCAAGTCGCAGCTGATTACCGCAAACCCATGTTTCAGCGCCCAGGCAATCACATGCCGGTACAAGCCCATGTGGTCGTAATAACCGTGCAGCAGAAACAGCGTTGCCTTCGGCTGCAGGGGCGACCACACCTGCCCCACCACCTCGAACCCAGCAACGGGGAAGCTGCCCAGCCAGCTGTGCACGGGCACATCCAGACCATAGAAGCGTTGATAATGCTGGGCATGCGCCGACAGCGGCTGGCGCGCGCCGAGCGGGGCCAGGCTGGTGCGCAACAGGTCGGGGTGAAAGGCAGCGGGCATCGGGTACATCCACAGTGCAACAAGTATTGACTTGGGATATTCAGCTCATGGCCGCGCCGTGGCAAGCTTGCCGTTCACCCCACACGAGCCCGCATCCGGTTCATGAATACCCGAACCCTCAAAACGTCGTGCCTGGCGCTTGGCCTGATCGTGGGCGCAGTCATCCTCTGGCAGGCCTACAGCAGTTTCCAGGCCCGCTACCTGCGCCCGTTCGACAACCAGGCCACGGTGTTCGATGGCAGCCAGCTGCAGTTGCCTGCAGCGCTTGCGGGCCCCGGGCCCATCCGCGTGGTGCATTTTCGCGACCCGGCCTGCCCCTGCAACGTTGGCAACCAACAGCACCTGGCCGACCTGGTTGGCCAGTTCGCAGGCAAGGGCGTGAGGTTTTATGTGCTGCAAAAGCCTGGCAGCCAAGGCCGCATGCCTGCAGACCTGACCGCCTTGCAGCCCCTGGCCAGCCTGCCGGGCAGCGAACGGCTGCCGGCCTCGCCGGCGGTCGCCATCTGGGACCGCCAAGGCCATCTGGCCTACTTTGGCCCCTACAGCGAGGGGGCGGTGTGCAATGCCAGCAACAGCTTCATCGAGCCGATTCTGAAGGCACTGCTCGACGGCCGCCAGGTCCAGGCATCCAATACCTTGGCCGTTGGCTGCTACTGCCCGTGGGCCGGTTGACGGATACGCGCCGGGTTGCCCACCACCACAGCGCCCGCCGGCACGTCACGGGTGACCACGCTGCCAGCGCCCACCACCGCATCATCGCCAATGGTCACGCCAGGCAGGATGATCGCCCCGCCGCCGATCCATACATTATTGCCGATGGTCACCGGGCGCCCGCTCTCGAGGCCGGTGCGACGCACCTCGGGGTCCAGGGGGTGGTCAGCCGCGTAGATCTGCACGTTGGGGCCAACCTGGCAATCGTCGCCGATGCGCACGGGCAGTACATCGAGAATCACACAGTTGAAGTTCATGAACGTGTTACGGCCCACACTGATGTTGTAGCCATAGTCGCAGTGAAACGGCGGGCGAATCACCGTGTTGTCGCCGACGTGGCCAAAGTGCTCGGCCAACAGCCCATGGCGGGCTTGCGAGTGCATCTCTGTACCGCTGTTGTACCGTAGCATCCACTGCCGGTTGGCGCTTTGCTCGGCCTGCAGCTCTGGACAGGTGGCGTGGTACAGCTGGCCTGTCAGCATTTTCTGTTTTTCGCTGAGTGACATGGAAACTCCTGCCTGGGGGCTATGCTCTTTTCGCGAATGTGTCGATGATCGGACCACACAATCTGCCCAATCACTCAAAGGAGACTGCATGAAGCGCGGCCTGGCCCTGTTGGTTGTCGTTATCGCCCTGGCCGTCGGGGCTGGCTACGTATACGTACAGGGCAAACTGCCGCGCCGCGACGGCGAGGTAGCGGTTGCCGGCCTGCAGGCCCCCGTCAGCGTGCGTTACGACACCCGGGGTGTGCCGCACCTGCAGGCGCAGAACGAGCCTGACCTGTACCGGGCACTGGGGTACGTGCACGCCCAGGACCGGCTGTTCCAGATGGAGATCATGCGCCGCCTGGCACGGGGCGAGCTGGCTGAAGTGCTGGGTGAAAAACTGGTCCCTACAGATACCCTGTTCCGCAGCCTGCGCATCCGGGAACAGGCCACCCTGATGGCCCGGCGTCAAGACCACCAGGCTCCTGCCTGGCGCGCACTGCAGGCCTACCTCGCCGGGGTGAACAGCTGGCAGGCCAGCCACCCAAAGCCAGTGGAGTTCGACTTGCTCGGCATCAGCCCGCGCCCCTTCACCGCCGAGGACACCCTGAGCATCGCCGGGTACCTGGCCTACAGCTTTGCCGCCGCATTCCGCACCGAGCCTGCACTCACTTTCATCCGCGACCAACTGGGGCCTGAGTACCTGGGCATCTTCGACCTCGCCTGGCAACCAGGCGGCGCACTGGGCACGCCGCTGGCGGCTGCCGACTGGCGCAGCCTGGAAACCCTGGCCACGGTCAGCCACAACGCGCTGACGGCATTGGCGGTGCCGCAGTTCGAAGGCAGCAATGCCTGGGCAGTGGCTGGCAGCCGCACCCGCAGCGGCAAGCCGCTGCTGGCCGGCGACCCGCATATCGGCTTTGCAGCGCCGGCAGTGTGGTACGAAGCGGAGCTGTCGGCACCGGGTTTCAATTTGTACGGGTACTTCCAGGCCCTGAACCCTTTTGCCTTGCTGGGCCATAACCGTGATTTCGGCTGGAGCCTGACCATGTTCCAGAACGATGACATCGACCTGATCGCAGAAAGGCCCAACCCAGCCGATGCCCAGCAGGTACTGGTCAAGGGCCAGTGGCAGCCACTGGAGCACAGCGAACAGACCATCGCCGTCAAGGGCGGGCAGCCGGTCACCCTGCAACTGCGCCGGTCCCCCCACGGCCCGATCGTCAACGATGTGCTTGGGGAGTCGGCGGGCAACACGCCCATTGCCATGTGGTGGGCGTTTCTGGAAACCGAAAACCCCATTCTCGACGGTTTCTACCAGCTCAACCGTGCCGACACCCTGGGCAAGATGCGCCAGGCCGCCGCCCAGGTGCATGCACCCGGTTTGAACTTCGTGTGGGCCAACGCCCGTGGTGATATCGGCTGGTGGGCGGCTGCGCGCTTGCCGATCCGCCCTGACGGCGTGAACCCGGCATTCATCCTCGATGGCAGCAGTACCCAGGCGGACAAACTGGGTTTCTACCCCTTCAGCGCCAACCCGCAACAGGAAAACCCTGCCAGTGGGTACATCGTTTCGGCCAACTACCAGCCGCCGGGCGCCATGCCCATACCCGGCTACTACAATCTGCCAGACCGGGGCCGCCAGCTCGATCGCCTGCTGGCAGACACGCAAACACAATGGGACACCGCCAACAGCCAGGCCCTGCAGCTGGACACCTCCAGTGACTACGGCCCGCGCACCCTGGCGCCACTGCTGGCGACACTGCGCGCAGTAGCCGAGGGTGATGAGGAAAAGGAGCTGGTGGAACAGTTGGCGGCCTGGGAGGGCGACTACCCGCTGGGCTCCATCAACGCCACGGTGTTCAACCAGTTCTTGTATGAGCTGGCATTTGCCGCGATGCATGACGAACTGGGTGACGCCTGGTTCCCGGTACTCATCAGCACCCGAGCCATCGACGCTGCCTTGCCACGCCTGGCCGCCGACGCCGATTCCCCCTGGTGGAACACCCGCGGCGCCAGCCAGCCCACCGATCGCACCGGGGTTGTGCGGGTGGCCTGGCAACAGACGGTGCAGCACCTGCGCAAGGCCCTGGGCGACGACCCTGCCAGTTGGCAGTGGGGCAAGGCGCATACCCTCACCCATAACCACCCGCTGGGTGTGCAAAAGCCCCTGAACCTACTGTTCAACGTGGGCCCGTTCCCGGCCCCTGGCACCCACGAAGTGCCCAACAATCTATCGGCCAAGATCGGCCCCGCGCCGTGGCCGGTCACCTACGGCCCGTCCACCCGGCGCCTGATCGACTTCGCCGATGCCGGCCAGGCACTGACCAGTAACCCGGTCGGGCAAAGCGGCGTGCCTTTCGACAAGCACTACGCGGACCAGGCCGAGAGGTATGTGCAGGGGCATTACCAGAAAACACAGATGGGGGCTATTCCGGCGCACAGTACCTTGAGGCTCGTGCCTGGCGGTTGATCAGCGGGGCTGCTACGCAGCCCCGGCCAGCCCTTTCACCCCTGCCACTTGCCGCCTTCTACGATCACGCTCTCGGGCTTGGTGTCGTCGCTCAGCTCCTTGCGTACATATTGGTCATACAGTTTCAGCAGGAACTTCTCTTCGCCCAGCTTGGCCAGCTCGGCGTTCACCCAGTCGCGCAGTTCGGTATTGCCCTTCTTCACCGCCGGCGCAATGGGCGCCTCATCGCCCAGCAACTCAGGCAATACGCGGTAGCCCGGGTTTTGCTTGGCCCAGCTGAACAGGATCAGGTTGTCCTGGGCGTAGGCATCGCCACGGCCGGTGGCCAAGGCCTGGAGCGACTCGCTGTTCTTCTCGAACTTCAACAGCTTCCAGTCCGGATGATGCGTTGTCAGCCAGATATCAGCTGTGGTGCCCGTGGTGACGATAATGGTCTTGTCGGCCAGGTCGTCGAGTTTCTGCACCGGGCTGCCATCGGCAACAATGGCTTGTACCGCCACCCGCAAGTTGGGGTTGGTGAAATCCACGGCCTCTTTACGTTCGGGGGTCACGGTCATGTTGGCAAGGATCAGGTCCACCTTGTCGCTCTGCAGGAAGGGGATACGGCTGGCCGGCTCCACGGCAACGAACTCGACCTTGTTCTCGTCACCCAGCAGGTCCTTGGCCAGGCGACGGCCAATGTCGGTATCGAAGCCAACGTAGCGGCCCTTTTCGTCAACGAAACCGAACGGCGGCTTGTCGGTGAATACCCCGATGATCAGCTTGTCCCTGGCCTTGATGGTTTCCAGGTAACTGGTAGCCGGCGATGCCACACCGGGTTTGGGCGGCTCGTCGGCCTTGTTGCAGCCGGCGAGCAGGGCAAGGCCCAGGAGAGGTGCGAGCAGTTTGGTGAAGTGGGCAATTCTCATGACAGTTCCTTGTGCAATGTTTTCGGCAGGGTTGCTACGAAGGAGAATTTCTCCAGGAACTGCTGCGCGCGTGCGGTTTGCGGTTGGGTGAAGAAGCTCTCAGGGTCGCCCTGTTCAAGGATCCTGCCGGCCTCCATGAACACGATGCGGTCGGCCACCGCGCGAGCGAAGGCCATTTCGTGGGTAACAATCAGCAAGGTCATGCCGTCACGGGCCAGGCCCTGGATCACCTGCAGCACTTCCTTGACCATTTCCGGGTCGAGCGCTGCGGTGACCTCGTCGAACAGCATCACTTCGGGGTTCATGCACAGCGAGCGCACGATCGCGATGCGCTGCTGCTGGCCACCAGACAACTGCCGTGGAAAGGCGTCGCGCTTGTCCAGCAGGCCGACACGCGCCAGCAAT
Organism: Pseudomonas sp. NBRC 111119; assembly: GCF_001320125.1. NCBI lineage: Bacteria > Pseudomonadati > Pseudomonadota > Gammaproteobacteria > Pseudomonadales > Pseudomonadaceae > Pseudomonas > Pseudomonas sp. NBRC 111119. The sequence continues at coordinate 164,204 of NZ_BCAV01000005.1, forward strand.
GCCTCGGCCTGGGCCTGGGCCTCACCGCGTTCACGCCTCTGCACCTTCAACGGGCCCAGCAGCAGGTTATCCAGCACGCTCATGTGGCCAAACAGGTGGTAGCTCTGGAACACCATGCCGACACGCTGGCGAACCGCGCGCCAGTCCGTACCGGGCGCCAACAGCGCCTGCCCGGCAAGGCGCAACTGGCCGCTGTGGGCCTGCTCCAGGCCGTTGAGGCAACGCAGCAGCGTGCTCTTGCCGCAACCGCTGGGGCCGAGGATGACCACGACTTCCCCGGCGGCCACTTTCAGGTCGACGTTTTCGAGCACCTGGTGCTCACCGAAATACTTGTTGAAACCCTGAAATTCGATCAATGCGTTCATGAGTGGGCCCAGCGCCGCTCCAGCACGCGTGAAGCGGCCGACAGTGGATAACAGACGATGAAAAAGAACAGAAACAGCGCCCCATAGATGAGCACCGACTCGTAGGTGCGCTCGATGATCTGCTGGCCCGCCTTGATCACTTCGACCACGCCGATCAACACCGCCAGCGAACTGGTCTTGATGATCCGCGTGTAGATATTGATGGTGGGCGGGGTCATGCGCTTGAGCGCCTGCGGCAGCAGCACGTAGCCGTAAAGCTGCCACCCCGCCAGGCCGATCGACAGGCCCGCTTCACGCTGACCGCGTGGCAGTGATCGCAGCGCGCCGCGTACCACCTCGCCGACTTCACTGGCACCCCACAGGCCCAGTACCAGTACGGCGCACCAGAAGCTGGGAATGCTGATGGCAAAAAAGATCGGCAAGCCGAAGAACACCAGGTACAGCCACACCAGTACCGGGATGGCGCGAAACAGCTCCAGGTACACCTGCAGCGCGATATCCAGCACACGGCTGCCCAGGGTTGCCAGTACGCCGTACAGCACACCCCCCAAAGTCGCGAATACAATGCCCAGCGCAGAAATAGCCAGGGTTTGCGCGGCGCCTCCTGCCAGCTGCGGCAGCGCCTGGGTCAGCAGCTCAATTGCCGAACTGGCCATCTTGCAGCCTCCGTTCCACGTGACGCAGCAGCAATGAAAGGGGCAGGAACAGCAACACGCAGAGCAGCGTCAGCACCGTGAGCATTTCGTAGGTCTTGTAGTACAGGGCAATGTAGTTCTTGGTGGTGTAGAGGATCTCTGGCACCGCCACCGCCGATACCACTGTGGTTTCCTTCAACAGGAAGATGAAATTTGCGAACAGTGCCGGCAGGCTGAGGATGCCGGCCTGGGGCAGTACCACGTGGCGCAGCAACTGCCCTTCGGACAGCCCGATGGAGCGCCCGGACTCAAGCTGAGCCTTGGGGACGGCTTCGACACCGGCTCTGAGCACCTCGGTCAAGTAGGCGCCGCCCATGAAGGTCATGGTGATGATCGCGGCTGCAAACCCGGAAACCTTCACACCCAGGCTTGGCAGGGCGAAGTAGATGAAGAACAGCTGGATCAGCAGCGGTGTATTGCGTGCCAGTTCCACATAGGCTTTCACCAGCCGCCACAGGTAGGGAACACGCAGGACCAGCAAGCTGGCGTTGATCAGGGCAACCAGCAGTGACGTGGCAATGGCGATCAGGCCGACCTGCAACGTCACCCCAACGGCCTTGAGAGAAGTGGGTAGTGTGCTGAGGATGAAGGCGGTGTCGAGGGTCATGGGAGCATGTCTACAGGGTGCGGGGCGGCACGACAGATAGACTCTAATGCTCTAAAAGACTTTAGATAAATACCTTTATGGAATATACATAGTTTGCGTATGAAGGGGGGCCAAAGCGCCACCCGCAGCCCGCCCAATGCCCCAATAAATAAAAACGCCGACACATCAGTGTCGGCGTCAGGTCACACTACCAGCAGCAAACGCATCAGAACGCTGGCAGCACAGCACCCTGGTACTTCTTGGCGATGAAGGCCTTCACCTCGGGGCTGGTCAGGGCCTTGGCCAGTTTCTGCATGGCGTCGCTGTTCTTGTTGTCCGGGCGGGCTACCAGGAAGTTCACGTAAGGCGAGTCGCTGCCTTCGATCACCAGCGCATCCTTGGCCGGATTCAAGCCGGCTTCAAGGGCGTAGTTGGTGTTGATCATGTCCAGATCCACTTGGTCCAGTACGCGGGGCAGCATGGCCGACTCAAGCTCGCGGAATTTCAACTTCTTGGGGTTCTCGGCGATGTCCTTTGGCGTTGCCAGGGCATTTTTCGGATCCTTAAGGGTAATCAGGCCGGCCTTCTGCAGCAGCAGCAGTGCACGGCCGCTGTTGCTGCCTTCGTTAGGGATGGCGACCGTGGCACCTTCTGGCAGGTCGTTCAGGCTCTTGACCTTTTTCGAGTAGCCGCCGAAGGGCTCAACGTGCACGCCGATCACGGTTTCCAGGTGCGTGCCCTTGCCCTCGTTGAAGCTCTGCAGGTACGGCAGGGTCTGGAAGTAGTTGGCGTCCAGACGCTTCTGGTCTACCTGCACGTTAGGCTGCACGTAGTCGGTGAAGACCTTGATCTGCAGGTCCACCCCTTCCTTGGCCAAGGTCGGCTTGATCAGCTCCAGGATCTCGGCATGGGGTACGGGGGTTGCAGCAACCACCAGTTTTTCGGCGGCAGCGGCCAGGCCGGCGAACGACAGGGCGGCAGCCAGGGCGGTGGTCAGCAGGGTCTTCTTCATGGTGATCCTTGTTCTGAATGCGGGCCATCGGCGATGGCAGATGTGTGTGCCTACCGACGATTCAGCGGGCGCGAGGCGGACAATACCTAGATTTTTTATGCCGGAACAATATCTTTTAATTAGCTGCTTATTCCAAAATCAAAATGCCACCTACCCATTTGCTTATTAGCACCTGCTAACGCGCAGCGCTGGGCAAATCGAGGTCTTGAGGCAGGATCTCTTCCCCGTCGTTGACCAGCAAGGCGAAGTGGATGACGTTCTCCAGTTCACGGGTATTGCCCGTCCAGGGGTGGGCCTCGAGTAACTGCTGCGCCGCCTCGCTCACCAGCGGTACCGGCCGCTGCAGGCGAACGCTGTAGATCCCCACGAAATACTCGGCCAACGCCAGGATATCGCCGGGCCGCTCGCGCAAGGGTGGCAACTCCAGCGCACCTTCGCGCAAGTATTGATACAGGCGCTCATTGAACCGCCCGGCCTTGACCACCCGGGCCAGGTCGATGCTGGTAGCAGCCACTAGGCGGACATCCACCGGCTGCGGCTTCTGCGCGCCTACCCGCGTCACTTCACGGTTCTCCAAGGCTGCCAGCAGCTTGCCCTGTATGGTCAACGGCAGGTCAGCAATTTCGTCCAGGTACAGCGTGCCGCCGTTGGCCGAGCCGAACCAACCGGCGCGGCTACTGGCCGTGCCCCCCTGGCTGCCGGCGCTGTAGCCGAACAGCTCGGCATCGGCGTAGGTCGCACTGATGGCGGCGCAGTTGACCGAGACGAACAGGCCGCTGCGGTCACTGGCGCGGTGGATCTGGCGGGCCAGCAGTTCCTTGCCCGAACCTGTTTCACCCCGGATGAGCACTGGCAATGGCAGTGGTGCCAGGCGTTCCAGGTCCTCACGCAGTTGCTGCGAGCGGGGGTCGATGAACACCAGGGCCTTGGCACGAATGCTCAGGGGGCTCTTGTCCAGTTCGGGAAAGGTCAGCAGCGGCTGGCCAAACGGGTTTTGAAACGTCATGACAAACTCCCACACCGGCCCTGCTGGGCCCGGCTTCACGCCGACAATAAACAGAAAAGGCTGTCAGGCACGGCGCAGTGCGCGCTGCTCCACCCGGCTTTGCAGGCGGTACAGGTAAGCGAAACCGCCCTCCCAGCGCTCATGGCCTGACTTCACGTTGATGTGCCCCGCATTGCTCAGCAACCCCGCTTCGGCACCCCAGGCCTGAGCCAGCGACAGCGCCCGCGGTACGCTCACCGCCGGGTCGTTGTCGGAGCTGACGACCTGGCTTGGAAACGGCAGTGGCGCGCTTGGGATGGGCGCGAAGTTGCGCAGCGCCGCCGCGCAGGTTGGCCGCTCCACATCGGCCGGCGCCACCAGCAATGCCCCCCGTACCCGCCGTAGCAGGCCGGGGGTGGCTTGCGCGGCCCAGTGGGCAACCGTGATGCAGCCAAGGCTGTGGGCAATCAGGATAACGGGCGAGCGCTCGGCGGCAATCGCCTGCTCCAGCGCCTGCACCCAGTCCTGGCGTTGCGGGGTGAGCCAGTCGTGCTGCTCCACCCGCGCGCTGTTGGGCAGGGTGCGCTGCCAGTGACTCTGCCAATGGTTGTCTGGCGATCCTTGCCAGCCCGGCACAATCAGGTAACGAATTGACTCATTGCGCATGGGACGCCTCCAGGGGTGTTTGCGTGCTTGGAGACCAGTATAGGGTGGGGGTTATATTCGTAAAGGAATAAGAAGATATTTGTTAATAACAAAAAGTTTAAGCTGTGGAAGCGGGTTTACCCGCGAAGCCTTTTATCCACAGCGGGGCAAAAAAAAGGGCCATCCCCTGCCAAGAGATATGGCCCATAAGCATTGCCTGAAGAGGTTGATGGCATCAGCGCGCAGTGATGACCGCCAATTTGCTGATGCCGGCACGTTCGATGGCGGCCATGGCGCGCGCCACCTCACCGTAGTTCACGCCGTCGTCGGCCTGCAGTTGCACACGCAGGTCAGCGTCCTTGGCCTTGGCGGCCTTGAGGCTGCCTTCCAGCGCGTCAGGCTGGAGCTCGTCCTTGTTGATGAACAGCTTGCCGCTGCCATCGATGCTGACCACCAGCGGGTCCTTCTGCTCCACCGGGGCCACGGCCTCGGTCTTGGGCAAGTTGATGGGGATGGCATTGGTGAGCAGCGGTGCAGTGACGATGAACACCACCAGCAGCACCAGCATTACATCCACCAACGGCGTCACGTTGATTTCGCTGAGGACTTCGTCGCTGTCCTGGGTCGAGAACGCCATGTCAGGAGGCCTCCTTCACGGGCTGGGTAAAACCACCCTGAGGCTTGTGTACAGCCGGGTGTACCAATACGCGGAAGGCACTCTTCTGCGCCAGGCTGTAGAAATCGTGGGCGAAATCGTCCAGGTCAGCGGCTGTCAGCTTCAGGCGGCGCAGGAAATAGTTGTACACAAGCACCGCCGGCACGGCCACGGCGATGCCCACGCCGGTAGCGACCAGTGCAGCGCCTATGGGCCCGGCTACGGTTTCCAGGCTCGCAGAGCCCGCCGCACTGATGCCCTTGAGCGCCTCCATGATGCCCCACACGGTGCCAAACAGGCCGATGAAGGGTGAGGTACTGCCGATGCTCGCCACCACCGCCAGGCCGGTTTCCAGCGAACGCCGCTCACGCACGATCTGCTGGCGCAGGGCCCGCTCCAGGCGGTCCTGGTGATTGATGGCGTGGCTCAGGTCACTGGCCTGGGCATCGCCCACCGCGATGGCAGCGTAGCCGGACTGCGCCACCCGTGCCGCAGGGCCTGGCAGCTCGTGGCTGAGCTCGGCAGCCGAGTCCAGGCTGGATGCCGCCCAGAATTGTTGATGGAAGCGTTTGTCCTGATTTTTCAGGCGCACGAACTGCAAGGTTTTCACCAGGGCCAGGCCCCAGGTGACAACGGAAAAGCCGACCAGCAGCCAGATGACGGCGCTTTCTACGGACTCGAGAGGGGATGCCAGCACGCTCATGGGATGTCTTCCTGTGTTCTGCAAAGGGGGAGTTAACGAAGCTTGAAGTCGATGGGCACACTGACCCAGCCGGTCTGGGCAACGTCCCCCTGCTTGGCGGGGACGAAGCTCCAGCGCTTGACTGCAGCCAGGGCTGCGGCGTCCAGCGCATCACGGCCACTGCTTTTCTGGACCTGAATCTGCCCGGGCTTGCCGCTGGGCAGCACCTCTACACGCAACAGCACCGTGCCTTCCCAGCCCCGCCGTTGGGCCATCTGCGGGTAGTCCGGCGCCGGGTTCTTCAGGTACGCAGCGTTGGCCGAGGCCGGGGTAACCGGCGCAGGCGCAGGTGGCGCGGGTGTGGCCGGCGCCGGGGGGGCGACCGGAGCTGGTGGTGGAGACTCCACCGGCTTGGGCTTGGGTGTCGGCTTGGGCGCCTGCTTCACCACGGGTTTGGGCACGGACTTGGGTTTTGGCTTGGGCTTGGCAGCCAGCTCGTCAATCACAGGCGGCGGTGGTGGTGGCTCGACCAACGGCGGTGCAGGTGCAGGCGGCGGGGGCTCGACCACAGGCGGTGCGGGTGCCGCAAACTCGATGGTCATGGGCGGGACCTGTGGCGGCACCACAGGCAGCTCGGGTGTGGGTGCTTGGCTGATCCAGTAAGCAGCAGCGCCGTGCAAGGCCAGCACCAGCAGCGCCAAGGCCAGTTTGTCCCGCCGTTTGAGGCCGCTGACGGGTGAGCGTTGCAGGCGCAGTTGGCCAAGGGGAAGACGCGCAGTGCGTCCAAGCTCGACCAGTTCGCCCGGTGCTGGGCGCCATGGCAGGTCGTAGGCCCTGACGGCCGAGTGGGCATTACCCATTGATCAAACTCCTGGGGCTGGATTCAGGTGAGTGGCTGAATCATCCGGCCAGAGGTATATCTCTGAAAGTAATGTTTAAATTTATTGTTATAACTTTATTGAATATTTATTTGGTAGGGTTGCGCGAAGGGCCCGGTTTTACGGGGCTTTGCAGGCGGGGGTTGGAAATGATGCAGCGCAGGCATTAAAACTATTCGTCAACGGCATGGAAGATGCCACTGTAGGAGCGACCGCTAGGTCGCGATGGGTCTGTAGGAGCGACCGCTAGGTCGCGATGGGCTGCATAGCAGCCCTAAGGGTATAACCCGTGCGCAAAACCGTACGGGGCTGCTGCGCAGCCCATCGCGACCTAGCGGTCGCTCCTACGCGCCCCTACAACGGCAGCTTCGGCCGGAAGAAAAGGGTTTCGCCACGGGCCAGGTCGGTCAGGCTGTCGTGGTCCTTGACCACTTCGGCCTCGATCAGGTCGCTCTGCCCTTCCACCTTCAGGGTGACCCGCGTGGTGGCACCCAAGGGCCGGATGTCACGCACCTCGGCGGCCTGATGCCCTTCGGTTTCGTGCCGCGACAACGACACTTCGTGCGGGCGGAACAGCACATGGTGGCCTTCGCTCAATGCCAGGCGGTTCGAATCACCTAGGAAGTGGTAGACGAAGTCGTTGGCCGGTTGCTCGTACACCTCACCTGGCGAACCGATCTGCTCGATCACGCCCTTGTTCATCACCACGATGCGGTCAGCCACCTCCATGGCCTCCTCCTGGTCATGGGTGACAAACACCGACGTCAGGTTGATGTCCTCGTGCAGCCGTGCCAGCCAGCGGCGCAGCTCCTTGCGCACCTTGGCGTCCAACGCCCCGAACGGCTCATCCAGCAACAGTACCTTCGGCTCCACCGCTAAAGCGCGGGCCAGGGCGATACGCTGGCGCTGGCCACCTGACAGCTGTTCCGGGTAGCGGTCGGCCAGCCAGTCCAACTGCACCATGTTCAGCAGTTCATGCACCTTCTCGGCGATGCGGCTTTCACTCGGGCGCTCGCCCTTGGGCTTCATGCGCAGCCCAAAGGCGACGTTGTCGAACACGCTCATGTGGCGGAACAGCGCGTAATGCTGGAAGACGAACCCCACGTTGCGGTCACGCACGTCGTGGCCGGACACATCCTCGCCATGGAACACGATGCTGCCTTGGTCCGGGGTTTCCAGGCCGGCAATGATGCGCAGCAAGGTGGTCTTGCCGCAGCCCGACGGGCCAAGCAGGGCGACCAGCTCGCCACTGTTGATATCCAGGTTGATGTTGTCCAGGGCCTGGAAGCTGTTGAAGCGCTTGCTGACGTTACGAACTTCGATCGACATGAATCATTCCTCCGCGGCGCTGTGGCGCAGGCGGTTAATACGGTTCTCGCTCCACTGCTTGAGCAGCAGGATGAAGAGCGCCAGGATCAGCAACAGGCTGGCCACGCTGAAGGCCGCCACGTGGTTGTATTCGTTGTAGAGGATCTCCACATGCAGCGGCAAGGTGTTGGTCACACCGCGGATATGGCCGGACACCACCGACACCGCGCCGAACTCGCCCATTGCCCGCGCGGTACACAGCACCACGCCGTAGATCAGGCCCCATTTGATGTTGGGCAGGGTCACGTGCCAGAACATCTGCCAGCCATTGGCCCCCAGCAAACGTGCGGCTTCCTCTTCCTGCGTGCCCTGCTCCTGCATCAGCGGGATCAGCTCACGGGCCACGAACGGCACGGTGACGAAGATGGTGGCCAGGACGATGCCCGGCAGGGCGAAGACGATCTGGATGTCGTGGTCCTGCAGCCACGGGCCGAGCAGGCCCTGGGCGCCGAACATCAGCACGTAGACCAGGCCGGCGATTACCGGCGATACCGAGAACGGCAGATCGATCAGGGTGACCAGGATGCTTTTGCCACGGAAGCTGTACTTGCTGACGCACCATGCCGCGCTGACGCCGAACACCAGGTTGAGCGGCACCGAGATCGCCACTGCAAGCAGGGTGAGCCGCAAAGCCGCCAGTGCGTCGGGTTCGAAGATGGCTTCGAAGAAGGTGCCGAAACCGTTTTTCAGCGCCTGCGATACCACAATCACCAGCGGCAGCAGCAGGAACAGCGCGAACACCAGCCAGCCAAGGCCGATGAGCACCCGGCGCGAGGTGGCGCTGCCGCGGCGGGCGGCATTGGCAGCGGCGGTTGCATTCAGGGATGAACTGGACATGCCGGCCTCCTTCAAGGGGTTTCGATGCGGCGCTGCAGCAGGTTGATCAGCAGCAGCAGGATGAAGGAAACCACCAGCATCAGCACGCCGATGGCAGTCGCGCCGGTGTAGTCGTACTGGTCGAGCTTGACCATGATCAGCAGTGGCAGGATCTCGGTTTTCATCGGCATGTTGCCGGCAATGAAAATGACCGAACCGTACTCACCCACGCCACGGGCAAACGCCAGGGCAAAACCGGTGAGCCAGGCTGGCAGCAATGCCGGCGCCAGCACATGGCGGAACACTTGCAGCGGCTTGGCACCCAGGCACGCAGCGGCTTCCTCGACCTCGCGCGGAATGTCGGCCAGCACCGGCTGCACCGTGCGCACCACGAACGGCAGGGTGACGAAGGTCAGCGCCAGGGTGATGCCCAGTGGGGTGTAGGCGATCTTGAAACCAAGGTCGGTGGCGAACTGGCCGACCCAACCGGCCGGCGCGTACAGGGCGGTCAGGGCGATACCGGCAACCGCGGTGGGCAGGGCGAACGGCAGGTCGATCATGGCGTCGATGATCTTGCGGCCAGGGAAGGTGTAGCGCACCAGCACCCAGGCCAGCAGGGTGCCGATCACGCCGTTGATGATGGCCGCGAACAGAGCAGTGCCGAAGCTCAGCTTCAACGCGGCGATCACTCGCGGCGCGCTGATGATGGTCCAGAACTGCTCCCAGGTGAGCTGGGCGGCATGCACGAACATGGCGGCCAGCGGTATCAGCACGATCAGGCTGAGGTACACCAAGGTGTACCCAAGCGTCAGCCCGAAGCCGGGTATGACGGGGGAAATGCGACGTGACATAAATATCCCTGGTTGAACGCACGAGGCCCGGCAGTCATGCCGGGCCGGTGCTGGCTTTCGATTCTGGGGCTGTCACACAGCCCCGCATCATCCTGGCCGCTTACTGTGCCTGATAGATCTGGTCGAACACACCGCCATCATTGAAGAACTTGGGTTGCGCAGTCTTCCAGCCACCGAAGTCCTTGTCGATCGTCACCAGGTCCAGTTTCGGGAACTGCTTGCCGAACTCGGCCGCGACTTTCTCATCACGCGGGCGGTAGAAGTTCTCGGCGGCGATCTTCTGCCCAGCCGGGCTGTACAGGTGTTTCAGGTACTCGGTGGCAATTTCCGTATTACCCTTTTTCTCGGCGTTCTTGTCCACCACCGCAACCGGTGGTTCAGCCAGGATCGACAGGGACGGCACCACGATGTCGAACTTATCGGCGCCGCCGTCTTCCTTCAGCGCCAGGAACGCTTCGTTTTCCCAGGCCAGCAGCACATCGCCCTGGCCATTGTTGACGAAGGTGATGGTGGAGCCACGCGCCCCGGTATCCAGCACCGGCACGTGCTTGAACAGTTCCTGCACATAGGCTTTGGCTTTCTCTTCGCTGCCACCGGTTTTCAGGCCATAGGCCCAGGCCGCCAGGAAGTTCCAGCGTGCGCCGCCGGAGGTCTTCGGGTTGGGCGTGATCACCGAGACGTCTTTCTTGATCAGGTCGCCCCAGTCCTTGATGCCCTTGGGGTTGCCCTTGCGCACCAGGAATACGATGGTGGACGTATAGGGGGTGCTGGCATCGGGCAGGCGCTTCTGCCAGTCCTCGGGCAGGGTCTTGCCCAGTTTCGCGATTTCGTCGATATCACCGGCCAGGGCCAGGGTTACCACGTCGGCACGCAACCCGTCGATCACCGCACGGCCCTGCTTGCCCGAGCCACCGTGGGACTGCTGGATTTTCACCTTGTCGTCCGGGTGGGACTGCTGCCAGTGCTTGATGAATTCGGCGTTGTACTGCTGGTACAGCTCACGGGTGGGGTCGTAGGACACGTTCAGCAGTTCGTAGTCCTTGGCGACGGCGGAACCGGCAAAAACAGCGCTGGCCAGGGCGGCGAGTGCATAGCGGCGGATGGACATGGTGAAGCTCCCGATTGGCATTTTTCTAGTTCTGAAGGGTATGGCGGGTTCAGCTGGGCTTGTTGCCAGGCTGTTGCAGGCGGAATTTTTCCTTGCGCTCGATCTGCACCACCTGGGCGTTGTGCACGGTGATCTCCACCGCACCGAAACGCAGGTCGCGCAGGGCGCTCTGGATTTCCCGCAGGATGGTGGCTTCGTCCTGACCGTCGATACTGCGCAGCGATGCACTCATGCTCGTTCTCCTTGGAGTGAGGTGCCGGGCTGAGAGATGGGAAGGGGAATGCGCCTGGCTTGAGGGCAATAGTAGTGAGGCGGGGATATTCTTAAAAATACTGTTTAAGAATGTTTATATAACCGAAAATATTAGGCCGCTTTTCAGGTGAGAAACCTGATCCCTGTGGGAACGGGCTGGCCCGCCCCCACAGGTTTTCATGTCAGGTTGGGCGCTGTCCTTGCGTAGTATTTTCAGGCTCGCGGATCTTGTACCACGCCACATACAGCGCCGGCAGGAACAACAGCGTCAGCAAGGTGGCGACGATGATGCCACCGATCATGGCGTAGGCCATCGGCCCCCAGAACACTTCCCGGGCAATCGGGATCATGCCCAGGCTCGCGGCGGCTGCCGTCAGCAGGATCGGCCTGCGACGGTGGTTGGTAGCCTCCACCACGGCGTCCCACGGCGAGAAGCCCTGCGCTTCGAACTCGTCGATCTGCGTCACCAGAATCACCGAGTTACGAATGATGATGCCTGCCAGCGCCAGGATGCCGAGAATCGCCACGAAGCCCATTGGCGTACCCGTGGGGACCAGCGCCAGCACCACGCCAATCAGCCCCAACGGTGCCACGCTGACCACCAGGAACAGCTTCTGCACGCTGTGCAGCTGAATCATCAGGAAGGTCGCCATCAGGAACAGCATCAGCGGCAGCACCTTGGCGATCGGGCCTTGCGCCTTGCCGCTCTCCTCTACCGTGCCGCCGGTTGCCACCTCGTAACCGGTCGGCAACTCGCTGGCGAATTTCTCGATATCGGGTTTCAGTTGCGCCACCAGGTCGGTCGGCTGGATATCGCCATTGACCGACGCCTTGAGGGTAATGGTGGGCTTGCGGTCACGGCGCCACACCAGCGGTTGTTCCAGCTCGTAGCGCACCGTGGCGAACGCCAGCAGCGGGATGGAGGTGCCGCTGGGGGTGAGGATCTGCAGGTTCTGCAAGGTGTCCGGCGAGCCACGCTCGCTGTCCACGGCACGGGCGACCACGTCGATCAGGTAGATATCGTCGTTGACCTGGGTGACCGGCACACCGGTGACGATGCTGTTCATCACGTTGGCCACGTCTTCCGAAGACAGCCCCAGCTGACGTGCCTTGTCCTGGGCGATCTCGATGCGCAGCACCTTACCGGGCTCGTTCCAGTCGTAGATCATCTCGCCAACATTGGGGTTCTTGTCCAGCAACGTAGCCAGTTCGATGGCGTGCTTGCGCACCTGGTCGATGTCCTTGCCACTGACCCGGTACTGGATGGGGCGGCCAACAGGCGGGCCCATCTCCAGTGACTGCACGTTGGAACCAATGCCCACGAAGTCTTCACGCAGGCGCTTCTGCAAGCGGGCGATCAGCTCGCCGCGCTGCTCCAGGCCTTTGCTGACGATGACCAACTGGGCGTAGTACGGGTTCTGCAACTGCTGGTCCAGCGGCAGGTAGAAGCGCACCGCGCCCTCGCCGATATAGGTGCTCCAGTGGTCGATGTCTTCATCGTCCTTGAGCGTCGCTTCCAGGCGGTCGACCACCTTGCGCGTCTCTTCGATAGAGGCGTTCTGCGGCAGGTTGAGGTCGACCAGGATCTCCGGGCGGTCCGAGGCCGGGAAAAACTGGTTCTGCACATAACGCATGCAGAACACCGACAGCGCGAACAGCACCACCGTGCCGATGATGGTCAGCCAGCGGTGGCGCATGCTCCACAACAGGCCATGTTCGAAGGCGCGGCCTACCCTGCCCGGCTGGTTGTCGTGGGCTTTCATTTTCTTGGCATTGAGAATATGCACGCCGAGCACCGGTGCGAAGAACACGGCCACCACCCAGGACACCAGCAACGCCACGGCAATCACCGCAAACAGGGTGAAGGTGTATTCCCCAGCCGAACTGGCATTGAGGCCAATGGGCACGAAGCCTGCCACGGTCACCAAGGTGCCGGTGAGCATGGGGAATGCAGTGGAGGTGTAGGCGAACGTGGCCGCCTGCTCCCTGGTCTCGCCCATTTCCAGGCGCGTGACCATGACCTCCACGGTGATCATGGCATCGTCCACCAGCAACCCCAGCGCGATAATCAGCGCCCCCAGCGAGATGCGCTGCATGGTGATGCCGCTGTACTCCATGAACACGAACACCATGGCCAGCACCAGCGGTATCGAACACGCCACCACCAAACCGGCGCGCACGCCCAGGCTGACGAAGCTTACCGCCAGCACGATGATCACCGCCTCGAACAGCGCACTGGTAAAGCCGCCGACCGCCTTCTCGACCACCACCGCCTGGTTGGACACCGTGTGCACGTCAACGCCTACAGGCAGCTCATGGGTGATGCGCTGCATGGTCTCTTTGAGCGCTGTACCGAACACCTGGATGTTGCCGCCTGCTTTCATGCCGATGGCCAGGCCCAGTGCCGTTTGCCCGTTGTAGCGGAACATCGGTGACGGCGGGTTGCTGTAGCCGCGCTCCACATCGGCGATATCCGCCAGCCGGAAGAAGCGGTCGTTGATGCGCAGGTTGACGTTCTGCAGGTCTTTCTCAGAGGCAAACTGCCCGGTGGTGCGCACCGATATGCGCTCTGGCCCGGCTTCGATCACCCCGGCCGGCGTTACCGTATTCTGTGCCTGCAACGCCTGCATCACCTGGCGCTGGTCGATACCCAGCGCAGCCAACTTGCGCGTGGAGAAATTCAGGTACAGCACCTCGTCCTGAATGCCGACCATCTCGATCTTGCCGATGTTGGGCACTTCCCGCACTTCGGCCCGCGCCCGCTCCACGTAGTCGCGAAGCTGGCGCAAGCTGAGCCCGTCGGCGGTAAAGGCATAGATGGAGCCAAACACGTCGCCGAACTCGTCGTTGAAGCCAGGCCCCTGGATGCCATCGGGGAAGTCACCGCGGATGTCCTGGATCTTCTTGCGCACCTGGTACCAGATCTGCGGAATGTCGCCGGCCTTGGTGGTGTCGCGCAGGTAGACGAATACCGTCGACTCCCCGGGGCGCGTGTAGCTTTTGGTGTAGTCGAGCGAGTCCAGTTCCTCGAGCTTCTTCTCGATGCGGTCGGTGACCTGCAACAGGGTCTCGTCCTGGGTAGCGCCTGGCCAGCGGGTCTGGATGACCATGGTCTTGATGGTGAAGGACGGATCCTCCTCACGGCCCAGGTTGAAGTACGAGAAGATGCCCATCAGCAGGCCAACGAACATCAGGTACCAGACGAAAGACTGATGCTTGAGCGCCCACTCGGACAGGTTGAAGCTTCCTTTCATTGCGCGTCCTCGTCGAAGGCGACTTTCTGGCCAGGCTTGAGGCTGTTGACGCCGGCGATCACCACTCGCTCGGCAGGCTGTACGCCGGCGGACACGATAATGCTGTCGCGGGTGCGGTCGATCAGGGTCACATCGCGCAGAGCAACGGTTTTTTGCTGCGGGTCGATGACCCACACCTGGGTTTTGCCCTCGCGCTCCATCAATGCGGTGGCGGGCAGTTCGCTGCGGGGGGTGACCTGCGAGCTCAGGGTGACGCTGATGGCCGTACCCAAGTGAAACGCCGCAGGGGTACTGGCCAGGGTCAGCCGCGCACGGCGGGTACGGGTGGTGGCATCGGCCCTGGGTTCCAGCTCGCGCAAGGTGGCTGTGGTGCTGAGCGCAGGGTCAAGCTGCGAGGCGACGATGAAGGTCAAGTCGGGGGTCAACTGCTCGGCAACGCCGATTGGCAAATCGATCACGGCTTCCTTCACATCGGGCCGGGCCAATGTGACCACGGCCTGGCCGGCGGTAACGGTTTGCCCCGCTTCGGCCTGCCAACCGGTGATAACGGCGCCGTGATCACTGCGCAGGGTACTGTAGCCCAGCTGGTCACGGGCCTGGTTGACCGAGGAACGGGCCTGTTCCAGCGACGCACCGGCGGTTTTCAGGTTGGTCTGCGCAATGTCCAGCTGCGCCTGGGCCCCCACGCCCCGGTCGTACAGCTGCTGCTGCCGACGGGCATCGGCCTGAGCGTTTATCCATTGCGCCTGAACCCGGGCCAGGTCACCCTCGGCTGCGCGCAGTTGGTTCTGCTGGTCGGTCGGGTCCAGGGTGGCCAGGGTGTCGCCAGGCCTGACCTGTGCGCCTACATCCAGCCACCTGCGGGCGATACGGCCGCCGACACGAAAGCCCAGGGTGCTCTCATAACGCGCCTCGATCACCCCGGCGAACCGGCCCAGCAAGGCTTCCACCTGGGGCTGCACCACCACGGACAGTACCGGGCGGACCGGATCGGCGGGCGGCTCATCTTCACTGCAGCCGGCCAGCAGCAGGCCTGCACACATCATCCACAGCAGCGGTTTCATAGCGGGCTCTCCGCAGCATCGGCTGCCACCTTTTCCACCTGCATGCCGGGGTGCAGCAATTGCCCACCGGTAACTACCACGGTTTCGCCGCTTTCAAGGCCCTTGCCGATCACCACCTTGCCGGTGAGATAGCGGCTGACTTCCACTTCACGCAACTGCACCTTGTCGCCCTCGCCTACCACCCATACCGCTGGCTGCTTGATGCCCTTGGTCAAGGCCGACCAAGGCAACGCCACGCTGGATTTGCCCCGGCCCTGGGTGCTGACCGTCACCGGTGCCCCCAACTGCATGGCCGCCGGTACATCCTTCAGCCCGACCTTCACCTGCACTGTGCCGCTCTGGGCAGAAACGGTCGGCGTGATCTCACGCACGGCGCCCCGGGCCTGCACCTTGGGGTCGTCCAGCAGGCTTACCACCACGCTGGCATCGCTCGGCTGGGCTGCCAGCAGGGATTCGTAAACGTTGAACACGGCATCGCGGTCGCCGTCACGGGCCAGGCCGAAAATCGGCATGGTCGCCTGCACCACCTGCCCGACTTCGGCCTGGCGCTCGGTGATTACACCGTCCGCTTCAGACACCAGCGCGGTGTAGCTCAACTGCTCGTTGGCATTGGCCAGTTGTGCCTGGGCGGCCTTGAGGGCGCTCTGGTTGCTGCGCAGGGCGGCCTCGGCGGCGTCGTATTCACTTTGGCTGGTATAGCCCTTGGGCAGGAGTTTCTGTTGGCGCACAAAAGCGGCTTGCGTCTGGGTGACCCGCGCCTGGGCAGCAAACACCTCGGCCTTGGCAGAGGTGACGTTGTTCTGCAGGTCTTTAGGGTCCAACCGCGCCAATACCTGGTTGGCCTTGACATGGTCCCCCACATCCACGCTGCGCGAAATGATCTTGCCACCCACGCGGAACGACAGGTCCGTCTGCACGCGCGCCTGTACATCGCCGGTCAGGGTGACCCGCGCAGCGAAGTCGGCAGGCTGCACCTGCTGCACGCCTACCCTGGGCAGCATTGGCGGCAGTTCTTCCTGGCTACAGCCGGCAAGCGCACACAGCAGCCCCAGGCCCACAACCGATAGCGCACGCGTCAACGTCATGCAGGCTCCTTTCTTGCGCGCAAAAGATTCTTGGCATGCGACTGTTAGCGTAGGTCAGGGTTCGATAAAGATCAT
Source organism: Pseudomonas sp. NBRC 111119 (assembly GCF_001320125.1). Taxonomy (NCBI): domain Bacteria; kingdom Pseudomonadati; phylum Pseudomonadota; class Gammaproteobacteria; order Pseudomonadales; family Pseudomonadaceae; genus Pseudomonas; species Pseudomonas sp. NBRC 111119. Next base: position 180,580 of record NZ_BCAV01000005.1, read on the forward strand.
CGACATGTTGCTTGCCTCGTACCTGGCCATATTCAGAAACCCTCTACTTCGCGCCGGCTCCTGGCCTGCACTAACTTGAACGGTGAACCACCCTGCAAGGAAGAACAGATTGCCCAGGGCCAACTCCCAGCTGCTTCGTCGCGGCCGTTTCTCAGAACCTGGCAGGCTGTATCTGCTGACCACGGTCACCCACGGGCGTGAGCCCCTCTTTCACAATTTCGCTCATGCGAGGCGGGTCATCCAACATATGTACCAGTCGGACAAGGAGCAAAGCTGTCGTTCCCTCGCCTGGGTGTTGATGCCAGACCACTTGCATTGGCTCATACAATTGGAGAACGCAACGCTAGGTACATTGATGCGCAGGTTTAAATCCAGGTCCAGTCGCGCATTACACCAGGCAGGGCTTGAGCATGATCCAGTGTGGCAACCTGGGTATCAGGATCGAGCTCTGCGACGGGAGGAAAGCATCGTGCATGTGGCCCGGTACATCGTCGCCAACCCCTTGCGGGCTGGCTTGGTAAGGCGTGTCGGGGACTATCCACACTGGGATGCGGTATGGCTCTGAGTCATGACTTCAGGCATTCGCGGGTAAGCCCGCTCCCACAGTGGCACCCACACTGCTAGTCAGAAAAATTGCCCAGTCCTTGTGGGCGAAACTTTCTTCCACAAGATCTCAAAGCTGGCGCAATCACTGTGGGAGCGGGTTTACCCGCGAACACCGGCGAAGCCGGTGCCATGCACCGCGCTGCCTGCTTCGCGGGTGAACCCGCTCCCACAGGATGGGGGTTCACCCGCGAAAGCGCCTGATCAGGCGGAAGCGCCCAACTGGCCTGGGCGTCGCACCTGGGGCTGCGAGGCGTTGGCGGCTGCGCCTTCTTCGATGGCCTGCTGAATCGCCTTGCGGCGGCGTTCTTCGGTGCGGCGGCTGAAGTACCAGACGAAGAAGGTCACCAACGAAACAGACAGCAGAATCAGGCTGGCCACCGCGTTGATCTCGGGCTTCACACCCAACCGCACCGCCGAGAACACTTCCATCGGCAAGGTGGTCGAACCCGGGCCCGACACGAAGCTGGCCAATACCAGGTCATCCAGCGACAGCGCAAACGACATCATGCCGCCAGCCGCCAGCGAAGGCGCGATCATCGGGATGGTGATCAGGAAGAACACCTTCCACGGCTTGGCACCCAGGTCCATCGCCGCTTCCTCGATCGACAGGTCCAGCTCGCGCAGCCGCGCCGACACCACCACCGCCACATACGCCGCACAGAATGTGGTGTGGGCGATCCAGATGGTGACGATGCCACGCTCCTGCGGCCAGCCGATCATCTGCGCCATGGCCACGAACAGCAGCAACAGCGAAAGGCCAGTGATCACCTCAGGCATGACCAGTGGCGCTGTGACCAGGCCACCGAACAGCGTCCGGCCCTTGAAACGGGTGACCCGGGTCAGCACGAACGCCGCCATGGTCCCCAATGCCACTGCCGCCACCGCCGTGTAGCAGGCGATTTCCAGCGAGCGCATCACCGACCCCATCAACTGGGTGTTGTCGAGCAGGCCGACATACCATTTGACCGACCAGCCGCCCCACACCGTCACCAGCTTGGAGGCGTTGAACGAATAGATCACCAGGATCAGCATCGGCAGGTAGATGAACAGCAAGCCGAGCACCAGCATCAGCTTGGAGAAACTGAAGCGCTTCATGCCCTGCCCTCCATTTCTTTGGCCTGGCTACGGTTGAACAGCAGAATCGGCACAATCAGAATCGCCAGCATCACCACCGCCAGCGCAGACGCCACCGGCCAGTCGCGGTTATTGAAGAACTCCTGCCACAGCACCTTGCCGATCATCAGGGTTTCCGGCCCGCCGAGCAGTTCAGGGATCACGAACTCACCCACCACCGGAATGAACACCAGCATGCAGCCGGCAATGATGCCGTTCTTCGACAGCGGCACGGTGATTTTCCAGAAGCTGTTGAAGGTGCTGGAGCCAAGGTCAGACGCGGCTTCGAGCAAGCTTGAGTCATGCTTCACCAGGTTGGCGAACAGCGGCAGGATCATGAACGGCAGGTACGAATAGACCACGCCGATATACACCGCCAGGTTGGTATTGAGGATCTGCAGCGGCCGGTCGATCAGGCCCGTCCACATGAGGAAGCCGTTGAGCAGCCCGTTGTTGCTCAAAATGCCCATCCACGCATAGACGCGGATCAGGATCGCCGTCCAGGTCGGCATCATGATCAGCAACAGCAGCACCGTCTGGGTTTCTTTCTTGGCATTGGCAATGGCATAGGCCATGGGGTAGCCGATCAACAGGCACAACAGGGTGCTGAAGAAGGCCATCTTCAGCGAGCCGAGGTAGGCCGAGATGTACAGGTCGTCTTCGGTCAGCAGGCCATAGTTGGCCAGGTTGAGCACCAGCTGGATCTTGTCTTCGACGTAGCTGTAGATCTCGGTGTACGGCGGGATCGCCACGTCGGCTTCGGCAAAGCTGATCTTCAGCACGATGAAGAACGGCAGCATGAAGAACAGGAACAGCCAAACGAACGGCACACCGATCACCAGGTGCCGCCCCTCAGGGGTAATGCGCCGGAAGGCTCGCTTGAGCTTGCGCAGCTTCATGACCGCAGCACCACGCCGCTGTCGTCTTCCCACCAGACGTAGACTTCATCGTCCCAGGTGGGCCGGGCGCCCTGGCGCTCGGCGTTGGCGACGAACGACTGGACGATCTTGCCGCTCGGCAGTTGCACATGGAACACCGAGTGGCCGCCCAGGTAGGCGATGTCGTGGATCTTGCCGCGTGACCAGTTGTATTCGAAGTCTGGCTGCTGGGTGGTGACCAGCATCTTCTCGGGGCGCAATGCGTAAGTGATGTGCTTGTCTTCCACCGAGGTGGAAACGCCGTGGCCCACGTAGATCTTGCGTTCGAGCTCTGGCGAGGCAATCAGGGCGTGGCCCTCGGCATCGTCGATCACCTCGGCGTCGAACAGGTTGACGTTGCCGATGAACTCGCACACCAGGCGGCTGGTAGGGGTTTCATAGATGTCCACCGGCGAGCCGATCTGGGCGATCCAGCCCAGGTGCATGATGGCGATGCGCTGGGCCATGGTCATGGCCTCTTCCTGGTCGTGGGTGACCATCACGCAGGTCACGCCCACACGCTCGATGATCTCCACCAGCTCCAACTGCATCTGCGAGCGCAGCTTCTTGTCCAGCGCGCCCATCGGTTCATCCAGCAGCAGCAGCTTGGGGCGCTTGGCCAGCGAACGGGCCAGGGCCACACGCTGGCGCTGGCCACCGGACAACTGGTGCGGCTTGCGCTTGGCGTACTGGGTCATGTGCACCAGTTTCAGCATCTCGGCCACACGGGCTTCGATGTCGGCCTTGGGCATGCGGTCCTGCTGCAGGCCAAAGGCGATGTTCTGCGCCACGGTCATGTGCGGGAACAGCGCGTACGACTGGAACATCATGTTGATAGGCCGCTCGTAGGGCGGCATGTCGGTGATGTCGACACCATCGAGGAAAATGCGCCCCTCGGTGGGCCGCTCGAAGCCGGCGAGCATGCGCAGCAAGGTGGACTTGCCCGAGCCGGAGCCACCGAGCAAGGCGAAGATCTCGCCCTTGCGGATTTCCAGGGACACGTCGTCCACGGCGACCGTTTCGTCGAATTTTTTCGTGACCCGGTCGATCTTGACCAGCACCTGCTTGGGTTGCTGGCCACCCTCGAGGGCTTTTTTATAGGCACCGGAGGCAACTGCCATGAGTGAAACTCCCAACAAGATTTTTTATGCCCGCCGGGCCTGACGCGCAGGCACCGGTGCGGGCCTGGTGGATTACTTGCCCGACTTGACCTTGGTCCAGCTACGGGTCATCAGGCGCTGCACCTTGGGCGGCAGCTCTGCGTTCACGAACATCTTGTCCAGTACGTCCTGCGGTGGGTAAACCGCGGCGTCAGTCCTCACGGCCTGGTCCATCAGGTCGCCAGCCTTTAGGTTGGGGTTGGCGTAACCGACGTAATCACTGACCTGGGCGATAACCTCAGGTTTCAGCAAATAGTTGATGAAGGCATGGGCCTGTTCGACGTTCTTGGCGTCCTTGGGGATGGCCAGTACGTCGAACCAGAGGTTGCCGCCTTCCTTGGGAATGGCATAGGCCAGGTTCACGCCCTTCTTCGCCTCTGCGGCGCGGGCCTTGGCCTGGAACACATCGCCCGAGAAACCCGCTGCCACACAGATGTCGCCGTTGGCCAGGTCGGTGATGTACTTGGAAGAATGGAAGTACGTCACGTACGGACGCACGGCCAGCAGCTTCTGCTCTGCGGCCTGGTAATCCTTGGCATTGGTGCTGTTGGGGTTCAGCCCCATGTAGTTGAGCACTGCCGGGAGCATTTCGTCTGCCGAATCGAGGAACGCCACCCCACACTTGGAGAGCTTTTTCATGTTCTCGGGTTCGAACAGCACAGCCCAGGAGTCGATGGTGTCCACGCCCAGCGCAGCCTTCACCTTGTCGACGTTGTAACCAATGCCGTTGGTGCCCCACAGGTAGGGCACGGCATACAGGTTGCCCGGGTCGTTCTTGTCCAGCCGCTTCATCAGCGACGGGTCAAGGTTGGAATAGTTTGGCAGCAGGTTTCTGTCGAGCTTGCGGAAGGCGCCTGCCTTGATCTGCTTGCCGAGAAAGTGGTTGGACGGCACGACCACGTCGTAGCCGGTGTTACCGGCCAGCAACTTGCCCTCCAGGGTTTCGTTGGAGTCGAACACATCCAGCACGGGCTTGATGCCAGTGGCTTTTTCGAAGTCCGCGAGTGTGGTTGGGCCGATGTAGTCGGACCAGTTGTACACGTGCACCGTAGGCGCCGCTTGGACGCTGCATGCCAGCGTCAGGCCCGCTGCAGCCATGAAGGCCTTGCGTAATACAGAATTGGACAAGTGGGAGGTCCTCACAATCAGTGCCTGGGTAGCGACAATGCTGCCGCACACGCAAAACCGGCGCGCAACTTACCTTCGCAGCCTCGATGCCGCAATCATCAATTGCCATTCTTGGCCTCCAGGCCGGGAAAGCCCGGCCCAGAGGTGCTGCAACGGGCTTACTTGCCCGATTTGATCTTGGTCCAGCTACGGGTGATAACCCGCTGTACAGCCGCATCAGGCGCTGCAATTGCGTACAGCTGCTTTTTCACTTCGGCGGACGGGTAGATGCTCGGGTCGCTGGTGATGTCCTTGTCCACAAACTGGGTGGCGGCCTTGTTACCGTTGGGGAAGCGCACGGCATTGGTGATCTCGGCCATGACTTCTGGCTGCATCAGGAAGTCCATGAACTTGTAGGCCGCTTCCTTGTGCTCGGCGTCCTTGGGCATGGCGACCATGTCATAGAACGTGCCGGCACCTTCCTTCGGAATCACGTAGTCCAGCTTGACCTTGTCGCCGGCTTCGTGGGCGCGGGTCTTGGACTGTTCCAGGTCACCCGAGTAACCGACCGCCAGGCAGATGTTGCCGTTGGCCAGGTCGCCGATGTACTTGGAGGAGTGGAAGTAGGTGATCGAAGGACGAATGGAAAGGAACAGGTCCTCGGCGGCCTTCAGGTCTTCTTTCTTGGTGCTGTTGGTCGGCAGCTTCAGGTAGTGCAGCGCAGCCGGCAGCATCTCGGTGGGGGCGTCGAGGAAGCTCACGCCGCAGCTCTTGAGCTTGGCGATGTTCTCGGGCTTGAACACCACATCCCACGAGTCGATCTTGTCGACGCCCAGTGCGGCCTTGATCTTCTCTGGGTTGTAGCCGATGCCGATCGAACCCCACATGTAGGGGAAGGCGTATTTGTTGCCCGGGTCGCTGGCATCACCCACGGCCTTGAGCAGGTCTTCGTCCAGGTTTTTCCAGTTCGGCAGCTTGGAGCGGTCCAGTTCCTGGTAGACACCCGCCTTGATCTGCTTGGCCAGGAAGTTGTTGGACGGCACCACGATGTCGTAGCCCGACTTGCCGGCCAGCAACTTGGCCTCCAGGGTTTCGTTGCTGTCGAAAACGTCGTACTTGACCTTGATACCCGACTGTTTTTCGAATTTGGCGATGGTGTCCGGAGCGATGTAGTCCGACCAGTTGTAGACGTTCAATTCCTTGTCTTCAGCCTGTGCAGCACCCGCCATCGCGCCCATCAGGGCTGCGGCCAGCAACGTCTTGCCCATTTTATTCATGCGTCATGCTCCAGATTGTTCGGTTAGCCATCCGTTCAGCTGCCAGGCCACGCAGTACCTGCGTTTGGGCGACTGCAGCAGCCGCTAGTCTGGCAAGTTACGAGGCTGTGTTTCAAGAAAACCACAACCTTGTAACGACTTAATGTCACATCGCTAGGTTCATTTGATCGCTTCGAGGGTGAGGTCCAGGCACTTGCGGGCCTTTTCCACCAGTTCGTCGATCTCCTGATGGCTGATGACCAGGGGCGGCGCGATGATCATCGTATCGCCCACCGCGCGCATGATCAGGCCGTTGTCGAAGCAGAAATTGCGGCAGATCATGCCAACACCCATGCCCTCGTAACGGCTGCGCGTGGCCTTGTCTTTCACCAGCTCGATAGCGCCGAGCAGGCCCAGGCCACGCACTTCACCCACCAGCGGGTGGCCCTGCAGCTCACGCAAACGCCGTTGCAAATACGGTGCCGCTTCGCTGCGGGCCTTCTCTACGATGTGCTCGTCGCGCAGGATGCGCAGGTTTTCCAGGCCCACTGCTGCGGCCACAGGGTGGCCAGAATAGGTAAAGCCATGGTTGAAGTCGCCGCCTTCGCTGAGTACCTGGGCCACCGTGTCACGCACAATCACACCGCCCATGGGGATGTAACCGGAGGTAAGGCCTTTGGCGATGGTCATCAGGTCGGGCGTGAGGCCGTAGTAATCCGAGCCGAACCACTCGCCGGTACGCCCGAAGCCGCAGATTACCTCGTCGGCCACGAACAGGATGTCGTACTTGGCGAGGATCTCCTTTACCTTCGGCCAGTAGGTGTCTGGCGGGATGATCACACCCCCGGCGCCCTGAACAGGCTCGGCAATGAACGCCGCAACGTTGTCTTCGCCCACCTCGAGAATTTTCTGTTCCAGCTGTTCGGCCGCCCAGACCCCGAAGGCGTCCGGCGTCATGTCGCCACCCTCGCCGTACCAGTACGGCTGGGGGATGTGCACGATGCCGGGTATCGGCAGGCCGCCCTGCTCGTGCATACCGCTCATGCCGCCCAGGCTGGCGCCGGCTACCGTGGAGCCGTGGTAGCCGTTGATGCGGCCAATCACGGTCTGCTTCTGCGGTTTGCCCTTCAGGGCCCAGTAATGGCGAACCATGCGCAGCACGGTGTCGTTGCCCTCGGAACCTGAGCTGGTGAAGAACACATGGCTCATGCCTGCCGGGGCAACCTCGGTGATGGCCTTGGCCAGCTCCAGGGCCGGGGGGTGCGCGGTCTGGAAGAACAGGTTGTAGTAAGGCAGCTCACGCATCTGCCGCTCTGCCGCCTGCACCAGTTCCTCACGGCCATAACCTACCGCCACGCACCACAGGCCGGCCATGCCGTCGAGAATCTTGTGCCCCTCGCTGTCCCACAAATGCACGCCCTGGGCCTTGGTAATGATGCGCGGCCCCTTTTCCTTCAACTGTTTGTAGTCGCTGAAGGGGGCGAGGTGGTGCTCGCCACTCAGGGTTTGCCATTCACGGGTTTGCGGGTTGTTGAGGCTCATGTGCTTCTCCGTAGACAGACAGCCGCGCTGCTGCGGCACCAGGGTTGATCAGACAGCAAACAGCAGGAACTCACGCTCCCAGGAACTGATGACGCGCTTGAAGTTTTCGTGCTCGGCACGTTTGGTGGCGACGTAGCCGGTGATGAACTTCTTGCCCAGGTACTGCACCAGGGCACGGCTATTCTCCATGCGCTCCAGGGCGTCCTCGATAGTCAACGGCAAGCGCAGGTTGCGCCGCTCGTAACCACGCCCCTGTACCGGCGCACTGGCGGCAATGCCTTCGACCATGCCGATGTAGCCGCACAGCAGGCTGGCTGCAATGGCCAGGTAAGGGTTGGCGTCGGCGCCAGGCAGGCGGTTTTCCACCCGCCGGTTTTGCGGGCCGGCGTCCGGTACGCGCAGGCCGACGGTACGGTTTTCTTCACCCCACTCCACATTCACCGGTGCCGAGGTGTCGGGCAGGAAGCGGCGGAACGAGTTGACGTTGGGGGCGAACAGCGGCAACGCCTCGGGGATGAACTTCTGCAGGCCGCCAATGTGGTTGAGGAACAGCTCGCTCATGCTGCCATCGGCATTGCTGAAGATATTCTTGCCAGTGGCCACGTCCACCACGCTCTGGTGCAGGTGCATGGCGCTGCCGGGCTCACCGGTCATGGGCTTGGCCATGAAGGTAGCCGCCACGTTGTGCTTGAGCGCCGCCTCACGCATGGTGCGCTTGAACACCAGGATCTGGTCTGCCAGGTGCAGGGCATCGCCGTGACGGAAGTTGATTTCCATCTGCGCCGTGCCGTCTTCATGAATGAGCGTGTCCAGGTCGAGCTGCTGCAGTTCGCACCAGTCGTAGACGTCTTCGAACAACGGGTCGAATTCGTTGGCGGCTTCGATCGAGAACGACTGGCGCCCCGTTTCTGGGCGGCCTGAACGGCCTACGGGCGGTTGCAGCGGGAAGTCGGGGTCTTCAACGCGCTTGGTCAGGTAGAACTCCATCTCGGGCGCGACGATGGGCTGCCAGCCCTTGTCGGCGTAGAGCTTGAGCACCTTTTTCAGCACGTTGCGCGGCGACAGCTCGACTGGGTTGCCCTTCTTGTCGTAGGTGTCGTGGATCACCTGCGCAGTCGGTTCGATGGCCCAGGGCACCAGGAACACGGCGCCCTCGTCGGGGCGGCAGATCATGTCGATGTCCGCTGGGTCCAGCAGCTCGTAGTAGATGTCGTCGTCCACATAATCGCCGGTCACGGTCTGCAGCAGTACGCTCTCGGGCAGGCGCATGCCTTTTTCGGCGATGAACTTGTTGGTGGGCGAAATCTTGCCGCGCGTGATGCCTGTCAGGTCGCTGATCATGCATTCGACTTCGGTGATCTTGTGCTCTTTCAACCAATCGGTGAGCTGGTCGAGGTTGTTACTCATAAATACCTCAGGAGGTAAGGTGGTCCGCGACTTGATTCTGGCTGCAGTAGGTAGCTAAAGCAAAACCCCCCGCCCACGCGGGGGGTGGATACACTGCACGTGGAGCGTATCCGTAATGGGGTATAGGGGCAGGAATACAGAGAAAAGGCGAAAACCAATGACGAGGGCGGGCCGAGCGATGCCAGACGTCAATTATTGCGGCCAGTGCGGGCCTTGTGTCGACGCACCGCGCAAGCATGACTGGAACACCCTGCAGCACTGTACGTGCAGCGCTTTCAGGCCGTGACAAGCCGACCATGTGACCCTCGTTTTATTGTGTTCTGGGGTGTGATCGAGCTTAGCCTCGTTCATTTTTTTACACAACTACCGCGTAAAAAATAAACGACGGCAAGCTTCAGATAGCCCTTCTCGATGGAAATAGCGGATAATGGCACGCCCCGATATGCAGCAAATCTGCCGTAGATGAGCCATTTCAGGGCATCATGGGGTCGGCTTGACATCAGTTGGGCTTTTCGATTGACTGGTCCTGCAAGCCCCCCTTGATTGATATTTTTAACAACAAAGGTGTTGCATCATGTCGGTACCCCCGCGTGCCGTTCAGCTTAACGAAGCGAACGCGTTCCTTAAGGAACATCCTGAGGTTCTCTACGTTGACCTTCTGATTGCAGATATGAATGGTGTGGTGCGCGGCAAGCGCATAGAGCGCACCAGCCTCCACAAGGTTTACGAGAAAGGCATCAACCTGCCGGCCTCCCTCTTCGCCCTGGACATCAACGGTTCCACCGTCGAAAGCACCGGGCTTGGCCTGGACATCGGCGATGCTGACCGCATCTGCTACCCGATTCCGGACACCCTCTCCAACGAGCCGTGGCAAAAACGCCCCACCGCCCAGCTGCTGATGACCATGCACGAGCTGGAAGGTGAGCCGTTCTTCGCCGACCCGCGTGAAGTGCTGCGCCAGGTGGTGAGCAAGTTCGATGACATGGGCCTGACCATCTGCGCCGCATTCGAACTGGAGTTCTACCTGATCGACCAGGAGAACGTGAACGGCCGCCCGCAGCCACCACGCTCGCCCATTTCAGGAAAACGCCCGCAGTCGACCCAGGTCTACCTGATCGACGACCTCGACGAGTATGCCGACTGCCTGCAGGACATCCTCGAAGGCGCCAAGGAACAAGGCATCCCGGCTGACGCCATCGTCAAGGAAAGCGCCCCCGCCCAGTTCGAAGTCAACCTGCACCACGTGCCCGACCCGCTCAAGGCGTGCGACTACGCGGTACTGCTCAAGCGGCTGATCAAGAACATCGCCTACGACCATGAGATGGACACCACCTTTATGGCCAAGCCCTACCCGGGCCAGGCAGGCAACGGTTTGCATGTACATATTTCCGTGCTGGACAAAGATGGCAACAACATCTTCACCAGCGAGGATCCCGAGCAGAACGCCGCGCTACGTCACGCTGTCGGCGGTGTGCTCGAGACCCTGCCCGCGTCCATGGCGTTCCTGTGCCCGAACGTCAACTCGTACCGCCGCTTTGGCGCGCAGTTCTACGTGCCCAATGCGCCGAGCTGGGGCCTGGACAACCGTACCGTCGCCCTGCGCGTGCCTACCGGCTCGCCGGACGCGGTGCGTATCGAACACCGCGTGGCCGGTGCCGATGCCAACCCGTACCTGATGATGGCTGCCGTGCTGGCAGGCGTTCACCATGGCCTGACCAACAAGGTCGAGCCTGGCGAGCCGATCGAAGGCAACTCGTACGAGCAGCTGGAACAGAGCCTGCCGAACAACCTGCGCGATGCACTGCGCGAGCTGGATGACAGCGAGATCCTCAACAAGTACATCGATCCGAAGTACATCGACATTTTTGTCGCGTGCAAGGAGAGCGAGCTGGAGGAGTTTGAGCACTCGATCTCTGACCTCGAGTACAACTGGTATCTGCACACCGTGTAAATGAAAACGCCGCCCATCCAGGCGGCGTTTTTTTGGGGCTCCCGCGAAGAGCCCACCCCAGGCTTACAGAGCCTTCTCGAAAATCTTCGAATTGCGCTGGTAGTTGTACAGCGAAGCCCTCGCCGCCGGCAGGCGCTCGACACCACTGGGTGCAAAACCGCGCTCGCGGAACCAGTGCGCCGTACGCGTGGTGAGCACGAACAAGGTACTCAACCCCAACTGCCGGGCGCGGCTCTCGATGCGCTCCAGCAGCTCGTCACCGCGCCCGCCGTGGCGGTACTCCGGGTTTACCGCCAGGCATGCCAGCTCGCCAGTATCGGATTCGGCAATCGGGTACAACGCCGCGCAGGCGATGATCATGCCTTCACGCTCCACCACGCTGAACTGCTCGATCTCGCGCTCCAGCACCTCACGCGAGCGGCGCACCAGGATGCCTTGCTCCTCCAGCGGGCTGATGAGGTCGAGCAAACCGCCCACGTCTTCGATGGTGGCCTCGCGCACGATCTCGAACTGCTCTTGCGACACCAGCGTACCGCCACCTCCCCGGGTAAACAGCTCGTTCAGCAGCGCACCGTCTTCGGCATAACTGACGATATGGCTGCGCGCCACGCCGCCTTTGCACGCCTCGGCTGCAGCATCCAGCAACTCGGCCTGGTAGTCACTGCCCAGCCGCTGTAGATGGGGCGCCACCTGCTGCGGGCGCAGTTCACGTATCAGGTTGCCCTGCTCGTCCAGCAAGCCCGACTCGGCACCGAACAGCAGCAACTTGTCGGCGCCCAGTTCGATGGCAGCACGGGTGGCGACGTCTTCGCAGGCCAGGTTGAAGATTTCACCGGTGGGCGAATAGCCCAGCGGTGACAACAATACGATGGAGCGCTCATCAAGCAGCCGGCTGATGCCCTTGCGGTCAACCCGGCGCACTTCGCCGGTGTGGTGGAAGTCCACACCCTCCACCACCCCGATGGGCCGTGCGGTGACCAGGTTGCCAGAGGCTACCCGCAAACGTGAACCCTGCATCGGCGAGGCAGCGATATCCATCGACAACCGTGCCTCGATGGCCAGGCGCAGCGCCCCCACCGCATCGATCACGCAGTCCAGCGTGGGCGCATCGGTGATGCGCAGGCCGCGATGGTAGCGCGGGGCAAGGCCACGCTCGGCCAGGCGGTTTTCGATCTGCGGGCGCGAACCATGCACCAGCACCAGGCGCACGCCCAGGCTGTGAAGCAGCACCAGGTCGTGGACGATGTTGCCGAAATTAGGGTGTGCAACCCCATCGCCGGGGAGCATGACTACGAAGGTGCAGTCGCGATGGGCGTTAATGTACGGGGAGGCATGACGCAGCCAGTTGACGTAATCGGGCATGACAGGGCCTGTGGGTAAGTGGACGGAGAACGGCGGTACAGGGGGCGTTCGGCATCATCGTCGGAACAGGCTTGCGGTCACGCGCGGTCTCCTCTAGGCAAAAACGATTGAATGCGATGGACGTTTACTGCAGGCAATAGTGCCGGATCAGGTCACGCAATAGACGCACGGTAGGCTCGATACGTGACATTTCAAGGTATTCGCCAGGCTGGTGGGCGCAGGCGATATCACCCGGGCCCAGCACGATGGTCTGGCAGCCCAGCTGCTGAAGATAAGGCGCTTCAGTGCCGAATGCCACCGCTTCGGCGCGGTGGCCGGTGAGGCGCTCGGCCACCTGGACAAGCTCGGCGTCGGCCGCCTGCTCGAACGGCGGCACCTCGGGGAACAGCGGCGCGTAGTCGATACGCACTTCGTGGCGCTCGGCGACCGGCTGCAACTTTTCACGAATGGCGGCACGCAACTGTTCCACGTCCATGCCCGGCAACGGCCGCAGGTCGAACTCCAGGGCGCATTGCCCACAGATACGGTTGGGGTTGTCGCCCCCGTGAATACAGCCGAAGTTCATGGTCGGCGCAGGTACCGTGAACTGCGGGTTACGGTAGGTAGCCTGCCATTGCCGGCGCAGGCCCATCAGTTCGCCCATGGCCTCGTGCATGGCCTCCATGGCGCTGTGGCCCAGGCTCGGGTCGGAGGAGTGGCCGCTGCGACCGAGGATGTCGATGCGGTCCATCAGGATGCCCTTGTGCATGCGGATGGGCTTGAGGCCGGTCGGCTCGCCGATGACGGCTGCGCGGCCAAGCGGCTGGCCGGCCTGCGCCAAGGCACGGGCACCCGACATCGAGCTCTCTTCGTCACAGGTGGCCAGGATCAGCAGGGGCTGCTTGAAGTCATGCTCAAGCAGCGGGATGACCGCCTCGATGACCAGCGCAAAAAAACCTTTCATGTCGCAGCTGCCCAGCCCCACCCAGCGGCCGTCCGCCTCGGTGAGTTTGAGCGGGTCACTGGCCCACAGTTGCTCGTCATAGGGCACGGTGTCGCTGTGCCCGGCCAGTACCAGCCCGCCCGGGCCGGTACCACGGCTGGCCAGCAGGTTGAATTTGCCGGGGGTGACCTGCTGAATGTCGCAGGCGAACCCCAGGTCACCGAGCCAACCCGCCAGCAGATCGATCACTTGGCGGTTGGACTGGTCCAGCGCAGGCTGGGTGCAACTGACCGAAGGCGCAGCGATCAAGGCGGCAAATTGGTCTTTCAGCGGCGGCAACGGCATGCGCGTACTCCTCGGAAGCGTTGCCCATCATAGGACTATCCGCTGTCTGGAATAAACCGTTGGCGGTCGACTGCTGTAGACTCTGCGTCAACCACGCCCCCTCCTTCGAGCCTGTGATGCACAAAGAAACCGAACTCAAGCTGCGCGCCAGCCGCGAGACCCTTGCCGCGCTACGCGAGCACCCGCTGCTGAAAAAGCGCAACAAGTCTGGCTGGCAGACCCGCGAACTGCTCAACCAGTACTTCGACACTCCCGAGCGCGAGCTTTCTGCCGCCCGCGTCGCCCTGCGCCTGCGCCGCGACGGCGATGCCGTCATCCAGACCTTGAAATGCCGCGGCCAGAGCGTAGCCGGGCTGTCCGAGCGCAACGAGTACGAGTGGCCGCTGGACAAGGCCAAGCTGGACCTCAAGAAGCTCGACGACAGCTGCTGGCCGGCACAACTGGCCAGCCTGGACAAAAAAACCATCAAGCCGCTGTTCACCACCGACTTCACCCGTGAATACGCCGAAATCGCCTGGGGCCGCGGCAAGAGCAAGGTTGTGATCGAAGCAGCCCTGGATCAAGGCTTTGTGGTCGCCGGCAAGCGCAAGGAAGCCATCTGCGAGTTGGAGCTGGAACTGCGCGAGGGTGACCCGCAGGCCTTGCTGGAGCTCGCCGCGGAGCTTGCCGCCAGCTTGCCACTGATGCCATGCGACATCAGCAAGGCCGAGCGTGGCTACCGCCTGCTGGAGCCTGACAGCTACGACCTGGGGCTGCCAGCCACCGAACTGGATGCCGAGATGGCCGTGGACGATGCCTACGCCGCCCTGGCCTGGCAACTGCTGGGCAGCAGCCAGCGACTGGCCGAGCAGTACCGCCACAATGGCCATTGGCGCCTGCTGCAGGACTGGGTGGAATGCCTGGGCGAACTGCGCGCCCTTACCGCCAGCCTGGGCCAGGCCGCCCCGCGTGCGGCTACCCGCGACCTGCGCGGGCGCCTTGATGCGCTGCTGGAAGACTGGCGCCCGCTGGTACAGGCTGGCAACGACGACGAAGACGTCCGCCGCGCAGCCCCCGAGCAGTTTGCCGAAGAGCTCGAAGACACCCGCTGGGGCCAGTTCTCGCTGGAAACCTCGCGCTGGCTGCTGGCCCGTACCTGGACGGTGGAACGCAAGGGCCGTGGCGAGCGTCAGGGCAAGGCGCAACTGGCCAGCTGGCTGGCACACCTGGTGGGTGAAGAAGGCCGCGCGCTCAAGTTGCCGCTGTACACCCAACGCCCCGAAGACCTGGCAGAACAGCTGCCGCGCATCGAACAGTTGCTGGCCTGGCTGCACCATGCCCGGCAGGTACTGGAAGCCCCGCAGATGGACCGCCTGTACGGCGACCTGAAAAAGCTCCATGAGCTGGCGGAGCAACCCATCAGCGATGAGTCGCTGGAAGCCCGTATCGAACAGGCGCGTGCCGTGGATCAGAGCCGGGGCTGGAAGCACCTGCTCAAGGCCTGACCCTGCTCACACCCCGCTGCGCCCTCAACGGGCCAGCGGCAGGCTGGTGGTGGACTTGATTTCCGAGAGGGCCACGATCGAGTTCACCTCCTGTATGCCAGGCACGTTCGACAGTTTTTCGAAGAAGAACCGCTCGTAGGCTTCGATGTCGGGCGTGACGATGCGTAGCAGAAAGTCCACAGACCCCATCAGCACATAGCACTCCAGCACCTCTGGAAACCCACGGATTGCGTCGGTGAACTCGGTGAAGTTGGAACGCCCGTGTGCGTTGAGTTTCACCTCGGCAAATATCTGCGTGTTCAGGCCAATTTTCTTGCGGTCCAGCAAGGTGACCTGGCCCCGGATGACGCCTTCCTCGCGCAACCGCTGAATACGGCGCCAGCACGGCGATTGCGACAGGCCCACGCGCTCGGCGATCTGTGCGCTCGACAACGACGCGTCTTCCTGCAGCAGTTCCAGAATACGACGGTCATAGCCATCCAGTTCGCTGCGCATTGATCAGTCTCTAATATGTCTTTTTTCGAATAACTTTATTCGCCTTACCGGCAAACGAGCTCGATGATAGCGAAACTATGCCGTTTCAGGCATGCAAGAATTTCCGCATGAACCTGGAGATGCCCATGAACCCGATGCCCCGTACCGACGCCTGGGCTGCCAGCAACGCCCACAGCACCGTGAGCTACCAGCTGCAGGCCGAAGCCGAGCCAGACAGCCTGTGCCGCGTGCTCAACCTGTTCGCGTTGCAGTTTCTGACGCCGCACAGCGTCCACGTGAGCCAGCACGCGGATTGGCTGGCCATTGAAATCGGCATTGCCGGGCTGAGCTGGCACCGCGCCGAGGTGATTGCGCAAAAACTGCGCAACCTGGTGTGCGTGGCCGATGTGAACCTGACCAACCAACATCGTGTGGAACTGGCAGTGATCTAGCGCCAGCGCAGCCCTGCAAAACCTCGAAACCCTTTGCAGCTGCCGCCTGCGGTCGCCCGGCTAGCCTTGATGGACGTACCCATCAGGCACGGACGCCCTCATGCACAACCCCGACACCCTCACACTCGACCTGCACCGCGTACTCGAAGCCCTGCTCGCCGACAGGCTGGTGGATGCCAACGACAGCCTGCGCGTGCTGCAACACGCGGCCGAACACCCTGTCGACCACCCGCTTGAGCAGATCGCCGCCTGCGCCCTGGACAACCGCAAATGCCCCGGCCAGCCACTGGACCTGGACCATTTGTGCCAGTGGCTGGCGGGCAAGGTCGGCCAGCCCTACCTGCGCATCGACCCGCTGCAACTGAACCTGCCCCAGGTGTCGGGCCTTGTATCGCCCGCCTTCGCCCGGCGACACGGCATCCTGATCGTCGCCGCCGACGCCCTCAGCGTCACCGTGGCCAGCGCCCAGCCCTATCAGGACGACTGGCAGGCAGACCTTGCGCGCAGCCTCGGCCGCAAGGTGCTGCGGGCGGTGGCCAGCCCCGCGCACATACGCGAGTGCGGGCAATCGTTCCAGCGCCTGGCGCAGTCGGTGAAAGGCGCCCAGACCCAGCAATCGACCAGCCTGGGCGAGCTGGAACAATGGCTGGAAGCGGGCAGGCGCCACACCGACGCAAACGCAGACGATGCCCACATCGTGCACATCGTCGACTGGCTGCTGCTGTATGCCCTGGAACAACGCGCTAGCGACATCCACCTGGAGCCGCGCCGCGACCAGGGCCACTTGCGCTACCGTATCGACGGCCTGTTGCACGCCGTCTACAGCTTCCCGGCCGGGGTGTCGCTGGCGCTGGTCAGCCGGCTGAAGCACCTGGCCGGCATGGACGTGGCGCAGAAACGTCGCCCTCAGGACGGCAGGTTGCATAGCCGTCTGCCCAGCGGCGAGGCAGTGGAGTTGCGGCTATCCACGCTGCCCACCTCGTTCGGCGAAAAGCTGGTATTGCGCCTGTTCGACCCGCAGCGGCTGCATGAGAGCTTCGAGCAACTGGGCCTGCAGGCGCAGCAACTGGCACAGTGGCAAACCCTGCTTGGCCAGCGCCAGGGCATTATCCTGGTCACTGGCCCTACCGGCTCGGGCAAGACCAGCACGCTTTACGCCAGCCTCAACTACCTGGCCACGCCCCAGGTCAACCTGTGCACCATTGAAGACCCTGTTGAGCGGATCGAGCCAGCCTTCAATCAGTTTCAGGTCCAGCACGGCCTGGGCCTGGGGTTCTCCGAGGGCGTAAGGGCGATGCTGCGCCAAGACCCGGACATCATCATGATCGGCGAGATACGCGACCGCGAAACCGCCCTGGTCGCCGTGCAGGCGGCACTCACCGGGCACCTTGTGCTGTCTACCCTGCATACCAACGATGCCTGTGCAACGATCATCCGTTTGCAGGAGCTGGGCGTGGCCGACTACCTGATAAAAGCGACCCTGGTGGGGGTGATGGCGCAGCGGTTGGTGCGCACGGTTTGCCGGCGCTGCCAACCCAACGCATCCGCAGCCTGCCGCACCTGCCGCGGCACAGGCTTCTGGGGCCGCACGGGGCTGTTCGAGCTGCTGGTACCCAGTGAGCGCCTCAAGGCAATGATCGGCCCCGGAACGGACCTGGCAGACCTGCGCCGCCAGGCACTGGCCGATGGCCTGATCGACTTGCGCCGCGCTGCCGAGGCAAAGCTCGCAAGCGGCCATACCGTGGAGCAGGAAGTGCTGCGAGCCTGCAACTGAACCACCTTGGGCATCAAGGAACTTGGCGTGCTGGAAAAGATCCAAATCGCATCTTAAACCCCCACCCTTCGAGGTGTTCAATCATGCGTCTCAAAACCGCCATCACCGTCGCTGCCTTGCTTTCGCTGCCCGTCGGCTCGGCCATGGCCGATACGTTCTGGCGTAATGTGCTTTCGTCCGGCGCAACCACCGGGTCGACGTACCTGACTTCGCGCGACCATAAGCTGGTCATGGCTGCACAGGACGATGCTGGGAGCTTCGTGGCCAGCGATGGCGCCATTCGCGGCCCCTTCCTGGAATCGGCGATGCGCCAGGTGCGGGTGGAGAACCCGGGCCTGAAGGCGACTGACATGGAGCTGGCCAACGCCATTCTGGCGAAGAATGCGGTGGCCGAGTAAACCTGTAACCGGGGGCTGCAAAAGGGCTGCCCGGCAGCCCTGAGCATTGCATCACTCGCCGATGGCGGCCTTGTAACCGGCAGCATCCAGCAGCTTTTGCAACTCTGCAGCATCACTTGGCTTGAGCTTGAAGATCCAGGCATCGTAAGGCTGTTCGTTCAACTGCTCAGGGCTGTCAGCCAACGCCTCGTTGACGGCGATCACTTCGCCACCCACCGGGGCGTAGATGTCCGAGGCCGCCTTCACCGATTCCACCACGCCCGCTGCGTCGCCAGCGGCGAACACCTTGCCCACTTCGGCCAATTCCACGAAAACCACATCACCCAAGGCTTCCTGGGCGTGGTCACTGATGCCTACGGTAACCGTGCCGTCGGCTTCCAGGCGAGCCCACTCATGGCTGTCGGCAAAACGCAGTTCGGCGGGGATATTGCTCATGTCTTGAATTCCTCGATTGGCTCAGCGGTACGCCCGCCGTTATGTGATGGTTCAGATCAGGACCTTGCCATGGCGCACGAAGGTCGGCTTGACCACGCGCACCGGGTACCATTTGCCACGAATTTCTACCTCGGCCCGGTCACCCGTGGCCATGGGCACGCGTGCAAGGGCGATGGACTTGCTCAGCGTAGGGGAGAAACTACCACTGGTGATCTCCCCTTCGCCAATCCCTGCTACACGCACGACCTGATGGGCGCGCAGAACACCGCGTTCTTCCAGTACCAGGCCGACCAGTTTTTCCTGGACACCCTGCTCGATTTCGGCCAGCAGGGCGGCGCGACCGATGAAGTCGCGAACGGGCTCCCAGGCAATGCTCCAGCCCAGGTTGGACGTCAACGGGGTATGGGTTTCGTCGATATCCTGGCCATACAGGTTCATGCCCGCTTCAAGGCGCAGGGTATCGCGGGCCCCCAGGCCACTCGGCGCGATACCGGCACCCACCAGGTCGTTGAAAAAGTTCACGGCCTGGTCGCCGGGGAAGATGATCTCCAGGCCATCCTCGCCGGTATAGCCGGTGCGTGCGAAGAACCAGTCGCCGTCGGCGAGGCCCTCGAAGGGGCGCAATTGGCGAATCAGGGCAGCACGCGAGGCACTGACCAGCGCTGCCACCTTTTCCCGGGCATGGGGGCCCTGAATCGCCAGAATGGCCAGGTCGGGGCGCACCTGAAACTGCACGGCAAAGCCCTCGCCCTGCAATTGCAGCCAGCCGAGCACCTGGGCCCGGGTGGCCGCGTTGGTGACCAGACGGTAGCCATTGGCGGTGCGATAGGCGATCAGGTCATCGATGACGCCGCCATGCTCGCTCAGCAGTGGGCTGTAGAGGGCCTGCCCGACCTCGCCCAAGCGGGCGACGTCGTTGGCCAGCAGCCGCTGCAGCCAGCCGGTGGCCTCATCGCCCTGGACATCGATGACCGTCATATGGGAAACGTCGAACACCCCACAGTCCTTGCGCACCTGGTGGTGCTCCTCAACCTGCGAGCCGTAGTGCAGCGGCATGTCCCAGCCGCCGAAATCGACCGTCTTGGCACCCAGTGCCAGGTGCAGGTCATACAAAAGCGTGCGCTGTCCCATGGGTTTCTCCTTCCGGGCGTGGCGAAGCGGCGGCGGTGCGAAACTGGGCGCCGTCCGGCTGTGCCAGACCTGCTGCTCCGCCATCACCTGCCGCGCGAATGCCGCGCATTGTAGCGGCAAGCCCGCCAAGTGGCACCCTCAGCGCGACTGCCCGGGCCGCCGTGCAGAACGCCTGATAAGGCCGACGACCGGCAGCAGGCCCACCAGCACCAGCGTCAGCGCCGGCAGCGACGCACGCGCCCATTCCCCCTCGCTGGTCATCTCGAACACCCGCACAGCCAGCGTATCCCAACCAAACGGGCGCATCAGCAGGGTGGCCGGCATCTCCTTGAGCACGTCGACGAACACCAGCAACGCGGCACTGAGTACACCGGGCACCAAGAGCGGGAGATACACCCTGAAAAACAACCTGGGGCCGCCCACGCCAAGGCTGCGGGAGGCCTCCGGCAGCGAAGGGCGAATCCGTTCCAGGCTGCTTTCCAGCGGCCCGTAGGCTACGGCGATGAACCGCACCAGGTAGGCCAGCAGCAGCGCCGCAAGGCTACCCAGCAACAAAGGCTTGCCGGCACCACCCAGCCAGGTGGACAGCGGAATCACCAGCTGGTTGTCCAAATAGCTGAACGCCAGCATGATCGACACGGCCAGCACAGAGCCCGGCAAGGCGTAGCCCAGGTTGGCCAGCCCTACCCCAATGCGGATACCGGGCGCAGGTGCCTGGCGCCGGGCAAAGGCCAGCAGCAAGGCCACGCAAACCGTGAGCAATGCCGCAGTGCCCCCCAGATACAGGGTATGCAGCACCAGGCCCACATAGCGCTCATCCAGGTCGAAACGCCCGCGCTGCCAGAACCACCACAGCAACTGCAGCACCGGGATGACGAATGCACAGGCGAATACCAGCAAGCACCAGCCACTGGCCATTAGCGCCTTCAGGCCGCGCAGCCGGTACAACGCCTGTCCGCGCGGCCGTTCGTTGCCAGTGCGGCTGGCCCCCCGGGCACGACGCTCGCCATACAGCACCAGCATGACGGCCAACAGCAGCAGGCTGGCCAGTTGCGCGGCAGTTGAGAGGCTGAAGAAGCCGTACCAGGTTTTGTAGATGGCCGTGGTGAAGGTGTCGAAGTTGAAGACCGCCACGGCGCCGAAGTCGGCCAGGGTTTCCATCAGCGCCAGTGCGATGCCTGCGCCGATCGCTGGCCGCGCCATCGGCAGGGCCACCCGCCAGAACGCCTGCAACGGCGACAGGCCAAGCACCCGCGCCGCTTCCATCAGGCCTTTGCCCTGGGCCAGGAAGGCCGTACGCGCCAGCAGGTACACGTAGGGATAGAACACCAGCACCAGCACGATGATCACGCCACCGGTAGAGCGTACCCGCGGTAGGCGCATGGGCCCGAAGGCCTCACGCAAGGCCGTCTGCACCGGGCCGGCGAAGTCCAGCAGCCCAACGAAGACGAACGCCAGTACGTAGGCGGGAATGGCAAATGGCAACATCAGCGCCCAATCCAGCCAGCGCCGCCCCGGAAACTCGCACAGGCTGGTCAGCCAGGCCAGGCTGACGCCCAGCACGGTGACACCGATGCCCACACCCACCACCAGCGTCAGGGTATTGCCCAGCAGCCGGCTCATTTGCGTGTCCAGCAGGTGTGACCAGATCTGCAGGTCCACCGCTTGCCAGGACAGCAGCAGCACGCTCAGCGGCAGCAGTACCAGCGCGGCGATCAGACCGACCGGCAGGTACCAGCGGCGTTGGGGGGTGTGGGGCAAGGTCTGGGTTCCGAGTGGGGTGAGGCGGGCTTAGTTGTAGCCTGCACGGTCCATCAGGCGAATGGCTTCAGCCTGGCGCTTGCCGGCGATTTCCACCGGGATGCTGTCGGCCTTGAAGCTGCCCCAGGCGGCGACTTCATCCGAAGGCTTGACCTTCGGGTTGGCCGGAAACTCCTGGTTGATGTCGGCAAACAGCTTCTGCGCCTCTTCACCGGTCATCCACTCCACCAGCTTTTTGGCCGCTTCCGGGTGCGGTGCATGCTTGGTCAGGCCGATACCGGACAGGTTGACGTGCACACCGCGGTCGCCCTGGTTGGGCCAGAAGATTTTCACCGGCAGGTTCGGGTTCTGCTTGTGCAGGCGGCCGTAGTAGTAGGTATTGACCACGCCTACGTCGCACTGCCCGGCCTCGATGGCCTGGATCACTGCGTTGTCGTCGGAGAACACATCGGTGGACAGGTTGTTGACCCAACCCTTCACGATCTGCTCGGCCTTGGCTTCGCCGTGGTTTTCGATGAGGGTGGCCGTCAGCGACTGGTTGTACACTTTTTTGGCCGTGCGCAGGCACAGGCGGCCTTCCCAGTCCTTGTCGGCCAGCGCCTCATAGGTGCTCAGCTCTTCAGGCTTGACCCGGTCACTGGCGTAGACGATGGTGCGGGCGCGCAGGCTCAGGCCAGTCCAGTCATGGGACGAGGCGCGGTATTGTGCAGGGATGTTGCGGTCGATGATGTCCGACTTGATCGGTTGCAGAATGCCCATCTGCTCGGCCTGCCAGAGGTTGCCGGCATCGACGGTGAGCAGCAGGTCCGCCACCCCGTTGTCGCCCTCGGCCTTGATGCGTTGCATCAGTGGCGCTTCCTTGTCGGTAATGAACTTGATCTTGACCCCGGTCTTGGCGGTGTAGGCATCGAACACCGGCTTGATCAGCTCATCGATGCGCGAGGAATACACCACCACTTCGTCAGCTGCCTGGGCAGTGCCACCGAACAGGGTAAGGGCCAGTGCGGCAAACAGGGGCTTGCGTGGCAACATGGAAAGCGCTCCTCGGATCGTTAGAGAGGCGCAAATGGTAGTGAATCCCATTTTCCAGCTCATCCCCTTAGCCGTTACCGGATGTTGCAGTGGGCCACGGGGTGACCCCGGCATTTCAGGCCTTGGCCAGTTCCGGCAGGTCGCCACTCAGGCCCAGCGCCTGGCGCACGAACACCGCCTTGGCTTCTGGCATCTGTTCCACCAGCTTCAAACCGCTGTTGCGCAACCAGCGCAGCGGCAGGGGGTTGGCCTGGAACAAACGCTCGAAGCCTTCCATGGCCGCCATCAGCGCCAGGTTGTGCGGCATGCGCCGGCGCTCATAGCGGCCCAGCACTTTCACATCGGCCAGCCGCTCGCCTCGCTCGCAGGCACCGATCAGTACCTCGGCCAGCACAGCAGCATCCAGGAAGCCCAGGTTCACGCCCTGCCCCGCCAGCGGGTGAATGGTGTGGGCGGCATCGCCAATCAATGCCAGGCCTTCATCCACGTAGCGTTTGGCATGGCGCTGGCGCAGCGGCACGCACACCCGAGGGTCGGTGTGCAGCACATCGCCCAGCCGCCCTTCGAATGCCTGCTGCAGCGCCTTGTTGAATGCCGGTTCGTCCAGCGCCATCAGCCGTTCGGCGTGCTCCGGGGTGGTCGACCACACGATCGAACACCAGTCTTGCGTGCCATCACGGTTTAGCGGCAGGAACGCCAGCGGGCCATCATCGGTAAAGCGCTGCCAGGCGGTGGCCTGGTGGCCGGCCGTGCAGCGCACGCTGGTGACGATGGCATGGTGCAGGTAGTCCCACTCGCGGGTTTCGCACCCGGCCAGGCGGCGTACCGCAGAGTTGGCGCCATCGGCAGCGACCACCAGCGGCGTTCGCAGTTGCCGGCCATCGTGCAAGGTCACCAGCCAGTCCTTGCCGGACCGGCGCAATTGCTCCAGCCGGGCGTTGGGCAGCAGGCCGACATCGCTGTCGTGCAGGCGCTCCAGCAGGCCGTCCTGCACCACACGGTTCTCGACAATGTGGCCGAGTACCTGGGCATGCACGCTGGCGGCCGAGAAGTGGATCTGACCCGTGCCGCTGCCGTCCCACACCTGCATGTGGCAGTACGGTGTAGCACGGCGCTGCGCGATGCCTTCCCAGGCCCCCAGCCGCTCGAGAATGCGCTGGCTGGCGGCCGAGAGGGCACTGACCCGTGGCTCGAAGGCGGCACTGGCATCGAAAGGCCGCACTGTCAGCGGCCCGCCATCGAGCAGCAGCACGTGCAAGCCGCTGTGGCGCAAGGCCAAGGCCAGGGCACTGCCGACCATGCCAGCACCTACTATCAGAAGATCTGCGCGCATTTCCATGCCTTACGCCAGCCTCGCTTGCGGCTTTAGCCGCACGTATAGGGTTTTGTCGACCCGCGCCACCAGCTCGCCGGCACCGTCGCGGATATCCACCTGCAGCCTGGGCAGGCATTTTTTGCCGGTGGCGGTCTGTTGGCGGATTTCGTCCAGCAGCACGTCATCAATGTGGAATTCGGCATACACCGGGCCCTTGCCCGGTGAGATGAAATCGATGCTGGCGGCCTTGTCCCAGACAATGTAGTCGCGCCCCAGTTGCTCGATCAGCAGCAGCATGTAGAACGGGTCGACCATGGCATACAGGCTGCCGCCGAACTGGGTACCGACGTAGTTGCGGTTCCAGCGCGTGAGCTTCATCGCCACCTGAATGCTGCGCATGTCCGGGCTGATGTGCTGCACACGGATACCCGCCCCCAGGTACGGCGGGTAGAGGTTGAGCATCCAGCGCAGCATGCGTGCACGCCGCGCCAGCTTGCGGGGGTTACTCATGCTTTGCTCCGCAGGTCCGGCCGGGTACCCAGGCCCATGGCCTGGCGCGCGAACCAGCGCTTGGCCGGCGGCAGCAGGTCGAGGCCGAGCAGGCCAAGGTTACGTGCCGCCGCTACCAGCGGCTGGTTGCTGCCGAACAGGCGCGTGACCTGATCGGAAAAACCAATGGTCAGGGCCTGGTCCAGTTGCTGGCGACGGTGGTACGCCTGCAGGGTCGGCAGGTCGCCCGGTATCGCAGGGCCGGCCAGAAGTGCCTCGGCCAGGGACTGCACGTCACGCAGCGACAGGTTGAAGCCCTGCCCGGCGATGGGGTGCAGGCTGTGCGCGGCATTACCCAGCACCACCAGGTGCGGCCGCACCTGTTCCTGGGCTTCGACCAGCGAAAGCGGATACAGGTGCCGGGCACCGACCTGGCGCAGCGCCCCCAGGCGATAGCCAAAAACACCCTGTAGCTCACGCAAGAAGCTGCGTTCGTCCACCTCGGCCAGGCGCTGTGCATCCATGCCCTGGCGCGTCCAGACCAGCGCGCAGCGGTTTTCAGGCAGCGGCAGCAAGGCCATGGGCCCGGCTTCGGTGAAGCGTTCGAAGGCCTGGCCGCCGTGTGCTTCACCCGGCGTGATGTTGGCAATCAGCGCGCTCTGCTGGTAAGGCGTGGTGCGCACATGGATGCCCAGCTGCTCACGCAGCCCCGACCGACCGCCATCGGCGAGCACAGCCAGGTCGCACTCGAACAGCGTGTCGTCGTTGAGCCGCACGCGGTAACCGCCTTCGATGGCCTGCAGCGCAGACACCTCTGCGGGGCAGCGCCAGCTCACCACGTCACGGTCCAGGCCTTGCCACAGGCACTGCCCAAGCCAGGCGTTTTCTACCACATAGCCAAGCGCTGGTACGCCCTCCTGGCCGGCGTCCAGGCGGGTGGTGCCAAAGCGGCCACGGTCCGACACATGGATTTGCGTGATCGGTTCGGCCCTGCGGCCAATGGCCTGCCACAGCCCCAGTTGCTCGTAGATCTGCCGGGTGCCAAAGGACAGCGCCGATGAACGGGCATCGTAGCTGGGCTGGAAGCTGTCGCCGGGCGCGAAAGGCTCGATCAGCAGGATCTTCCAGCCGCGGGCCTTGGCGCCCGCCTGCAGGGCCAGGGCCAGGCTTGCGCCCACCAGGCCACCACCGATGATCGCCAGGTTTACCCGGTTCATACGCGTGGGGCCTGCATCAACGCTTCGATTTCGGCGACCGTGCGCGGCACGCCCGACGTCAGGATTTCACAACCTTGCCTGGTCACCACCACATCGTCCTCGATCCGTACACCAATGCCGCGCCACTTCCTGGCCACAGCCTGATTGTCGGCACCTATGTAGATACCGGGTTCGACGGTCAGGGCCATGCCAGGCTCGAGCACCCGCCATTCACCCCCGACCTTGTAGTCGCCCACATCGTGCACATCCATGCCCAGCCAGTGCCCGGCACGGTGCATGTAGAACGCACGGTAGGCTTCGCTGTCGATCAACGCCTGCACCTCACCCTCAAGCAGGCCCAGTTCCACCAAGCCCTCGGTAATGACCCGTACCGTGGCCTCGTGGGCGTGGTTCCAGTGCTTGCCGGGGGCGATCTCGGCAAACGCCGCCGCCTGGGCCTTGAGCACCAGCTCGTAGATGGCCTTCTGCTCAGGCGAAAAACGCCCGCTGACCGGGAAGGTGCGGGTGATGTCGCTGGCGTAGCAGTCGATCTCACAACCGGCATCGATCAGCACCAGGTCGCCGTCCTTGAGCAGGGCGTCATTCTGCTGGTAGTGCAGGATGCAACCGTTGTGCCCCGCGGCCACGATCGACCCATACGCCGGCATCTTCGCCCCGCCCTTGCGGAACACGTAGTCCAGCTCGGCCTCCAGGCTGTACTCATACAGCCCGGCCCGGCACGCCTGCATGGCCTGCACGTGGGCCCGCGCAGAAATATCCGCGGCGCTACGCATCACCTTCACTTCCGCCGCCGATTTATACAGGCGCATGTCGTGCAGCAGATGATCCAGGGCAACGAACTCGTTCGGCGGCTGCGCGCCCAGGCGAGCCTTGGAACGAATCACGTTGATCCAGTCCATCAGCCGGCGGTCGAATTCCGGGTTGCTGCCCATGGCGCTGTACACCCGCTCGCGGCCTTCGATCAGGCCCGGCAGGATTTCATCGATGTCGGTGATGGGGAACGCATCATCGGCGCCGAACTCGCGTACCGCGCCTTCCTGGCCGGCACGCAGGCCATCCCACAGCTCACGTTCGGGGTTGCGCTCGCGGCAGAACATCACGTACTCGCCATGCTCGCGGCCAGGGATGAGGGCGATCACCGCCTCGGGCTCGGGGAAACCACTGAGGTACTGGAAATCGCTGTCCTGCCGGTACACATGCTCGACGTCGCGGTTGCGGATGGCAACCGCAGCGGCGGGCAGGATGGCAATGCTGTTGGGGACCATCTGCGCCATCAGCGCCTTGCGCCGGCGGGCATACTCGGCCTTGGGAATACGGCTCATGGGCAGAATACCCCCGGGTTGGTCAGTGCAGAGATGGCTTGGGCGCGGGTGCAGCCGGCGTGGCCAGCTCGGAGAACAGCAGCAGCGGCGCTACACGCAGGTATTCCATGACTTCCATGTAGTCACTTTCGCCGTCTTCGGACTCTTCCAGGGCTTCTTGCACCTGGGAGATGGCGACCAGGTCCTGCAGCACTTCCTTGGCCTCGATGGACAGGTCCTTGCCGCCGGCGTTCAGGCCGAAGCCGGTAATGAAGCCCTGGCACCACTGGCCCAGCGCGGTGGCGCGGTCGGTGAGGGCGGCATCATCGGAAGGCAACAGCAGGACGATGGCCATTTCGTCGCCGGTGAGTTCACCCTTGACCATTTCCTGCAGGCCGATCAGGGCGTTGCGTACGGTATCGCCGGGTTCGGTTTCCAGCAGTTGGGCCGCATCGGCCAGCCAGGCATCGGCATCGAAGCCGGCACCGGCGCAGCTGCGGCCAATGAGCAGGCCGTGCAACTCGGCCGGGGTGACAGGGTGACCATTGCTCGACAGCAGCATGGCGAAGGCGACGTAGGGCGATTGGGTATTGGGCATGGGCAGCTAGGCGCCAGACGGCGCAATGACTAGAATGGAGGCCTTGTATCCTAGCACCGGCAGGCGCGCCAAGACCATCGGCACTGGCCGGCGCCACCCAGGGAGAGGCATCATCGTCAGGTGAGTCAACGACGGAGCGAATCGAGTGCAACCCACGCAAGACAAAGACCTGCAGGCACTGATGAGCCGATTCGAGCTGCTGATCGAACGTGTCGAGCAACTTAAACGGCAAAATGCACTCCTAGTAGCTCAGGAAAAGTCCTGGCGCGAAGAGCGCGCCCACCTCATCGAAAAGAACGAGATCGCCAAGCGCAAGGTCGAGTCGATGATCTTACGCCTCAAGGCTCTGGAGCAAGACTCATGAGTTCAAGCAATAGCGTCACCGTGCAGATCCTGGACAAGGAATACTCGATCATCTGTCCACCCGAAGAGCGCAACAACCTGGTGAGCGCCGCGCATTACCTGGACAGCAAGATGCGCGAGATCCGCAGCAGCGGCAAGGTGATCGGGGCCGACCGCATCGCGGTGATGGCGGCGCTGAACATCACCCACGAAATGCTGCACCGCCAGGAAGACCGCACCGCTGCACCTGCGGGTGGGGCGAGCCGCGAGCAGGTGCGCGACCTGCTGGAACGGGTCGATCAGGCGCTGTCCGACGATGCGGATACCAAAATCAGCTGAGATTGGTATACTGGCGCCACTCCCTGGGGGATGCGCCAGTCGGTTATGTCCCTGAGCCGATACGCACAACCACGGGGGTTGCACGCTGGGGCCGGTGTGCATGTCCGCTCGACGGAAAGCCTTAACGCCCCCTGCAATCTCCACCTTGAACTTTCGGGTTCAAGGGCTACACCGATAGCGGTCTTATCGGGGAGCCTGAATTCTCTTGCCCGCCCTTCGGCGGGCAATTCGTTTTGGCCGCAAGCGTCGGCCAGTACCCCTGGGACCGCCTGTGCCATGACCGACACCGCGCCGCTCACCCGCCCCCAGCTTCGTCGCCTGCTTCGCAAAGCCCGCCGCGCACTCACCCCCGCCCAGCAACGCCAGGCCGCTGCCGGCCTGTATCGCCAACTGGCGCAGCACCCGCTGTTCCGGCGCGCCCGGCATATTGCCCTGTACCTGCCCAACGATGGTGAAATAGACCCTCGCCTGTTGCTGCGTGAAGCCCAGCGACGGGGTAAGCGCACCTACTTGCCGGTACTGCATGCATGGCCACGCACGCGCATGGTGTTCCAGCGCTTCGAACAGGGCGAAGCCCTCAAACCCAACCGGTTTCGCATCCCTGAGCCGGTCATCGACCGCAGGCGGCAACGCCCGATCTGGGCCCTGGACCTGATTTTGCTACCACTGGTCGGTTTTGATGATGCAGGCGGGCGCCTGGGGATGGGCGGCGGGTTCTACGATCGCAGCCTTGCCTACCAGGCACGCCGTAAAACGTGGAAAAAGCCACTGCTGCTGGGGCTGGCCCATGAATGCCAGAAGGTGGAGCGCCTGGCGCAAGCCAGTTGGGATGTACCGCTGCAGGGCACGGTCTCGGACCGCCACTGGTACCTGGCGCCGCAGTAGGCCGTGCCGCCTGTGGGGGTCAACGTTGCGGCTGGCTGGCCTCGGCGGCCGCCTGATAGGCGTTGTCCAGCTTGCGCTCCCAGAACCTTTGCGCATAACCGGTGGTGACCACACCCAAGCCAAAAATGAACACCAGGACCCACAGCAGGTCCGGCTTTTTACGTTGATTCATCGACGATTGCCCCCCAGGCAAACTGTTCAGTGCTCGGCGACTTTTTGGGTAGCGCCGTAGCATCGCACTTCAAACGGGGCGCATTCTCCGACAACATGCGTCCGCAAGCAAACCTTGACGTCAACCGGCTGTCGGTTTAGTTCAATACGTTATTTCAAAACTTTTCAGGAGCACCGCGCATGGCCTATTGGCTGATGAAGTCCGAGCCCGACGAGCTGTCCATCGAGGCCCTGGGGCGGTTAGGTGAGGCGCGCTGGGACGGGGTGCGCAACTACCAGGCGCGCAATTTTCTGCGGGCCATGAGCGTTGGCGATGAGTTCTTCTTCTACCATTCCAGCTGCCCGCAGCCTGGGATCGCGGGCATCGCCAAGGTGGTGCGCGCGGCGTACCCGGACCCGACCGCCCTCGACCCGCAAAGCCACTACCACGACGCCAAGGCCACCGCCGATAAAAACCCCTGGAGCGCGGTGGACGTGGCCCATGTGCAGACCCTGCCGCGGGTGCTGGAACTGGGCTGGCTGAAGCAGCAAGCCGAACTGGCCGAGCTGCCACTGGTGCAAAAAGGCAGCCGCCTTTCAGTGATGCCGGTCACCCCCGCGCAGTGGGCGGCGGTGTTGGCCTTGCGCTAGGCCTCACAGCCAGCCCGCCCGCGTTACTGGACGATGAGGTTGTTGAACAGCAGGTCCTCGACGATCGGCTTGCCCTCTTCGGCTTCCATCACTTGCTGAACCTGCTTCAGCGCCTCCTGGCGGAGGTGTTCCTTGGCCTCGACATTGCTCATGCTGTCTACCGTCTGCTGGGCGAACAGTGCCACTAGCTGGTTACGGATCAACGGCTCGTGGCTCTGTACGGCCTTGGCCGCTTCATCGCCGGTGACTCGCAGGGCTACGTCGGCCTTGTACACCCGCAGGCGAGGGCCACCGTCGAGGGCATAGTTGCCCACGAATGGAGGGTTGAGGCTGATATAGGCGACCTTGGGCGCGCCTTCCTTGGCTTCTTCGGCCAGGGCTGCGGCAGGTAGCACCAGGGCCAGTACCATCAAGATCCACGCTTTCACGAATTCGCTCCTCAATACAGTTGCCGCCAGCTTACCCAGCGCGCCGCGCAAACCCAAGCCCGGGCTTATGCCTGCCCATCAGGGCAGGCCATGCTCGTTGACCCGGCGGGCCGGCCTCCTACACTTATCGGCCATTACCCGCAAAGGAATAGCCCACGATGAAAGCCTTGCTGTGCAAAACCCTGGGCCCGGCAAGCGGCCTGGTACTCGAGGAGGTGGCAAGCCCGCGCCCCAAGCCAAACGAGGTGCTGCTGGATGTGCGTGCCGCCGGGGTCAATTTCCCGGACACCCTGATCATCGAAGGCAAGTATCAGTTCCAGCCTGCCCTGCCCTTTTCACCTGGCGGGGAGGCGGCGGGGGTGGTGGCGGCGGTTGGCGAAAAGGCTGGTGCCTTCAAGGTAGGTGACCGGGTGATGGCGCTGACCGGCTGGGGTGCATTCGCCGAGCAGGTGGCGGTACCGGCCTACAACCTGCTGCCGATACCGGCGGGCATGGATTTCACCATCGCCGCAGCCTTCGGCATGACCTATGGCACCTCGATGCATGCCCTGCGCCAGCGGGGCCGGTTGCAGCCAGGGGAAACCCTGCTGGTGCTGGGCGCATCCGGTGGCGTGGGCCTGGCGGCCGTTGAAATCGGCAAGGCCATGGGCGCCCGGGTGATCGCAGCGGCCAGCAGTGCCGAGAAACTGGCGGTGGCCAAAGCTGCCGGGGCAGATGAGCTGATCGACTACAGCGGGGGCAGCCTGCGCGAAGAAATCAAGCGCTTGACCGGGGGTAACGGTGTGGATGTGATCTACGACCCGGTGGGCGGCGAACTGTTCGAACAGGCGGTACGCGGGCTAGCCTGGAACGGCCGGTTACTGGTAGTGGGCTTTGCCAGTGGTGTGATCCCGCAGCTTGCAGCCAACCTGGTGCTGCTCAAAGGCGCGGCGGTGCTGGGCGTGTTCTGGGGGGCTTTCGCCCAGCGCCAGCCCCAGGACAACGCGGCAAACTTCCAGCAGCTGTTTGCCTGGTACGCCGAGGGCAAGCTGAACCCACTGGTGTCGCACACCTACCCACTGGCCGAGGCCGGGGCGGCCATCGACAAGTTGGGCCAGCGGCAGGCAGTGGGCAAGCTGGTGGTGTCAGTGCCGTGAGGGCGCTACCGCCTCAGGCCTCGCCCAGGTTGTGACAGCGCCTGAAACGCGCTTCCAGGGTGCGGTCAGGCATCTGGTGAGTACGCAGGGCGTTGAGTGTTTGCTCGACATAATCGCGCGTCGTGCCGTAGCGCCCTGCTGCACGGGCCAGAATGTGGCTGAGCAGCGTGTCTGGCAGGTTGCCTGCGTAGCACGGCAAATGGCGCTCCAGCACAAAGCCCAGTGCCTGCACCTTGCTGCCGTCGCCCAGCCGGCAATTCAGCCAATGAGGGCGGTACGCCGGGTAGGGCATCTCCCGTTGCCACAAGGCCATCAGCGAGGCGTCCAGTGTGCGCTCGTCCAGCCTGTAGGCAAAGCCGCTGCAGGAGCCACCACGGTCCAGGCCAAAGACCAGCCCAGGGGTTTCTGGCGTGCCACGGTGTTCGTGCGACCACAGGTACAGGCCGCGGTGATAGCCGTGCACCCGCGCCCGCTGACGCTCCACGGCGCTGCACTCGGGCCGCCAGATCAATGAGCCGTAGGCAAACAACCACACTGGCCCACCCGGGTGCTGCGACAGGGTGGCCTGCATGGAAGTGTGCAACTGCTCATGTGTGAGGGGTTGGCCAAAATCAAGTGACGGGGGATAGTTAACTTGCCAGGACGAACTTTCAAGTGCCGACATAAGCTGCCGCCAGGAGTCTCCGCATACAAAAACATGTAACCCAACTAGGCCTTGAGGCACACGCAGTGCCCACTCGCCGCGGCCGGCATGAGCCGGGACGCCAACAGAGCGGGCCCGGACCTTGTATAAGCTAAGTCAGGAAGTTGAGGCGGACAAGCGCATGTCGAAATTTTCATGCACGCAGCCGACGACCGGAACTTATTGTTTCCAGGCCAGTGAAAGTTAGTGATCAAGGCGGTAACAATTACCGCCTTATACCCCGATGTTCAAACTTCGGTTATTAGCCGCGGGGGGCGTAGGCGAACACGTCGGCACGCATACGGTGCGCATCCATGCCCGCTTCAACCAGGGCGTCGAGGGTGGCATAGATCATGTTGGGCGAACCGCTGGCATAGACGTGTACGGTGTTGAGGTCACTGATGTCCTCGCAGACCGCTTGGTGCAGCATGCCGCAGCGCCCTTCCCAACCACACAGGTCGCTGACCACCTGGTGCAGGTACAGGTTCGGCAACTGCAACCACTCTTCCCAGTGTTCGATCTGGTAGAAGTCCTCTGGCCGGCGCACGCCCCAGTACAGGTGGACCGGGTGCTTGAACCCTTGCGCACGGCAGTGCTCGACCAGGCTGTGCATCTGCCCCATGCCGGTGCCAGCAGCGATCAGCACCAGTGGCCCGTCAGGCAGTTCGGCCAGGTGCGTATCGCCAAAGGGCATTTCAATGCGCGCCAGGCGGTCATGCTGCAGTTGTTCGATCAACTTTACTGCGCTGGGCTCGCGCGCCAGCACATGCAGCTCAAGCTCCCGGCCCGCATGGGGGGCAGATGCCAGCGAAAACGCCGCCTGCTTGCCGCCCTGGCGTTCGATCATCAGGTACTGCCCGGCATGGTAACGCAGCGGCTTGCCCGCTGGGGCACGCAAGCGGACGCGCCAGACGTCGCCGCCAACCTCGCGGCACTCACTCACGGTGCACGCCAGTTTGCGCACCGGCAGTTCGCCCAGGGCGAGCACCCCATCCCACAGCAGCACGCAGTCCTCCAGGGGTTCGGCAAGGCAGGTAAACAGCTCACCATGATCGCGCACCTCACCGTCCTGGCGCACGCGGCCTTCTACCAACAACGCGGCGCAGACATGGCAATTGCCATTGCGGCAGCTGTTGGGGCAGTCATAACCCAGCCGGCGCGCGCCATCCAGGATCCTTTCACCGGGCTCGAGCGCCAACACCGCCCCGGACGGCTGCAACGTTACCTGCATCAATCTATTCCCAACTGATCCCACAGCTCATCGATACGCTGGGTAACGGCTTCGTCCTTGACGATAACCCGCCCCCACTCGCGTGTAGTCTCGCCCGGCCACTTGTGGGTGGCATCCAGGCCCATCTTCGAACCCAACCCCGACACCGGTGACGCGAAGTCCAGGTAGTCGATCGGCGTGTTGTCGATCATCACCGTATCACGCTTGGGGTCCATGCGCGTGGTGATGGCCCAGATCACGTCGTTCCAGTCGCGGGCATTGATGTCGTCGTCGGTCACGATAACGAACTTGGTGTACATGAACTGTCGCAGGAACGACCATACACCCAGCATCACGCGCTTGGCATGCCCCGGGTACTGCTTCTTCATGGTCACTACCGCCATGCGGTACGAACAACCTTCGGGCGGCAGGTAGAAGTCGACGATTTCCGGGAACTGCTTCTGCAGGATCGGCACGAACACTTCGTTGAGCGCCACCCCCAGGATGGCAGGCTCATCCGGCGGCCGACCGGTGTAGGTACTGTGATAGATCGGCTTCTGCCGATGGGTGATGCGCTCCACGGTGAACACCGGGAAACTGTCGACTTCGTTGTAGTAACCGGTGTGGTCGCCGTACGGCCCTTCGGGGGCCATCTCGCCTGGGTGAATCACCCCCTCAAGGATGATCTCGGCACTGGCCGGAACCTGCAGGTTGTTGCCCCGGCACTTGACCAGCTCGGTGCGGTTGCCGCGCAACAGGCCGGCGAAGGCGTATTCGGAAAGCGTATCGGGCACCGGGGTCACGGCGCCCAGAATGGTCGCAGGGTCGGCGCCCAGCGCAACAGCGACGGGGAATGGCTGCCCGGGATGCTTCTCGCACCATTCGCGGTAGTCGAGGGCGCCGCCACGGTGGCTCAGCCAACGCATGATGACCTTGTTGCGGCCAATCACCTGCTGGCGGTAGATGCCCAGGTTCTGGCGGTCCTTGTTCGGGCCGCGGGTAACGGTGAGGCCCCAGGTGATCAGCGGCGCCACGTCGCCTGGCCAGCAATGCTGCACCGGCAACGCACCGAGGTCGACATCATCGCCCTCCAGCACCACCTCCTGGCACGCGGCGTCCTTGACCACCTTGGGCGCCATCGACACGACCTTCTTGAAGATCGGCAGCTTGGACCAGGCATCCTTGAGGCCCTTTGGCGGCTCAGGCTCCTTGAGGAAGGCCAGCAACTTGCCGATTTCGCGCAACTCGTCGACAGACTCGGCGCCCATGCCCATGGCCACCCGCTGCGGGGTACCGAACAGGTTGCCCAGCACCGGCATGTCGAAGCCTGTGGGTTTCTCGAACAGCAATGCCGGGCCTTTGGCGCGCAGGGTACGGTCGCAGACCTCGGTCATTTCCAGGACGGGAGAGACCGGGACCTGGATGCGCTTGAGCTCGCCGCGCTGTTCCAGGCCACGGATGAAGTCGCGCAAGTCGCGATACTGCATGCAGAAGCCTCGTGTTGGCCGTGTCGATCGGGGGTGCAGAGTGTAGCGCAAATGAATTGGGGCCGCTTCGCAGCCCTTCGCGGGCAAGCCCGCAAAGGGCTGCAAAACAGCCCCAATCAATAACCGCCTGAAGTGCTTACTTGCGCTTCATCGACAGGAAGAACTCGTCGTTGGTCTTGGTCTGCTTGAGCTTGTCGACCAGGAACTCGATCGCGGCGATCTCGTCCATCGGGTGCAGCAGCTTGCGCAGAATCCACATGCGCTGCAGCTCGTCGTCGGCAGTGAGCAGCTCTTCGCGGCGGGTACCGGAACGGTTGATGTTGATGGCCGGGAACACACGCTTTTCGGCGATGCGGCGGTCCAGCGGCAGCTCCATGTTACCGGTGCCCTTGAACTCCTCGTAGATCACTTCGTCCATCTTCGAGCCGGTTTCAACCAGCGCGGTGGCGATGATGGTCAGCGAGCCGCCTTCTTCGATGTTACGCGCAGCGCCAAAGAAGCGCTTTGGCTTTTCCAGGGCGTGGGCGTCGACACCACCGGTGAGTACCTTGCCGGAGCTCGGGATCACGGTGTTGTAGGCACGTGCCAGGCGGGTGATGGAGTCCAGCAGGATCACCACGTCCTTTTTGTGCTCGACCAGGCGCTTCGCCTTCTCGATGACCATCTCGGCCACCTGCACGTGACGGGTGGGTGGCTCGTCGAAAGTGGACGCAACCACTTCGCCGCGCACGGTGCGCTGCATTTCGGTCACTTCTTCAGGGCGCTCGTCGATCAGCAGGACGATCAGGTGGCACTCGGGGTTGTTACGGGTAATGTTCGCCGCGATGTTCTGCAGCATGATCGTCTTGCCCGCCTTGGGCGGCGCGACGATCAGGCCACGCTGGCCTTTGCCGATCGGGGCGCACAGGTCGATGACGCGACCGGTGAGGTCTTCGGTGGAGCCGTTACCGGCTTCCATCTTCAGGCGCTTGTTGGGGAACAGCGGCGTCAGGTTTTCGAACAGGATCTTGTTTTTCGCGTTTTCCGGGCGGTCGAAGTTGATGGTGTCGACCTTCAGCAGCGCGAAGTAGCGCTCCCCTTCCTTCGGCGGGCGGATCTTGCCGACGATGGTGTCACCGGTGCGCAGGTTGAAGCGGCGGATCTGGCTTGGCGAGACGTAGATGTCGTCAGGGCCGGCCAGGTAGGACGCATCAGCGGACCGCAGGAAACCGAAACCATCCTGGAGAATCTCCAGCACGCCATCACCGGAAATCTCTTCGCCGCTCTTCGCGTGCTTTTTCAGCAGGGCGAAGATCACGTCCTGTTTGCGCGAACGGGCCATGTTTTCGATGCCCATCTGTTCGGCCATTTCCAAAAGATCGGTAATCGGCTTTTGCTTGAGTTCAGTCAGGTTCATAAGGGGAATGACGTAATCATGTAAGAAGGGAGAATTAAGCTTTGGCTTAATGAGGCCGCGCCGCTAGATGGCGAAAGGATCGCGTACTGATTCGAATTGGGGATGCTTCGGCGACGGCATGTAGAGGGCACTGGAGAAGCAGTGCGAGGCCGAATGTAACACTTGCTTTTTTCTGCGTCTAGTGCAGTAGAAAAGAAAAGCCCCGCATTTGCGGGGCCTTTGTATCACAGGTGGGCGTCGAGGAACGCTTGCAGCTGGGATTTGGACAGCGCACCCACCTTGGTGGCTTCGACGTTGCCGCCCTTGAACAGCATCAGCGTCGGGATGCCACGTACGCCGTGCTTGGCAGGGGTTTCCTGGTTCTCGTCGATGTTCAGCTTGGCGACGGTCAGCTTGCCCTCGTAGGTACCCGCGATGTCGTCCAGCACTGGAGCGATCATCTTGCAGGGGCCGCACCACTCAGCCCAGTAATCCACCAGCACCGGGCCTTGGGCCTTCAGGACATCCGCCTCGAAGGTGGCGTCGGTCACATGTTTGATCAGATCGCTGCTCATGGATATCTCCAGGTTCGTATGCAAAAAAACGTTGCCCATCATAGCTGCACCCGCCGCCTACAGGAAGCCGCAGACGATTGAGTGTAACTATAGTTGTGGAAGACGCTGCGAATCGAAACTGTCACATGGCCTTCATAGAATCGAATGGCACATTGCCTTGCATCAAGCACAGTACGAAGGCGAGGTGCCACGCGTTGGCGACAGCCTGCTATCGTGGCACGATTGCCAGGTTAACGACCGAGAACGACCAGATCATGCCGCAAACCACCGCGAAGAACCTGTCCCTGATCGCAGCCATCGACCTTGGCTCCAACAGTTTCCACATGGTAGTGGCCAAGGCCCACCATACCGAAATCCGCATCCTTGAGCGGCTGGGCGAAAAGGTGCAGCTGGCCGCCGGCATCGACGAAGAGCGCAGGCTCAGCGAAGAAGCCATGGAGCGGGGCCTGGAGTGCCTCAAGCGCTTTGCCCAGTTGATCAACGGCATGCCGGCAGGCGCCGTACGCATCGTGGGCACCAACGCCCTGCGCGAAGCACGCAACCGCAACACCTTCATCCAGCGTGCCGAAGCCATTCTGGGCCACCCCGTCGAGGTCATTTCCGGCCGCGAAGAGGCGCGCCTGATCTACCTGGGCGTATCGCACACCCTCGCTGACACCCCAGGCAAGCGCCTGGTGGCCGATATCGGCGGCGGCAGCACCGAGTTCATCATCGGCCAGCGCTTCGAGCCGCTGCTGCGCGAGAGCCTGCAGATGGGCTGCGTCAGCTTCACCCAGCGCTACTTCCGCGACGGCAAGATCACCCCGGCCCGCTACGCCCAGGCCTACACCGCCGCGCGCCTGGAACTGATGAGCATCGAAAATGCCCTGCATCGCCTGACCTGGGACGAGGCCATCGGCTCGTCCGGCACCATCCGCGCCATCGGCGCAGCCATCAAGGCCGGCGGCCTGGGCAATGGTGAGGTCAACGCCGAAGGCCTGGCGTGGGTCAAGCGCAAGCTGTTCAAGCTGGGCGAGGTCGACAAGATCGACTTCGACGGCGTCAAGCCAGACCGGCGTACCATCTTCCCCGCAGGGCTGGCCATTCTCGAGGCGATCTTCGATGCCCTCGAACTGCAGCGCATGGACCACTGTGACGGTGCGCTACGTGAAGGCGTGCTGTTCGACCTGCTGGGCCGCCACCACCACGAAGACGTGCGCGAACGCACCCTGAACTCGCTGATGGAGCGTTATCACGTGGACCAGGGCCAAGCGGCGCGGGTAGAGCGCAAAGCCCTGCACGCCTTCGACCAGGTGGCCGCCGCGTGGGACCTGCAGGGCGGTAACTGGCGCGACCTGTTGGGCTGGGCGGCCAAGGTGCACGAAATCGGCCTGGATATCGCCCACTACCACTACCACAAGCATGGCGCCTACCTGATCGAGCACTCCGACCTTGCCGGGTTTTCCCGCGAGGACCAGCAGATGATGGCCTTGCTGGTGCGCGGCCACCGCCGCAACATCCCCAAGGACCGCTATGCCGAACTGGGCGATGAAGGCGTGAAGTTGCTGCGCCTGTGCGTGCTGCTGCGCTTTGCCATTCTGTTCCACCACATCCGTGGTAACCAGCAGATGCCAAAAGTGGAACTCAAGGCAGACGATGACCGGCTTGAAGTGGTGTTCCCGCAGGGCTGGCTGGAGCAGAACCAGCTGACCCAGGCCGACTTCGCCAACGAGGCGGAGTGGCTGGCCCGGGTCGGGTTCATCCTCAGCGTACGTTGAGTACCGGGTTGCTCAGGCGCTCCAGCAGGGTCGCCTGGGCACTGCGCGGGTTCTGGTTGCCGGTTGGCGAGCTACGCACATAGCGGCCGTCCGGCTGCAGGGTCCAGGCATGGGTGTTGTCGGTGAGGTAGGCTTCCAGCTCCTTCTTCACCCGCAACAGCAGCTTCTTGCCTTCCACCGGGAAGCAGGTCTCCACACGCTTGTCGAGGTTGCGCTCCATCCAGTCGGCACTGGACAAGTAGATCTGCTCTTCGCCGCCATTGAGGAAGTAGAACACCCGGGTGTGCTCCAGGAAGCGGCCGATGATCGAGCGCACCTGGATATTGTGCGAAACCCCCGCAATGCCTGGGCGCAGGCAGCACATGCCGCGCACTACCAGGTCGATCCTCACGCCCGACTGGCTGGCCTTGTACAGCGCCTTGATGACCTTGGCGTCGGTCAGCGAGTTGAACTTGGCGATGATGTGCGCCGGTTTGCCGTCGAGGGCAAACTGGGTTTCCCGCGCGATCATGTCCAGCATGCCCTTCTTCAGGGTGAACGGCGCATGCAGCAGTTTTTTCATGCGCAGGGTCTTGCCCATGCCGATCAGCTGGCTGAACAGCTTGCCGACGTCTTCGGTGAGGGCATCATCGGAGGTGAGCAGGCTGTAGTCGGTGTACAGGCGGGCGTTGCCAGCGTGGTAGTTACCCGTGCCCAGGTGGGCGTAGCGCACGATCTCGCCCTGCTCGCGGCGCAGGATCAGCATCATCTTGGCGTGGGTCTTGAAGCCAACCACCCCATAGATCACTACGGCCCCGGCCGCTTGCAGGCGGCTGGCCATCTGCAGGTTGGACTCTTCGTCGAAGCGCGCCCGCAGCTCAATCACCGCGGTAACCTCCTTGCCGTTACGCGCTGCATCCACCAAGGCATCGACGATCTCCGAGTTGGCCCCGGAGCGGTAAAGGGTCTGGCGCACGGCGAGTACATGCGGGTCTTTGGCGGCCTGGCGCAGCAGGTCGATCACCGGCGTGAAGGACTCGAACGGGTGCATCAGCAGGATGTCCTGCTTGCCAATCACGCTGAAGATGTTGTCGGCATTCTGCAGCAGCTTGGGGATGGCCGGGGTGAACGGCAGGTACTGCAGCTCGGGGTGGCTATCCAGCCCGGTGATGCTGAACAGGCGCGTAAGGTTTACCGGGCCGTTTACCTGGTACAGCT
Organism: Pseudomonas sp. NBRC 111119; assembly: GCF_001320125.1. Classification (NCBI taxonomy): domain Bacteria; kingdom Pseudomonadati; phylum Pseudomonadota; class Gammaproteobacteria; order Pseudomonadales; family Pseudomonadaceae; genus Pseudomonas; species Pseudomonas sp. NBRC 111119. Next base: position 220,343 of record NZ_BCAV01000005.1, read on the forward strand.
CGCTCTCGCTCAGGCTGAACTGCTTGAGCAGGTAGTCCGACAGGTGTTTCGGGCAGGTGTCGGCCACCTCCAGGCGCACGGCATCGCCATAGCGGCGCGAGAACAGCTCACCGCGCAACGCGCGGGCCAGGTCATCGACCTCTTCGGAGTCCAGCGCCAGGTCTGCGTTGCGGGTCAGGCGGAACTGGTAGCAGCCCTTGACCTTCATGCCCTGGAACAGGTCGTCTGCGTGGGCATGGATCATCGACGACAGGAACACATAGTTGGCCCCCGCGCCGCCCACCTCCTCTGGCACCCGGATGACCCGGGGCAGCAGGCGCGGTGCTGGGATGATCGCCAGGCCCGAGTCGCGGCCAAAGGCGTCGACGCCTTCGAGCTCGACGATGAAGTTGAGGCTCTTGTTCACCAGCAGCGGGAACGGGTGCGTGGGGTCGAGGCCGATCGGGGTGATGATCGGGGCGATCTCGTCGCGGAAGTAGCGGCGCACCCAGGTCTTGAGCTTGGGTGTCCAGTAACGGCGGCGGATGAACCGAATCTGGTGCTTTTCCAGCTCGGGCAGCAGCACATCGTTGAGGATGGCGTACTGGCGGTCCACTTCGATGTGGACAAGCTCGCTGATGCGCGTCAGCGCCTGGTGCGGCTGCAAACCGTCGGCACCGGCCTGCTCACGGGCAAAATTGATTTGTTTCTTGAGGCCGGCTACGCGGATTTCGAAGAATTCGTCCAGGTTGCTGGAGAAGATCAGCAGGAACTTGAGGCGTTCGAGCAGCGGGTAGCTCTCGTCCAGCGCCTGTTCCAGTACGCGAATGTTGAACTGCAACTGCGACAGCTCGCGATGAATGTACAGGCTGGTGTCGTCCAGGCCTGGTACGGCGATGGCAGGCGCAGGGGCCGGCGGCGGCGTGACCGGCTCGGCGGCCTGCTCCACCAGAGGCTCTGGCACGGGGGGCAGGTCTGGCGGGGTCTGCACCAGTTCTTCCGGAAGCTCCTGGGCCTCCTTGATCACGACAGGGGTGAGCACTTCGTTGTTCATCTGGCGGTCCTGAGGACGTTAACGCCCTATCATCAATTGAGCGGCAAGATAAGCGCCCATTATGACGCCTGTGTTACATAACAGGGCAAGGCATGGCGCGTAGCATCAGGCATTGTCCGTGTAGGCATTGTTCACGTCGAGACACATTTGGACACTTTCCCGAATGCCCACGAAGGGGTAGGCTGCGCGTTCATTTCGCCAGCACCTCAGAAAATGCTCCAACAATTCCTGCAGGATTTCGGCTACTTTGCCCTTTTTCTAGGCACCTTCTTCGAAGGCGAGACCATTCTGGTGCTTGCAGGTTTTCTTGCGTTCCGCGGTTACATGGATATCAAGCTCGTGTGCCTGGTGGCCTTTCTGGGCAGCTATGCCGGGGATCAGCTGTGGTACTTCATGGGCCGGCGTCACGGGCGCAAGATCCTGGCGCGCAAGCCACGCTGGCAGGCCATGGGCGACCGCGCCCTGGACCACATCCGCCGCCACCCGGACATCTGGGTGCTGAGCTTCCGCTTTGTCTACGGCCTGCGCACGGTCATGCCGGTAGCCATTGGCCTGTCTGGCTACCCGCCACGGCGCTACCTGCTGCTCAACGGCATCGGTGCAGCCATCTGGGCAGTGGCCCTGGGTGCTGCGGCCTACCACTTCGGCGCCATTCTCGAAGGCCTGCTGGGCAACATCAAACGTTACGAGCTGTGGGTGCTGGGCGCCTTGCTGGTGCTGGGTGTGGGGCTGTGGCTGCGCAGGCGCTTCCGCACGCTGCGGGCAGAACGCCGGGCCGCGCGCGAGTCGCAGGACTGAACACCCGCGCGCCCGCGCAATCCAACCAAGCAGGACGTCCCCGCGCTGGGCAGCGCTGCCAGGCTGGCGGGTATCGAGCGCATCGACCCTGGAGAAATGAGCATGACAAAAAAAGTAGCGGTGATTCTTTCCGGTTGCGGCGTGTATGACGGCGCAGAAATCCACGAAAGCGTGATCACCCTCCTGCGCCTCGACCAGCGTGGTGCGCAGGTACAGTGCTTTGCCCCGGACATCGCCCAACTGCACGTCATCAACCACCTGACGGGCGAAGAGATGCCCGAATCGCGGAACGTGCTGGTGGAGTCGGCGCGCATTGCCCGCGGTGAGGTGAAGGATATCCGCGAGGCCAAGGCCGAGGACTTCGACGCGCTCATCGTGCCGGGCGGCTTCGGGGCGGCCAAGAACCTGTCCACCTTCGCGGCTGACGGGGCGGACTGCAGCGTCAACGCAGACGTACTGGCCCTGGCCGAAGCGTTCGCGGCCGCCTGCAAGCCGGTTGGCCTGATCTGCATTTCGCCGGCGCTGGCGGCCAAGATCTACGGGCCTGGCGTGGTGTGCACCATCGGTACCGATGCCGATACCGCCGCCGCCGTGGTGAAGATGGGCGGTACCCATGAAGAGTGCGACGTACACGACATCGTCGAAGACGTGCAGCGCAAGCTGGTGACGACCCCGGCCTACATGTCGGCCAAGACCATCAGCGACGCAGCCGGGGGCATCTACAAGCTGGTGGACCGGGTGCTGGAACTGACCCACGAGTAAACCCAGGCTCGCAGGGCCTGGCGCAGCGCCGTCGGCTCAGGCCTTGGACAGGCGGGCGATGATGCGGTCCAGCGCGTTGGCGAACGCCTGTTTGTCGCGCTCGGCGTAGGGCGGCTGCCCTCCCCCCGCCTGGCCCTGTTCGCGCAGTTCGGTGAACAGGTTACGTGCGGCCAACCGGTCGCCCATATTGCGCTCGTCGAACTCGCGCCCACGCGGGTCCAGCGCCGCCACGCCCTTCTTCACCAGGCGGTCGGCCAAGGGCACGTCGCTGCAGATGACCAACTCGCCCGGAGTGGCGTGTTCAACCAGGTAATCGTCGGCCGCATCAGGGCCACTGGGCACCACGATCAGCTTCACCAGCGAAAACGCCGGTTTGGCCACAGCCTGGCCCGCCACCATCACCACCTCGAACTTGCGTTTGAGGGCAAACTTCACGATCAGATCCTTGGCTGCCTTGGGGCAGGCGTCTGCATCGATCCACACTCTCATCAGAAACCTCACACTCAACTTGACCCGCCCATCATGCAGCAAGCCTGTGCAAAGCAGTAATTGCCGAGCAACCGACGGGCAAATGACGCCAATATCCCGATAATGCTGCTGAGGCACCGCGGGTAAGGCTAAACTCGCTGCAGCCCAACCGGCCTGCCGAGCGCCCCATGAACCACCCCCACGAAATCCGCCTTGACCTGGACCAAGGGATTGATCGCAAGCTCTTGGCGACGTTGCGTGGGCGTTTCATGCACATCAATCAGGGCCGGTTACTGCGCGCAACAGAGGGCCTGTCCACGCGCCAGCAGCAGGTGCTTACGCTGCTACCGCTGCTGCTGCACGTCAATCATCCCCTGCTGCCGGGGTACATCTCTGGCAATACGCCCGCCGGCGTGTGCGGCTTCGAACCGAGTGCCGCACAGGTGGCCGAGGCCCAGCGCCTGGCCCGTTCATTCAGCACCAAGCCCCGTGAAAACTCTTCGCCACGCCCGATACAGGGGCTGTTCCTGATCGGCAGCCTGGGCTCGCTGGCCCAGGCCGAGCAAAGTGACATGGACTTCTGGGTATGCCACGCCGCGGATCTGCAGCCCCAGGCGCTACAGGCCCTGCGCTGCAAGTGCCAATTGCTGGAGGCCTGGGCTGCCAGCCTGGGTGCCGAGGCGCACTGCTTTCTGATCGATACCCAAGCGTTCGCACAGGGCCAACGCACCGGCCAACTGGGTTCGGACGATTGCGGTACTACCCAGCACTACCTGCTGCTGGACGAGTTCTACCGCACTGCCATCTGGCTGGCTGGGCGCATCCCCGTGTGGTGGCTGGTACCGGTGGACCAGGAAGGCAATTACGCTGGCTACACCCAGGCCCTGCTGGGCAAACGCTTCATCCCCGACCAGGAAACCCTCGACCTTGGCCATCTGGCGCAATTGCCTGCCCAAGAGTTCGTCGGCGCCGGCCTGTGGCAATTGTTCAAAGGCATAGACTCGCCCCACAAGTCGCTGCTCAAGCTGCTGTTGATTGAGGTCTACGCCAGTGAACACGCCACCCAGCCCTGCCTGAGCCTGGAATACAAAGCGGCCGTGTTCGCCAACCAGACCGACCTGGACGCGCTGGACCCGTACGTGATGATGTACCGCCGCATCGAACGCTACCTGCTGCAACGCGGGCAACCTGCTCGCCTGGAATTGGTACGGCGCAGCCTGTATTTGAAGGTAAACAGAAAACTCAGCGACAAATCCCGGGCAAGTGGCTGGCAGCGCAGGTTGATGCAGCGCCTGACCGACGAATGGGGTTGGGGTCAGCGGCAGCTGGCCTTGCTTGACAGCCGCCCGCTATGGAAGGTGCAGCAGGCTACCCTGGAGCGGCGCGAACTGGTGGCCGAACTGAGCGGCAGCTACCGCTTTCTCAGCCACTTCGCCCGTGTGCGCGATGCGGCGAGCCGTGCCGACCAGCGCGACCTCAACGTGCTTGGCCGGCGACTTCGCGCAGCATTCGAGCGCCGTGCCGGCAAGGTCGAAGTGATCAACCCGGGCAGCGTGCAGGACCTTGCCGAGAGCCTCCTGACACTGGCCCAGGAACCTGATGGCAAGGCGCCCGGCAGCCATCGCTGGGCGCTTTACCGCGACAACCTCAGCACCTATGACATGGAACTTGCCAGCCCTCTCAGGCACGACCGGCACCTATTGCCCCTGCTGGCCTGGGCGCATTGCAACGGCGTGATCGACAGCAGCACCCGGCTGGCCATCCAGCCGGGGGCCAGCGACCTGGCAGAGCCGGAGCTGTCCGCGCTGCTGGGCTGCCTGCGGGCACTCATCAGCCTGCCAATGCCAGCCGCCAGCGAGGTACACCTGCTGCAACCCAGTGTGGCTGACCAGATTCTGCTGCTGGTAAACGTCGGGTTGGACCCCTTGCCCCATCACCGCGACCTGGACATCACCCTGACGACCGAGCGCACCGATTCGCTCAGCTATGGCGGCGTACGCGAAAACCTCGTGCTGACGGTGGACCAGGTAACCGTCAACACCTGGGGCGAAGTGCTGGTGGCGCGATACGAAGGTGAGCACGCGCTGGCCCGCTGCCTGCGCGACTATCTCGCCAGGCCCACGCGCGCGAATCACCGGCCGGGTGTACGGGTGCACTGTTTTTGCCAGAACCGCGCCCAGGCCATTCGCCAGCGCATCCAGGAGGTGTTCGATACGGTTCAAGGCCTGCATCAGCAGGGGCTGCCCTGCCGCTACCTGTTGCAGGTAGCGCACTACACCCATGTGCTGGAGCTGCTGCCGGGTGACGCCAGCCTCACTAGCCTGGCCGGGCATGACGAACTGCTGGCTTGCCTGGGGCAACCACGCAACCGTTACAGCCCCCTGCACCTGGACCCCAACGCCCTGCAAGGCACGGACCTTGCGCTGGCGCTGAAACAAGGCCGCCCTGGCTGCATTCAGGTGTTCCACAGGCTGCTGGGCGGCGTGGTAGAGGTGCATGTGCTGGATGAGTGCAATGCCCTGTGGCACCACCGCCTGCCGGTGCAAGACGACGCCGAACTGCCGCGCGAGCTCCAGCGCGTTTTGCACCCGCTGTTGCACGGCCGTAGCGCTGTGCCCGACATTCACTACGTGCCTCTGTAGCCATGAGGGCGTGAAGCCCCAGCTCGCTCAGAGGTCGAAATCACCTGCCGCTTCGGGCTGGTACTCGACCTCCAGCAGCTTCAGCTTGAGAGTTTTGCCCCCGGGCGCAGGCCAGTCGATCTGTTCGCCAACAGAAAGCCCCAGCAAGGCGCAACCAATGGGTGCCAGAATCGAAACCTTGCCATCTGGGCCGGCATCCTTGGGGTACACCAGGGTGAGGTGATAGTCCTTGCCGCTGGCTTCTTCACGGCAGTGCACCCGCGAATTCATGGTCACCACGCCGGCAGGTACGTCCTCGTGACCGACCACCTGTTCGGCGCGGTCCAGCTCGCCCATCAGGGCAAGCACGCCCGGCGTACTTTCGTCGAGGCTGTCAATAAGACGCTCCAGACGTTGTACGTCCAAACGGGTGAGGATGAGGGAAGGCTTGGTGCTCATGATCCAGTCAGACTCCTTTGAACAGGCAATTTTCGATGCACAGATAAAGCAAAACCCCGCCCAAGGGCGGGGTTTGTACAGGCTTTGGCGTCACCGACGCAGAACCCGACACTACCACAGCCGGGCAAATACTCAAGCCCTTGCGGTCACTGTGCCTTTGCCTGATCGCGCAGGCTCTGCGCCTCGCGGCAGATCTGCCGGCGGCGGTGGTCGTCGGCCGAACGCCACTCGCGGATATGCTCCACGTGGCGGTGGCAGCCGGTGCAGACGCGCTGTTCATCCAGCCGGCACACGCTGATGCACGGCGACGGGACGGCGGGGCTGACGTTGCTGTAAAGCGGCTTGGGCGGCCGGGCCTGAGGGGTGCTCATGTCAGATCTCTTCGAAGTCCAGCTTCTCGCCCTCCCGCTCCCAGACGATGCGCTCGAGCATTTCGCCCAGCAGCTCCTCGCTCTTTTCACACACCCACTTGCCGCTCTCTTCGTCGTAATCGAAGTGGAAACCGCCGGAGCGGTCGGCCAGCCACAGCTGGCGCAGGGGCTCCTGCCGGCTGAAGATAAGCTGGCTGCCGTTTTCGAACGTGATGGTCAGCACGCCTGCGGAGTTTTCCATGTCCAGGTCCATGCCGCTCTCGTCGAACAGGTCTTCCAGCGCCTGTTGGGTCGCATCGACCAGGTCGTGGAAACGCGCTTCAGTCAAACTCATTGCAGGAACCTCGAAATTGGCTGCATGACAGGCAAGCCGGGCAAGATACGGGCGCCAAGCGCCCGCCGCAAGCGGCAGATTGGAAGCTGCAAGCTGCAAGCCACAAGCTGCAAGAAAAGGCTCAGCGTACACCGGCCAGCTTTTTCTTGCCGCTTGTAGCTTGCAGCTTGTAGCTCGTGGCCTGCTGCTTGGGGCTGCCAGGCCCTCGCATAGGCAAGGCGCCGGTCGCTCGGTATACTCCGGCGCAATACTGCATTTTTTAAGGATTTCACCCATGAAGCGCCTGATTTCCTCCCTCGCGGCGCTGGTCGCTGTTGCCTGCCTCGTTTCCGCATGCGGCCAGAAAGGCCCACTGTACCTGCCAGATGATGGCAAGGACGGCAAGGATGTGCACAAGTCGCACCAGCACCAGAGCAAAGCCAAGCCCGCCCAGACCGACGAGCAACAGCCTGACGTGCAGTCGGAGCCTGAGCAATCGCCAGAGCAGTAAGGGAATCAGATGAACGCTTTCAACTACCGCGACGGTGAGCTGTTCGCGGAAGGTGTGTCGCTGTCGGCCATCGCCGACCGCCATGGCACGCCGACCTACGTGTACTCGCGGGCGCACATCGAAGCCCAGTACCGCAGCTATACCGATGCCCTGCAAGGCAGTGAGCACCTGGTGTGCTTCGCGGTCAAAGCCAACTCCAACCTGGGTGTGCTGAACGTGCTGGCACGCCTGGGCGCTGGCTTCGACATCGTTTCCGGTGGCGAACTGGAGCGTGTACTGGCTGCGGGCGGGCGGGCTGATCGCGTGGTATTTTCCGGTGTCGGCAAAACCCGCGAAGACATGCGGCGGGCCCTGGAAGTGGGCGTGCATTGCTTCAATGTGGAGTCCACCGACGAGCTGGAGCGCCTGCAAGTGGTGGCGGCCGAGATGGGCAAGGTGGCGCCGGTTTCATTGCGGGTAAACCCCGACGTGGACGCGGGCACCCACCCGTACATTTCCACCGGCCTCAAGGAAAACAAGTTCGGTATCGCCATCGCCGATGCTGAAGCCATCTACGTGCGCGCTGCTCAGTTGCCTAACCTGGACGTGGTGGGTGTCGACTGCCACATCGGCTCCCAGCTGACCACCGTGGAACCGTTCCTCGACGCGCTGGACCGCCTGCTGGTGCTGGTTGACCGCCTGGCCGAGTGCGGCATCCACTTGCGCCACCTGGACCTGGGCGGTGGCGTGGGCGTGCGCTACCGTGATGAGCAGCCGCCACAAGTGGCCGACTACATCAAGGCCATTCGCGAACGCGTGGGCCAGCGGGACCTGGCGTTGGTGTTCGAGCCGGGCCGCTACATCGTGGCCAATGCCGGCGTGCTGCTGACCCGGGTGGAATACCTCAAGCACACCGAGCACAAGGACTTCGCCATCATCGATGCGGCCATGAATGACCTGATCCGCCCGGCCCTGTACCAGGCGTGGATGGGTATTGATGCGGTCAAACCGCGCCACGGTGAAGGCCGCCCCTATGACCTGGTGGGCCCCATCTGCGAAACCGGCGACTTCCTGGGCAAGGACCGCATGCTGAACCTGGCCGAGGGTGACCTGCTGGCGGTGCAGTCGGCGGGCGCCTATGGTTTTGTCATGAGCTCCAACTACAACACCCGTGGCCGTTGCGCGGAAATCCTGGTCGACGGCGACCAGGCATTCGAAGTACGCCGCCGCGAAACCATCGCCGAATTGTACGCTGGCGAAAGCCTGCTGCCGGAGTAAGCCCATGCTGCTGCGCTTTACCAAGATGCATGGGCTGGGCAATGACTTCATGGTCCTGGACCTGGTCAGCCAGCACGCGCACATCCAGCCCAAGCACGCCAAGCAGTGGGGTGACCGGCACACCGGTATCGGCTTCGACCAGTTGCTCATCGTCGAAGCCCCGAACAACCCTGAAGTGGATTTCCGCTACCGCATCTTCAATGCCGACGGCTCCGAAGTGGAACAGTGCGGCAATGGTGCGCGCTGCTTCGCCCGCTTCGTGCTGGACAAGCGCCTGACCGCCAAGAAGCGCATCCGCGTGGAAACCAAGAGCGGCATCATCGTGCTGGACATCCAGCAAGATGGCCAGGTAAGCGTCGACATGGGCCCACCCCGGTTCATCCCTGCCGATATCCCGTTTATTGCCGATGAGCAGGCCCTGAGCTACCCGCTGGAAGTAGACGGCCAGGTGCATGCCGTTGCCGCCTTGTCCATGGGTAACCCCCATGCCGTGCTGCGTGTGGATGACGTGCAGGCCGCACCTGTGCATCAATTGGGGCCGAAGATCGAGCACCACCCACGCTTCCCGCAACGGGTCAATGCCGGCTTCCTGCAGGTGCTCGACCGCCATCGCGCCAGGCTGCGCGTGTGGGAACGCGGTGCCGGGGAAACCCAGGCGTGCGGCACCGGCGCTTGCGCCGCTGCGGTAGCCGCCATCAGCCAGGGCTGGATGGACTCCCCGGTATCACTGGAGCTTCCGGGCGGCCGCTTGCACATCGAATGGGCAGGCCCAGGCAAGCCCGTGCTGATGACTGGCCCGGCTGTGCGGGTTTACGAAGGACAGGTTCGACTTTAAGCGAGTAACCGTCATGACCGATCAGCCCAAGGTTGTACCCAAGCAGTCCGCTGACCTCGATGCCGAAGCGGTGGTCGCCTACCTGCGGGACCACCCCACCTTCTTCGCCGAGCACGACGAACTGCTGGTGGAGCAGCACATCCCGCACCAGCGGGGCGATAGCGTTTCGCTGGTAGAACGGCAGCTCAAACTGCTGCGCGACCGTAATATCGAGATGCGCCACCGCCTGTCGCAGCTGATGGATGTGGCACGCGACAACGACCGCCTGTTCGACAAAACCCGCCGGCTGATTCTTGACCTGCTCGATGCCGGCAACCTGGAAGAAGTGGTGATGGTGGTCGAAGACAGCCTGCGCCAGGAATTTCAGGTGCCCTTCGTCAGCCTTATCCTGTTTGGCGACAACGTCGCACCGGTGGGCCGCTGGGTCAGCAATGCCGAGGCCCAGCAGGCCATCGGCGCCCTGCTCGGTGGCGGCAAAACGGTCTGCGGCAACCTGCGCGAACACGAACTGGCGTTTCTGTTTGGTGAGGAACAACGCCGGGAAGTAGGCTCCAGCGCCGTGGCTGCCCTTGAGCACCAGGGCCTGCATGGGGTGCTGGCCATCGGCAGCCGCGACCCGCAGCACTACAAGAGCAGCGTCGGCACATTGTTCCTTGGCTACATCGCCGAGGTGCTGGGCCGGGTGGTGCCCCGCGTCAGCCAGACCCTGCGCCCGGTACGCTGATGAACCCCGCGCTGGAGGCTTATTGCGCGCACCTGCGCAACGAGCGCCAGGTGTCCGAGCACACGCTGCTGGCCTACCGTCGCGACCTGGAAAAGGTCATTGCCTACTGCAACCAGCACGGCATCGCCGGCTGGCAAGCCTTGCAGATCCAGCAACTGCGCCAGCTGGTCGCCAGGCAGCATCACCAGGGCCAGTCTTCGCGCAGCCTGGCACGCCTGCTGTCGGCGGTCAGGGGCCTGTACCGCTACCTCAACCGTGAAGGACTTTGCCAGCACGACCCGGCCAATGGCCTGAGTGCCCCCAAGGGCGAGCGCCGGCTGCCCAAGGTGCTGGACACCGACCGCGCCCTGCAATTACTGGATGGCGGGGTTGATGACGATTTCATCGCCCGGCGCGACCAGGCCATGCTCGAGCTGTTCTATTCCTCGGGCCTGCGGCTTTCCGAACTGACCCAGCTCGACCTCGACCATATCGACCTTGCCGGTGGCCTGGTACAGGTACTGGGCAAAGGGGGTAAGGCCCGGGTGCTACCCGTGGGGCGCAAGGCCCGCGAGGCATTGCAGGCCTGGTATCGCCTGCGCGGCATCGGCAACCCTCGGGACCGGGCCGTGTTCATTACCCGTCAGGGCAACCGCATCAGCGCCCGGGCGGTGCAACTGCGGGTAAAAGCAGCCGGTGAGCGCGAGCTGGGCCAGCACCTGCACCCGCACATGCTTCGCCATTCCTTCGCCAGCCATGTGCTGGAGTCCTCCCAGGACCTGCGGGCGGTGCAGGAGATGCTCGGCCATGCCGACATCGGCACCACGCAGATCTATACCCACCTGGACTTCCAGCACCTGGCCACGGTGTACGACAGCGCCCACCCCAGGGCTAAACGCAGCAAAGGCAGCGACTCATGAGCATCAAGCTGATCACGTTCGACCTCGACGACACCCTGTGGGACACCGCACCGGTGATCGCCAGCGCAGAAGTGGTGCTGCGCGACTGGCTGGAAGCCAACGCCCCGACCCTGGGCAGCGTGCCGGTGGAGCATCTGTTCGCCATTCGCGAGCGCCTGGTGCAGGCCGAACCTGGCCTGAAGCATCGCATCAGTGCCTTGCGCAGAAAGGTGCTTACGCACGCCCTGCAAGAGGTGGGCTACAGCGACCAGCAGGCCCTGGCACTGGCCAACGAGGGTTTCGAGGTGTTCCTGCATGCCCGACACCAGGTCGAAATCTTCCCGGAGGTGCAGCCGATGCTCGAAGCCTTGCGCCAGCACTACACCCTGGGTGTGGTGACCAATGGCAATGCCGACGTCAGCCGGCTGGGGCTGGCGGACTACTTCCGCTTTGCCCTGTGCGCCGAAGACCTCGGCATCGGCAAGCCCGACCCGGCGCCGTTTCTGGAGGCCCTGCGCCGGGGCGAGGCGACGGCCAGTGCCGCTGTGCACGTCGGCGACCACCCTGGCGACGATATTGCCGGTGCCCAGCGCGCCGGGCTGCGCGCCGTGTGGTTCAACCCGCAGGGCAAGCCCTGGGCAGGCGAGCGGGCGCCGGATGCGGAAATCCAGCAGCTGTCCCAGCTCCCCGGCATCCTCTCCCGCTGGGCCTGACAAGCCCTACCCCTCCAGCAAAAAACAACCACCCACAAAAAAGCCCGCAGCGACGGCGGGCTTTTGAGTACGCAACCACTCAGATAGGGCGGCTACCGTACTTGTTGTCTGGCTTCTTGGGCGGGTCGGCGACCACGTTGGCCTCCACTTCCTGAACCTTGCCGCCGCGCGCCAGGAACTCTTCCATGGCCTTGGCCAGGGCATCGCGTTCCTTCTGCTTGGCTTCCAGGCTGGGCATTTCGTCTACCGAGACAGCAGCCTTCGACTTGCCTTTGGCGGCAGGTGCCGGGCTGGTGTCGTCGTCGCCTGCATCTTCGGCAACGTCGTCAGCGGCTGCTTCAAGGCCTTCATCGCCTTCTTCTTCGTCACCGACCTCGAGGTCATCATTTTCCAGATCGTCGTCGCTCATGTTCTACCTCATGACTTGCAAAAGCAGGTTAGTTAGAGACCAGTGCAGCCGTAGACCGGCAGCCACTGGTGAAAATTCAACTGGCCGTGGGATATGGGCCACTGCCCCTGAGCCCGCACCCCTGATGGGAAGGCGGTGCCCGGCAGGCCCTGCTGATGGCAAGGCCTCGACATAACTTGCAACCCATGCTGGCTACCCGCCACTGGCAAGCCTAGCAAAGGCTGGTGAAGCGTGGGCGCTTCGCGTCCAACACCCTTCGGCGCGCATTCTAGCGCGCCCGCAGAAAAAGCAAAGCGCCATGAATGCGCCGTAATCTGTAAGTTTTATGCCTACGTGGCGAACGTGTGAGATAAACCGTTTGCCATGCAGGAAAAGCTAAAAAATTGGCAAAAAAATGCCCGGCAAGCCGGGCAAGTTTTTACAGGGCGGCAGTTACAGGTTGTAACCACGCTCGTTGTGCTGAGCCAGGTCGAGGCCGACCGACTCTTCTTCTTCGTTGACCCGCAGACCCATCACCAGGTCCAGCACCTTGAGGATCACGTAGGTGACGATGGCGGTGTAGGCCACGGTGAAGATCACGCCCTTGGCCTGGATCCACACCTGCATGCCGATATCGGTCACAGCGCCGAAGCCACCCAGTGCCGGGGCTGCAAACACACCCGTAAGCATGGCGCCAACAATGCCGCCGATACCGTGGACGCCAAAGGCGTCGAGCGAATCGTCATAGCCGAGCTTGCGCTTGAGGCTGGTTGCGCAGAAGTAGCAGATCACACCCGAGGCCAGGCCGATCACCAGGGCGCCCATTGGGCCCACGGTACCTGCAGCCGGCGTGATGGCTACCAAGCCGGCCACTACGCCCGACGCGATGCCCAGGGCGCTTGGCTTGCCGTGGCCGACCCACTCGGCAAACATCCAGCCCAGCGCTGCAGCAGCGGTGGCAATCTGGGTAACCAGCATGGCCATGCCGGCAGTGCCATTGGCCGCGGCGGCAGAGCCTGCGTTGAAGCCGAACCAGCCGATCCACAGCATGGCTGCACCCATCAGCGTATAGCCAAGGTTGTGCGGCGCCATGGGGGTGGTGGGGTAGCCTTTGCGCTTGCCCAGCACCAGGCAGCAGACCAGGCCGGCGATACCCGCATTGATGTGCACGACCGTGCCGCCAGCGAAGTCCAGTACGCCCCAGTCCCACATCAGCGCGCCGTCACCGCTCCATACCATGTGGGCGATCGGGGCATACACCAGGGTGAACCAGATGGCCATGAACACGAGCATGGCGGAGAACTTCATGCGCTCAGCGAATGCACCCACGATCAGCGCCGGGGTGATGATGGCGAAGGTCATCTGGAAGGTGATGAACACCGCTTCAGGGAACAGCGCGGTGGCCGAGGTCAGGTGGTCGGGTGTGACGCCATTGAGGAAGGCCTTGGAGAGGCCGCCCACAAAGGAATTGAAGTTGAGCACGCCTTTTTCCATACCGGTGGTATCGAACGCGATGCTGTAGCCGTAGACGACCCAGAGAATGCTCATAAGGCCGGTGATTGCAAAGCACTGCATCATCACCGACAGCAGGTTCTTGGAACGCACCATGCCGCCGTAGAACAGGGCCAGGCCGGGGATGGTCATGAACAGCACCAGCGCCGTGGCGGTCAGCATCCAGGCGGTGTCGCCGGAGTTGAGCACGGGCGCAGCTTCTTCTGCCAGGGCCAGCCCGGGCATTACGAAGGACAAAAGGGCTCCTAGCCCTGCGATCTTACGCAGAGTCATGTTGTTTTCTCCTGGGGCGTTGGGTTTGGTGAGGCTTTGTTGTTGCTTTAGATCGCGTCGGTATCGGTTTCGCCGGTGCGAATACGGATCGCCTGCTCCAGATTCACCACGAAGATCTTGCCGTCACCGATCTTGCCGGTGTTGGCCGCCTTGGTGATGGCTTCGATTACCCGATCAAGGTCCTTGTCGTCGATGGCGACATCGATCTTCACCTTGGGCAGGAAATCGACCACATATTCGGCACCCCGGTACAGCTCGGTGTGACCCTTCTGCCGGCCGAAGCCTTTGACCTCGGTGACGGTGATGCCCTGCACGCCGATTTCCGACAGTGACTCGCGCACGTCGTCCAGCTTGAACGGCTTGATGATGGCTGTGACTAGCTTCATGAAACTCTCTCCCGATTTGGTGGACTTGCCCCAGGAAAACAAACCCGTCTCAAGTCTAAGCGCAGCGGTTGGCTTTGTAACGCGTCGTCGGCATGCGCGCCGCCTGGTCACAAGGAACTGCATCAGTGCATGGCTCGATCATGTCATTGCAGAAACCTTGCCAGGTCAGGCAAACCCAGGAAAAACAGCACGTTATGCTTCATGCCAGGCATTGGCCAGTCGCCAGCATGGGCGGGGCGCACCCTTTCGGTGCGCCTGGCGCCGGCCCCCTGCGCGAAAAATGTGCAGCCGGTGGTGCGTCCGGCCGTTCAGGGCTGCGTGATACACTGGCTGCCATCATTCAATTGCAACGGACAGCCTCATGCTCGCGCCCAAAGCCCTCCTCGATGCCCTGAGCGATCAGGCCTCGCGCCTGTTCAACAGCGATACCAACCAGCCCCGCGCCGAACTCGAAAGCCAGTTCAAGGTGCTCATGCAGGGTGCCTTCAGCAAGCTTGACCTGGTCAGCCGCGAAGAATTCGACAGCCAGATGGTGGTACTGGCCCGCACCCGGGCGCGTCTGGAGGCCCTTGAGCAACAGGTGAGCGAGCTAGAGGCAAGGCTGTCCCCGAACCGACCCGATTAACCCGCCGTCCAAGGAGAGTCAACGCGATGAAAGTCAGTGCCCGCAATACGTTCGAAGGCAAAGTCAGCAATGTTCAACCCGGTGCCGTCAACGCTGAAGTGGAACTTACCCTGGCCGGCGGCGAGAAACTGGTAGCGGTGGTCACCATGACCAGCCTGCACAACCTGAACATCAACGTCGGCAAGCAGGCCGTGGCACTGGTAAAAGCCCCTTGGGTGGTGCTGCTCACCGACGCGGCGGGTTACAAACTGTCGGCCCGCAACGCACTTGAAGGTGAAGTGGTGCGGGTGGGCGACGGTGCCGTGAATGCCGAGGTGGTGCTGAAGCTGTCCGGGGGCACCGAGGTGTATGCCATCGTGACCCGCGAAGCCGTGCAGGAGCTGGGCCTGGCGCCAGGCGTGAAAGCGACCGCGTTGATCAAGGCATCGCACATCATCCTCGGCACCAAGCCCTAAAGTGGCTGGAAGGGCCGCTCAAGGCGCCTGGCGAAGGCGTGCGGGGCGGCCTTTGGCGGCAGCTCCCCGGGGCGCAGGTGGCCACGGAACAGGGCCGCACCACACTGAGTGAACAGGGTCTTTACCCGGTTGTTCGAATTGAGCACTTCGGCGTGGATGTGCTCGATCACGGAATCGCCCGGCTGCAGGGTGGCAGCATGGTTGACCCACTCGATGGCGGCATAGCGGCTTTGCCTGCGGGTGCCACGCCCCTGCATCCAGGCCAGGCCCAGTTCGGCACTGGCCCGGGCAGCGATCCACGGGTCCGGGTGTTCCACCAGGCTCAACAGGTAGGCCACCGCCTCGGCGCGTTCCCGTGCGTGGCCAAACTGGCGCAGCAGCATGCCCAGCCGGAGCCGCGCACAAGCGTTGGTTTGCGGGTGGCTCAAAGCGTCGATCAACAACCGCCGCACACCCAGCATGGTAGTACGGTCACGCAGGTTCGCATCGCCACGCATGCGCAGGCAGGCCAGCCGGTACTTGGCTTGCCGGCTCCCGGCCTCAACCGCACGCTGCAACCAGCGCTCGGCCACTTCATCGTCCAGGTAATGTTCCGGGGTGTGTCCCAGGTCGCCGTGATGCAGCTCGAACATTGCCAACGCGGCGCCCCGCAGGTTCAGTTCGGCGCAGCGCTCCAGCAGGTAGCAGGCCACTTCGTGCCGGTTCGCCGACCACAGCAGGCGCACCAGGTCGAGAAGCTCGAAGCCTGGTGCCTGGCCTGCACGCTGGCGCCTGACCGCGACCTGCAGCCAGTGCCGAGCCTGCTCGCCATTACGCGCCATCCCCCACAGGCCAAAACGATAGGCAGCAGCCCGCAAGGCGCAGGCAGCAGCATGGGAGCGCCCTTCACACAGGCGCAGCATGGCCGTGTGCAACAGGGCCTGCTCATTGGCCGCCCCGCTCGCCAGCGCAACACGCACCAGGCGGTTGAATGGCTGGCCCAGCGCCTGAATGGCCCCGATGTCAGCGTCACATGCCAGGCTGGCCACAAAATCGGCAAAGGCATCGCCACGTGCCGGTATGGCGCAGCTTCGCAGCGCGCCACGCCAGGCCAGCACCACGGCGTTATCCCTGGGCCTGAGCGGGCGCTTGGCCCAGGCATCGCATAACGCCTGGTAATCATCGACCGTTTGCGGCTGATCTAAGGCCGGTAACGCAAGCCGGTCTTCGATAGCCATCCAGCGCAGCGCGTTGCGCAGCGCCTCGCCCCAGTTTTCACACAGCGGCCCACTGGCCAGCAGCTCGACTGCCTGCAAGCTGCCCCCCCAACGGGGCAACAGGTACTGGGCATACGCCTGGATGGCCTCGAAGCAGCCGGGCCAGGCGGCCAGGGCATGGCGCATCCAGTAGTGGTGCGGAGCCTCCTGAGGATCGTCGTCGCGCGGCTGCAAGCCAGCCGGCAGCACTTTCGGCAGCTCTGCCAGCGGCAATACGCCATGCCTGACCAGAAACGGCGCTGCTGCCTCCTGGACTTCAACATCAGCATTGGCGTTGGGCCTGAAGCGCGCGGGCTGGTGCTGAAACAACTCGATGAGCCAGCCCGGTTCACGGAAGTGAGCGCTGATGTGCAGCATGCCGATGGCCGCCGCTGCGGGTTGACGGGAATGGGCCATTGCCCGCAGCAGGTGCGCCGTCGCTGTCTCGCACATCTGCTCCACAGCCAGAAAGCGTGCCGCGGTGCGCGTGCCACTCTGGTCCACCTGGCAAGCCCTGTTGAAGCAGTGAAAACCCATGACTACCTGGGGGTGATAAGCCCTGGGGCAGGCATCGATCCAGGCCTTGAGGACTTGGCTCAGCGCTCTGTCGCCCTGCTCGGGGGCGACCAGCATGTGCCCCTCGACAGCGGCCATGTAGGCGGGGAAGTCACCCGGCAGGGCCTGGCGCCAACGCGCCTCCAGGCTGTCGAAAAAACGATTGAGTTCAACGAATGCACTGGCCTGAACCAGCTCGCGGATCGCCTCCCGCGTGTGGGTGAGCGTTTGCACAGAGCAATACCTCAAGTCCATTTCAAGGTAGAAGCGGTGCCATCCAATGGCATCGACGGCTTGCCCAACAACAGTAAGCCAAAGCAGCCGAGCGCGCAAAATAATTGGATCCACTTGCAGGTTAAAACGAGCAGGTGCAAATGGCTTTCAGGCTTGGAAAAAGAACGTACCACACACCCCATTTGCAGCGTGCCGTTCTCCGTTGGCGCTAAACCCCGATGAAAACAGGGGCTAGGCGTGTTTCACATACGCAATTGTGCAGCAGAAAGCGCAATCAGTCAGATCTGACAGAGGAATGCTATTTTTAACCATTAATTAGTCATATTTGACTTTTAGCAGAGAATAGGGCCTCCCCCGACGCCAATTGACTATAATGGTCAGAAATGACTAATTGAGCTGTTCATACGCTCATAACTGGTCTGATTTGGCTTTTAGCCTATAAATCCAGGAGGATAGCAATGTCGTTCATGCATCTGCTTAGCTCTCCCGCAGAGATCGCTCGTGATGTAGGAAGAAATGCAAAAAAGCTACGGCTATCAAAAAACCTCACGAGGAAGACCTTGGCTAAGCTTTCAGGGGTGTCGGAGTCGTCGATCCAGCGGTTCGAGACGGCAGGCTCTATTACCCTTGAGTCGATGATTTTGCTGGCCACTGCGCTCGATGAGCTCACGCCTGTAACGGCCCTGTTCAGGCCCTCCCAGCCAAATTCCCTCGCAGAACTGAAAAACGCTAATCGTAAACGGGGGACCAGATGAATCCGCGCCAGGCTTATCCGAAGCTGAAGCGCTTCGAATCCCTCGAGGTCACCAAATGCGGTGTGAAAGTGGGTGATCTATACAGGGAAGAAGGCCGTGGGATTTTTTTCACATACGACCCTGGATGGCTCGCTACAGGCTTCAACCTTTCGCCATTTACGATGAAGTTTGACGACAAACCTCAGCTCGCACGAGCGCCTGAGCTGTTCGCTGGGTTGCATGGCCCATTTGCAGACTCTCTTCCTGACGGCTGGGGGATGCTGCTTATGGACAGATTCCTTAATTCTACATTCGGTGACGGGACTGCTTACACAGTGACAGCCCTGGATCGGCTCGCGTATATGAGCGACAGAGCCATGGGTGCGTTTGAGTACCATCCAAAGGCTGAACGGGAGTCATTGCGGGGTGCAGTCAACCTTGCGGAGCTCTTTGAGGCCGCCGTGGAAGTGCTATCAGGGGAAACCTCGACGGTGCTTACCAAGCTACGGCTTGCTGGAGGATCACCTGGTGGTGCCCGTCCAAAAGCGATCGTTGCCATGTCTCCAGATGGAAGTCATGCAACGTCCGCTTTCGGGCAAATTCCGCCTGGATACGATCACTGGATCGTCAAATTCAGAGCCCCAGGTCAGCCTGTTGAAACGGGTGCCATGGAGTATGCGTACTACCTGATGGCCAGGGACGCAGGTGTCGAAATGGCTGATTCGAGTGTCCTGAACGTGACCATGCCCGATGGTAGTCGTGAGGGCTTCTTTGCGACAAAGCGCTTTGATAGAGAAGGCGATAAGAAGCTGCATATGATCACTGTCTCTGCGCTTATGTACGCACCTTACACAGCGCCCTCCATGGACTACAGCGGGCTACTCAAGCTCACGAGCACGCTGACTCGCAGCGCCGCAGAAGTCGAAAAAATGGCCAGGGTAATGATCTTCAATGCCCTGTTTCACAACTATGACGATCACACCAAAAACTTTGCCTTCATCGGCCGTGACCCAGAACGGCCTGGCGAGGAAGCCAAGTGGACGCTAGCGCCGGCATATGATCTGACGTTCTCTGAAGCCAGGGGTGAGCACACCACGGCATACGGCGGTCGAGGAAAAGCCACCAGGCAGTTGATTCAGGAACTATGCGCTGACTACAAATACCTCAAGCCGCACGACTATATCGAGCAAACGCTAGCAGCATTTGCGAAATGGGATGAAGTCTTCAGGGACGTGAGGATTCCCCTGAAAGCAGGCGCCGGTTACAAAACCGTGCTGGAAAAAGATCATATTCATTTCAACCTGATCAGGCCCACCCGCCGATAACGCGGGTGCTTACGCTAGTGGCTTATGAGTACCCAGCTAGTGGTAGGGCCATATGAGGAATTGGAAGATCAGTGCTGAAATACCCTGACGCACACGTGTGGAACGCGCCTCCGCCTCACGCTCTATGCTTGCCCCAAGCCGCAGGAAGCGGCCCTTGCAGCGAACACGGAGCGTCCATGTCCTTAGCACTCGTCCACAGCCGCGCCCAGGTTGGCGTGCAGGCCCCCGCCGTCAGTGTCGAAACCCACCTGGCCAACGGCCTGCCGCACCTCACCCTGGTGGGCCTGCCGGAAACCACCGTGAAAGAAAGCAAAGACCGGGTGCGCAGTGCCATCGTCAACTCAGGCTTGAACTACCCTGCCCGGCGCATCACCCAGAACCTGGCCCCGGCCGACCTGCCCAAGGACGGTGGCCGCTACGACCTGGCCATCGCACTGGGCATCCTCGCCGCCGACGGGCAACTGCCTGCCACCATGCTGGCGGATATGGAGTGCCTGGGCGAGCTGGCACTGTCCGGGGCATTGAGAGCGGTTCAAGGGGTGCTGCCTGCGGCGCTGGCCGCGCGCGAAGCTGGCCGGGCGTTGGTGGTGCCGCGAGAAAATGCCGAGGAAGCCAGCCTGGCCAGTGGCCTGGTGGTGTATGCGGTGGGCCACCTGCTGGAACTGGTCGCTCACCTGAACGGCCAGGTACCGTTGCCGCCCTATGCCGCCAACGGCCTGGTACTCAACCCTCGGCCTTACCCCGACCTGAGCGAGGTACAGGGGCAGTTGGCCGCCAAGCGCGCACTGTTGCTGGCAGCTGCCGGGGCGCACAACCTGCTGTTCACGGGGCCGCCCGGTACGGGCAAGACACTGCTCGCCAGTCGCCTGCCGGGGCTGTTGCCGCCGCTGGATGAACACGAAGCGCTGGAGGTGGCTGCCATCCAGTCGGTCAGCGGCCATGCGCCGCTGAGCAGCTGGCCACAACGGCCCTTCCGCCACCCGCACCACTCCGCTTCAGGGCCTGCGCTGGTAGGTGGCGGCAGCCGCCCTCAACCGGGGGAAATCACCCTCGCCCACCACGGCGTGTTGTTTCTAGACGAGCTGCCGGAGTTTGAACGGCGGGTGCTGGAGGTGCTGCGTGAGCCGCTGGAGTCGGGCGAGATCGTTATCGCCAGGGCCCGGGACAAGGTGCGCTTCCCTGCCCGTTTCCAGCTGGTTGCTGCCATGAACCCGTGCCCATGCGGCTACCTGGGCGACCCCACAGGCCGCTGCCGTTGCAGCACTGAGCAAATCGCGCGCTATCGCAACAAGTTGTCGGGGCCACTGCTCGACCGCATCGACCTGCACCTGACCGTAGCCCGTGAAAGCACCACGCTGAACAGTCAGCCTTGTGGTGAAACCAGCGCAACGGTCGCCGCCAAGGTGGCGCAGGCGCGTGACGTTCAGCAACGCCGGCAAGGCTGTGCAAACGCGTTTCTGGACCTGGATGGGCTACGCCAACATTGCATCCTTGCTGCAGCCGACCAGGCATGGCTGGAAGTCGCCTGCGAGCGGCTTACCCTGTCATTGCGTGCCGCGCACCGGTTGCTGAAAGTGTCGCGCACCCTGGCCGACCTCGACCAGTGCCCGGCCATTGGCAGGGCACACCTGGCCGAGGCATTGCAGTACCGACCGGGAAACACTTAGGCATACCCTCTCCGCCTACGTGTTTGTGCACCTTTGGTGCGCGAACGCCTTGGTGCATGGCGCGATATCGTGTCGTACAAACCAGGCGGTCGCGTGCGTCTGCCACAGGCGTTACTGGCCCGAAACAAGCGTAGGAGCGAGCGCAGCTCGCGATGCGCCGCGCGGGCGGCGCTCGGTCTCACAGGCGCAGCCTCTGTCGCGGCAAACACCTGGCCGCCCTCACGCGCCCTCAAACCGCCCCCTTCGCCAAACAATACGCTGGGACTGGAAGGTGTTCACCAGCGCACTTGCAGTACCTGTCGCAGATAAACCAGACCGATTCGCCCGCTAAAGCCCAACGCTTACAACACCACCCGCAAACACTGCCCCGCGTGATACAGCGAGAACCCGGACTCATAGAACGCTGTGCGCAACGAAGGCGCACTCACCCCCTTCATCGGTGAGAACGGTATCGGCAGGCTGCCCGCCTCGCCCTTCAGCAGAAACTCGGCAAAGGCGCGGCCAATCACGGTACCGGTGGTATTGCCCCGGCCGTTGTAGCCGGTCACCGCCACCAGGCCCGGCGCTGGTTCGAACAGGCGCATCAGGTGGTCGGGGGTGAAGTCGATACAGCCGGTCCAGTGCATTTCCCACTCCACCTTGCCCAGCCCAGGGTAGTAGTGGCCCTGGATCCGGTCAGCCCAACTGCGCACAAACCACGCCGGTTTGTTGTCGACCCGCCCAAGGCTACCGAGCAGCAGGCGGCCCTGGTCGTCGCGGCGGATGCTGCTGAGCACAGTGCGGGTATCCCAGGAGCCTTGCCCATACGGCAAGACCTTGTCGGCGGCTTCGCCCTGCAGCGGCTTGGAGGCAACCTGGTAGTAGTAACCGCGGAAGAACTGCTTCTGCAGGTTGCTCCAGTCACCTTCGGTGTAGGCGCCCGTGGAAATCACCACCTTGCCCGCGCGCACCGAGCCGCGCGCTGTCTTCACACGCCAGGCATCGCCATCACGCTCAAGGCCTTCGACGGAAGACCGCTGGAACAGCTTGCCGCCCAGGCGCACCACGGCAGCGGCCAGGCCCTGGGTGTAGCCCATGGGGTTGATGGTGCCGGCGCGGCGGTCGAGCAGCGCAGCGGCAATTTTGTCGGTGCCGCAATACGCCTGGCACTGGGCGCCGGTCAGCAACTCCACGTCGGCACCGCGGCGGCGCCATTGCTGGTGGCGGGCCTCGAGGTCGGCGATGCCGGTGGCGTTGTGCGCCATGTGCAGCGTGCCTTTGTGCTGGGCCTGGCAGTCGATGCCCAGGCGCTCGATCATGGCGAATACTTCGCCGGGGGCATCGCCGAGCACCTTGTTCAGGCGGCTGCCCTGTTTCTGGCCCAGGGTGGCCTCGACGTCGTCGGGGCGGATCCAGGTGCCGGCGTTGACTAGGCCGACGTTGCGCCCTGAGCCACCGTAGCCCACTTTCCAGGCCTCCAGCACGATCACTGACTTACCCTGTTCGAGCAAGTGAATGGCCGCCGACAGCCCGGTGATGCCACCACCGATCACGCAGACATCAGCCTTGTGCTCACCTGCCAGGGCCTGGGCGGCGACGGCCGGTTTGCTGACGGACTCCCACAAGCATTGTTGATGCAGTTCGGACATGGCCCGGCTCCAGCATTGTTGTTCTTGTTGGGGCTGCTTTACAGCCCATTCGCGGGCAGCAGAGATGCTGTAGGGGCGCGCTTGCCCGCGAGACGGGGGCCACGCCCCCGCCACGCTGCATCACAGCCTCAGTCGAACACAATCCCCTGGGCCAGCGGCAATTCGCGGGAATAGTTGACCGTGTTGGTCTGGCGACGCATGTAGCCCTTCCAGGCATCAGAACCCGATTCACGCCCGCCACCGGTTTCCTTCTCGCCGCCAAATGCACCGCCAATTTCGGCGCCACTGGTACCGATGTTGACGTTGGCGATGCCGCAGTCGCTGCCCGAGGCACTCTGGAAGCGTTCGGCTTCACGGATATCCGTCGTGAAAATGCACGACGAAAGGCCCTGTGGCACTTCGTTGTTGAGGCGCAGGGCCTCTTCGAAGTCGTCATAGGCAAGCACGTAGAGGATCGGAGCGAAGGTTTCGTGGCGTACCACGTCGCTTTGCGCCGGCATTTCGGCAATGGCAGGCGACACGTAGTAGGCGTTCGGGTACTGGTCGGCCAGCTGGCGCTCGCCACCAAACACCTGGCCACCCTCGTCGCGAGCCTTGGCCAGCGCGCCCTGCATGGCGTCGAACGACAGCTTGTCGATCAGCGGGCCGACCAGGTTGTCCTTGCGCGGGTCGCCGATACGCACCTTGCCGTAGGCGGCTTTGACGCGGGCCACCACTTCGTCCTTGATCGAGCGGTGCACGATCAGGCGGCGCAGGGTGGTGCAACGCTGGCCAGCAGTGCCCACAGCGGAGAACAGAATACCGCGCACCGCCAGGTCCAGGTCGGCGCTCGGGGCCAGGATCATGGCGTTGTTGCCACCCAGCTCGAGAATGCTGCGGCCAAAACGGGCCGCCACACGCGGGCCCACTTCACGCCCCATTCGCGTACTGCCGGTGGCGCTGACCAGCGGCACACGCGGGTCGTCGACCATGGCCTCGCCAGCTTCACGGCCACCGATCACCAACTGGGCCAGGCCTGCCGGGGCGTCGCCAAAGGCCTTCAGGGCTTTATCGAACAATGCCTGGCACGCCAGGGCAGTGAGCGGGGTTTTCTCGGACGGCTTCCACAGCACGGCATTACCGGCCACCAGGGCCAGGGCCGTGTTCCAGGCCCATACGGCGACGGGGAAGTTGAAGGCACTGATTACCCCTACCACGCCCAGCGGGTGCCAGGTTTCGCGCATGTGGTGGCCCGGGCGCTCGGAGGCGATGGTCAGGCCGTACAGCTGGCGCGACAGGCCCACGGCGAAGTCGCAGATGTCGATCATTTCCTGCACTTCGCCCAGGCCTTCCTGGGTAATCTTGCCTGCTTCGATCGACACCAGTTCACCCAAGTCGGCCTTGTGCTCGCGCAGCACTTCGCCAAACAGCCGCACCAGCTCGCCACGGCGTGGGGCCGGGACGCTGCGCCAGGCTTCGAAGGCACGCTGGGCGTGATCGATGCAGGCCACGGTCTCGGCCTTGCCGAGCAGTTTCACCGAGGCGATCTGGCTGCCATCGATGGGCGTGTAAACAGGGTAATCGCCCTGGGTATGAGCCTCGGCGGCAACCCCCAGGCGCTCGAGCAGTGCGGCAACCATTGGTGTACTCCTACATCGGATGACAGGTTGGAAAATGATGTGGATCAGTATTAATCCGATCACTTCGGTGCAACAAACGACCTTTATTCCGCATATCATTCCCCCAGGTAATGATCTGAGCCACTGAGAACGCTATGTCAAAACGCCTGGTGCCTTCCATGACCGCCCTGCAGTGCTTCGAAGCTGCAGCCCGTCACCTCAGCTTCACCCGCGCTGCCGAAGAGCTGCACCTGACCCAGAGTGCCGTCAGCAAACAGGTGGCGCAGCTCGAAGACTTGTTGCGCCACCACCTGTTCCTGCGCATCCGCCGGCGCCTGCAGCTCACGCCGGCGGGCAGCCTTTACCTGGCCGAAGTGAACAAGATTCTTACCCAGGTGGATATGTCCAGCCGCTACGTGCTCACCTATGGCGAACAGACCGAAATATTGAAGGTAGCCACTCAACCGAGTTTTGGCGTGCGTTGGCTCATTCCTCACCTCAAGGGCTTTGGCAAAAGGCACAGCAACATCCACCTGGACATCCGCAACGAAATGGAACCGTTCGCCCTGTTGCAGGGCTCGGCGGACGTGGTGTTCTTCTACGGCCAGGGTACGTGGCCGGGGGCCACCTGCGTGGAGCTGTTCCGCGAAGAGGTGGTGCCGGTGTGCGCGCCTGAACTGCTGGCCGGCCGCACGCTCGAGCACGCGGCGCAGCTTGCTGACCTGGTGCTGCTGCAGAGCACTTCGCGGCCCGAGGCCTGGCACGAATGGTTCGACGACTTGGGCCTGCAAAGTGTAAGTGCCTACCACGGCCCGCGTTTCGACACGTTCTACATGGCGTTAAGCGCAGCGCAGGCAGGGTGTGGGGTGGCGCTGGTGCCGCGTTACCTGGCAGCAAAGGAACTGGCCGAAGGTAGCCTGGTGGTGCCGTGGCGCCATGCCATGCGCAGCACGGGGGCACACTACCTGGCGTATGCCGAGCATGCCGCAGAGGTGCCCAAGGTGCGGGCGTTGGTGGAATGGATTGGCGAGCAGCTTCAGGCTTGCTGAGTGATTGAGGACAAGCCCGCGTCGCTAGGTCGATCAAAAAAGGAATGACCCATTCACTTTTTTTCGCTTGTGAGCGCGGTACATTCCCAGCTTTCATGTAAGTGTCCAAACCCAACCAGGAAGCTAGCGATGCCCGCCCACGATTTCGTCAGCCCCGACAGCATCCGCGCGCAGTTCTCTGCCGCCATGTCGCTCATGTACAAACAGGAAGTGCCGCTGTACGGCACGCTGCTGGCGTTGGTGAGCGAAATCAACCAGCAGGTCATGGCCCACCAGCCAGACGTGGCGCAGGCCCTGCGCTGGACGGGAGAAATCGAGCGGCTGGACCATGAACGCCACGGTGCGATCCGGGTGGGTACGGCCCAGGAGCTGGCGACCATCGCCCGCCTTTTTGCGGTCATGGGCATGCAGCCGGTGGGCTACTACGACCTCAGCAGTGCCGGGGTGCCCGTGCACTCCACCGCGTTCCGTGCCGTGCATGAGCAGTCTTTGCACATCAGCCCGTTCCGCGTTTTCACTTCGCTGCTGCGCCTGGAGCTGATCGACAACCTGCAGTTGCGCGAAATGGCCCAGGGTATCCTGGCCAAACGCCAGATCTTCACCCCCCGTGCACTCCAGCTGATCGAGCAGCATGAACGCGATGGCGGCCTGAACACCGCAGATGCCCAGGCTTTCGTACAGGAAGCCCTGCATACCTTCCGCTGGCACCGGGACGCCACCGTCACCGCCGAACAGTACCAGCAGCTGCACGACCAGCATCGCCTGATTGCCGATGTGGTGGCGTTCAAAGGCCCGCATATCAACCACCTCACCCCGCGCACCCTGGACATCGATGCCATCCAGCTCGGCATGCCGGCCAAGGGCATCACACCCAAGGCCGTGGTCGAAGGGCCCCCGCCCCGCCGCCACCCGATCCTGCTGCGCCAGACCAGCTTCAAGGCCCTGCAGGAAAAGGTCGCATTCAGCGGCCAGCACGGTAGCGAAGGCAGCCACACCGCGCGCTTTGGGGAAATCGAGCAACGTGGCGCGGCGCTGACGCCGAAGGGGCGCCAGCTGTACGACAAGCTGCTCGACGCTACCCGCGCCGCACTGGGTGGCGCACCCGCCGAGGCCAATGCCGCGCAGTACATGGCAATGCTCACCGACACCTTCGCCGCCTTCCCGGACGACTTGGCGCAGATGCGTGAGCAGGGCCTGGCGTACTTCCGCTACTTCGCTACCGAGAAAGGTCTGTCTGCGCGCGATCAGCAAGGCAGGCCCACTACCCTGCAAGGGCTGATCGACGCAGGCCACGTGCATTTCGAGGCACTGGTGTACGAGGATTTCCTGCCCGTAAGCGCCGCCGGGATCTTCCAGTCCAACCTGGGCGACGATGCCCAGGCCGAGTACGGCAGCAACGCCAACCGCACGGCCTTCGAAGCGGCGTTGGGGTTGCAGGTGCAGGATGAGCTGGCGCTGTACGCGCAAAGCGAGCGCCGCTCGCTGCAGGCCTGTGCGCAGGCGCTGAGCCTGGCATCGCTGTAAGGCAGCAGATCGAAGGGGGCGCCTGGGGCGCCCCACCGTTTCAGCGGAAGCGGTCCACTTCCTGACGCAGCTGCGCTGCCAGCCCTTCCAGCTCCCGCGCTGTGAATGCCAACTCGTTGGCCACCTCGCGCTGTTCACCGTTGGCCTGGGCGATACTCTGCAAGTTGCGGCTCAGCACGGTCGCGGTGCTGCTCTGCTCCTGGGTCGCCGTACTGATCACGGCAAACTGCTCACCCGCCGCCCGGCTTTGTTCGTCGATGCGGGCGAGCGCCTGCGCGACTTTGCCGTTGCGCGCCAGGCCGTCCTGCATCAGCTGGGTACTCTGCTCCAGCGTGGTGATGGCGTGCCCGGTCTGCTGCTGGATGCTGGTGATCATGCCGGAGATTTCATCCGTGGCCTGGCGGGTTCGCGCTGCCAGCCCACGCACCTCGTCAGCCACCACTGCAAAGCCGCGCCCCTGCTCACCGGCACGGGCCGCTTCGATGGCAGCGTTCAAGGCCAGCAAGTTGGTCTGCTCCGCGATGGCGGTGATGACGCTGATGATGCTGCCGATCTCCTGCGAACGCGCACCCAGGCTGTTCATCACCGTGGCGGTACCACCGAGGGCATCGGCAATCTGCGTGAGCGAGTGCGACGCTTCTTCCATGGCACCGCGGCCCACGCGGGTCTGCTGGGCATTGTCGCGGGCCAAGCGCTCGGTGTCCGCCATGTTGTCGGCGATGTTCATGGAGGTGGCGCTGAACTCTTCCACCGCGCCTGCCATGCTGGTGATTTCGCCTGATTGCTGGTCCATGCCCTCGCAGGCGCCAGCCGAGAGGCCAGACAGCGAACGGGCCCGGGTGCTGACCTGCTCGGAAGCACTGCGAATATGCTCGACCATGTTCGAGAGGGCTTCACCCATCTTGTTGAAGCTGCGCGCCAACTGCCCGATTTCATCGTGGCTGGTCACGTTCAGCCGTGCGTTCAGGTCACCCGCACCCAGCGCTTCGGCCTGGCGCACCAGGTCGTCCAGCGGCCGCAGCTTGCGCCTGAGCAACCACAGCGTGGCAGCCACGGCCATGAGCATGGCCAGCAGGCTGCCGACGGCAAGGCGCAGGCCCACGCTCCAGGTCACCTCGCGGATCTCCGCCAGCGGCATGCTCGCAACCACCGTCCAGGGCCCCTCGGCAAAGGGCGCAGTGGCGCTGTACAGCGGTTGCTCGGCATTGGCCGGCGGCACCAGCCACTGGCCCTTTTCATCCTGCAGTGCCAACGAACCGGTCTGGCCAATGCGGAAGCGTTTGAGGTTGGCGAACTGGGCATTCTGCGCATCGGTGTAGTCGAAACCCACGAACAGCACCGCGATCACCCGGCCATTGCCGTCGGTCATCGGCACGTAGCGCGTCATGTAGTTGCGGTCGAACAACACGGCGCGGCCAACGTACATCTGCCCGGCCAGCAGCTTGGCGTAGGCCGGGTGCTGGCGGTCGAGCTGGGTACCGATGGCGCGGCTGCCATCCTGTTTCTTCAGGTTGGTGCTGATGCGCACGAAATCGTCGCCGCTGCGCACAAACACCGTGGCGATACCGGCAGTCATCTGCTGGAAGTCGTCCACCTGCTGGAAGTCGTTGTTCAACAGCTGATCGCCCAGGTACAGGGCCGGGGTTGCCTGGCCTGCGACCTGCACGGTCTGCCCTGCATGCAGCGACAGCCCTGATGCGAAGCGGCGCTCGAACAGGCCGCTCAGGCGCTGGGTATTGTCCTTGAGCGAGCCGTGGAACGTGTCGAGCTGGTCGGCCAGCAAGCGCGCCTCACTGGCCAGGTGGGCCTGGCGGGTGGCGAGGTTGGCATCGTCCAGTGAACGCAGGGCAAAAAGGGTACTGCCGGAAATCACCAGCGCCAGCACGATGGCGAGGGCGATACCGAGTTGCGAGGCAATTCGGGCACGCGGTTGAGGCATGGGGAAGCTCCTGGCAAGAGGCCGGGATCATCCTGATCACGCTGACCGCCCGCTTCTATTCGACGGGAAGCGCGCCCTCTTCCGGGACGCTGGTGCCACTTGATCGGCGTCGCCACTGAATACTTGAGTGCCGGGCCGGGATATACCGTTCGCCATCAAAGGGCTGGCAGGATCGCCACCTCGGGTAGCGCCATGGCAGCCACCTCTGCTTGCAGAAAGGCACTCAGGCGGCGTAGCCGCTCGCCGCCCGGCCGTGTGCGCGGCCATACCAGGTAGTAGTCCATGCCGCTGGGTACCGCCGTCGGCCATGGCAGGCTCATGCGCCCCTGCGCCACATCTTCGGCCACCATCGTCAGGTCGCCGATAGAAACACCGTAGCCGCGGGCCGCCGCAATCATGCCCAGTTCCAGGGTGTCGAACACCTGCCCGCCCTTGAGCGAAACCTTGCCACCCAGGCCCAGGCGCTCCAGCCATACCCGCCAGTCGCGCTTGTCCATCGTAGGGTGCAGCAGCTCGCTGCTCGCCAGGCGCGCCGCGGTCCAGGGCCCGTCATCCAGCAGCCCGGGTGCGCCCACCGGCACCAGCAGTTCGGGGAACAGCTTGCGCACCTCCCACTCTGCCGGGAATACCCCATCGCCCAGCAGCACCGCGCAATCGAAGGGTTCCTGGTTGAAGTCCACATGGTCGACGTCCATCCAGGCACTGGTCAGTTGCACTTCGTTGCCAGGCTGCAGCCGGCGGAAGCGGCTCAGCCGGGCCAGCAACCAGCGCATGGTCAGGGTGGACGGCGCCTTCATGCGCAGCATGTCGTCTTCACCGCGCAACGTGTCACAGGCACGCTCAAGCGCGGCAAAGCCTTCGCGCACACCCGGTAGCAACACCCGTGCAGCTTCGGTCAGTTGCAGGCTACGGCCACTGCGCATGAACAGGCGGCAGGCAAAGTGATCCTCCAGCGTGCGAATGTGCCGGCTGACGGCGCTCTGGGTAATGGACAGTTCTTCGCCGGCACGGGTGAACGAGTTCAGCCGCGCCGCGGCTTCGAATGCGCGCAGCGCATAGAGGGGAGGCAGCTTGCGTTGCATGAGGCTCCTGGCACACGGGCCCTTGGGGCAAATGATCAGGAAGCTTACATACATGAGTCAGACTCATGCCAATGATCGCATTTATCCTTTTGTGCAAAGCTGACCCAGGCCTCAGAATCGCCCTTCGTTCCCGCCTGTCATCACCAAGGACCGCCCCATGCACGTCGCCCCCACTACCGAGTTCAAGGCATTGCTGCGCCTGGCAGGCCCGCTGATCGCCTCGCAGTTGGCGCACATGCTGATGGTACTCACCGACACCTTGATGATGGCCCGCATCAGCCCGCAGGCCTTGGCCGGTGGCGGCCTGGGTGCGGCGAGCTACTCGTTCGTGTCGATCTTCTGCCTGGGCGTGATCGCGGCGGTCGGCACCCTGGTGGCCATCCGCAAGGGTGGCAACGACATAGAAGGGGCCACGCGCCTGGCCCAGAACGGCCTGTGGCTGGCATGGGGCCTGGCGCTGTTTGCGGCGCTGGTGCTGTGGAACCTGGAGCCGGCGCTGCTGCTGTTCGGGCAAAAGCCCGAGAACGTGGCCTCGGCCGCCGAGTTCCTGACCCTGCTACCCCTGGCCCTGCCCGGCTACCTCACATTCATGGCGTTGCGCGGGTTTACCAGCGCCCTGGGCCGTTCGGCACCGGTGATGGTGATCAGCCTCGTGGGTACGGTGCTCAACTACCTGCTGAACGTTGCTTTAATCGAAGGCATGTTCGGCCTGCCAAAGCTCGGCCTGATGGGCATCGGGCTGGTAACTGCCGTGGTGTCGATGGGCATGGCCATTGCCCTGGCGCTGTACATCCGCTGGCACCCGGCCTACGCCGCCTACCCACTGCGCAAAGGCCTGTCCCGCCCGTCGCTGCCGGCGTTGCGCGAGCTGTGGCGGCTGGGCCTGCCGATTGGTGGCACCTACATGGTGGAGGTGGGGCTGTTCGCATTCGCGGCGCTGTGCATGGGCGTGTTGGGCAGCACGGAGCTGGCGGCGCACCAGATCGCCCTGCAGATCGTGTCCACCGCGTTCATGGTGCCGACCGGCCTTTCCTACGCCGTGACCATGCGTGTGGGCCTGTACTACGGTGCGGGCAACCTGCTGGCAGCCCGCAGCGCCGGGCGGATTGGCATCGCCCTGGGGGGCCTGATCATGTTCACCTTTGCCGCGCTGTTCTGGCTGCTGCCCGACGCCCTGGTGGGGCTGTTCATCGACCGGAATGACCCTGCGTTCGCGGCGATCTTCCAGCTGGCCGTGCAGTTGTTGATGGTGGCCGCTTGGTTTGAGCTGTTCGACGGCATGCAGACCATCGCCATGGGTTCGATCCGCGGGCTGAAAGACGCCAAGACCACGTTCCTGATCGGGCTGGTGTGCTATTGGCTGGTGGGCGCGCCAAGCGCCTGGCTGTTCACCTTTACCCTGGGCGGCGGCGCGGTCGGGGTGTGGTGGGGCCTGGCATTGGGCCTGGCGTGTGCAGCGGTGGCGCTTACGTTCGGCTTTGAATGGCGAATGAAGCGCATGCTGGGTAAAGCCGGCTAGCCGGCCTCGGCCTGCTGGCACTGCAACAGGAACGCCATCAGTTCGTCCACGGGCAATGGCTTGCTGACCAGAAAACCTTGCACCTGGTCACAGCCAAAGCCCCGCAACAAGCCGAGTTGCTCGTCGCTTTCCACCCCTTCAGCCACCACCTCCAGGTTGAGGTTGTGGGCCAGGTTGATCATGGCGTGCACCAGCTTGCGGTTTTCTTCGCGCATTTCCATCTCGGCGACGAAGCTGCGGTCCACCTTGAGCAGGGCGATGGGCAGGCTGTTGAGGTGCACGAATGACGAAAACCCGGTGCCGAAGTCATCCAGCGAGAAGCGCACGCCAAGGCGCCCCAAGGCGTCCATGGTCTGGCGCACCAGCTCGTTGCGGCGCATTACGGCCGTTTCGGTCAGTTCGAATTCCAGCCAGCGGGCATCGACCCCATATTCCTGAATGAGCCGGCTCAAGGTGGCCAGCAACTGGCTGTCCTGAAACTGGCGGAAACTCAGGTTGACGGCCATGTGCAGCGGCTCCAGCCCGGCAGCTCGCAGCGCCTGCATGTCCCGAAGCGCACGGGCGATGACCCAGTAGCCCAATGGCACGATCAGCCCGCTCTGCTCGGCCAGGGGCACGAACTCGCTGGGCGGCAACAGACCACGCTCGGCATGACGCCAGCGCACCAAGGCCTCCAGGCCGACGATGTGGCCGTCCGCCAAGTTCAGCCGCGGCTGGTAGTGCAGCTCCAGCTCATCGCGGCGCAGGGCACGGCGCAGCTCGCTCTCCAGGTCTGCCAGGCTGCGGGCATTGCGGTTTATGCGCTCGTTGAAGACATGGTACGTGCAGCCCTGGCTGCCTTTGGCCTGGCGCATGGCGATGTGGGCGTGCCACATCAGCGGGTCGGCCCCACCTTGGGCGCGGGCATGTGCCAGGCCCAGGCTGCAGCCCAGCAGCAGGCTTTCACCGTCAATCCAATAAGGTTCGGCCAGCGCCTCTATGATGCGTTCGGCCATCCACTCGGCGCGTTTGGGGTCGCGGCGGGTGTCGATGAGCAGGGCGAACTCGTCACTGCCCAGCCGCGCCAGCTGGTCGCCGGCTTCCAGCTGGTGGGTCAGGCGGTTGACCACCTGCAGGATCAGCCTGTCCCCACTTTGGTGGCCTAGGGCATCGTTGACGTGGCGGAAGTTGTCCAGGTCCAGGTGGCCCAGGGCCAAGCCGCGGCCTTCGTTTTCGGCCAGGCGAGCAGTGAGCAGCGCCTGGAAACCCTGACGGTTGGCTATACCGGTGAGGGGGTCCTGCTCTGCCAGGCGCTGCAAGGTGGCCACCAGCACACCCCGCTCGCGCACATGGCGCAGGCAGCGGCGCAAGGTATGGGCACTGAGCTGGTCACTGACCAGCCAATCGCTGACACCCGCAGGCACCGTTTCAGGTTCGTCGTTCAGCAACAAGATGGTGGGCAGCTCGCACCGGCCCGCTGCCGGCAACAGGGCCGGGGTCGCCAGCACGATCGCCTGGCGGTCCTGGCTGAACAGGCTGTCGACCGCCTCCCAGCTGGGTGCCGTTACCAGCACGGTTGTACCGCGCAAGGCAGGCATGCACGCGTGCAGCAAAGTGGCCCATTCCGGCTCATTGGCCAACAGCAGCAAACGCAGAGGTTCGACAGGCGTAGGCAAGGGGGCTCCTTAAAGCTTT
The DNA here is from genome assembly GCF_001320125.1 of Pseudomonas sp. NBRC 111119. NCBI lineage: Bacteria > Pseudomonadati > Pseudomonadota > Gammaproteobacteria > Pseudomonadales > Pseudomonadaceae > Pseudomonas > Pseudomonas sp. NBRC 111119. Next base: position 253,488 of record NZ_BCAV01000005.1, read on the forward strand.
ACGGTGCAACGATGAACGGCGGCCATATTACTGCATTTAATGAAAATGATTTTCACTTTTAAAAATGTTCTTGTGTGATGTCATTCCGACGTATTTTGTCGTGCATCGTGCGCGAATCCTGACCACCCGGCAAATACGATTTTTTCAGCTGCAACCATTAGTGCCACTAATGATGCTGCAAAAGTCTGACTCGCGCGTCAGACGGTCGCGCCACAATAGGCCCATGCCTGATAGAATGCGCGGCTATTTTCTGGCGACCCCCGGTTTCTAGCATGTCCCGACTCAATCCCCGGCAGCAGGAAGCCCGTGACTATGTCGGCGGCCCTCTATTGGTGCTCGCCGGTGCAGGCTCGGGCAAGACCAGCGTGATCACGCGCAAGATTGCCCACCTCATCCAGAACTGCGGCATCCGTGCCCAGTACATCGTGGCGATGACCTTCACCAACAAGGCCGCCCGCGAGATGAAGGAGCGGGTCGGGACCCTGCTGCGCCCAGGGGAAGGCCGTGGGCTCACGGTGTGCACGTTCCACAACCTGGGCCTGAACATCATCCGCAAGGAGCACGGTAAGCTGGGCTACAAGCCAGGCTTCTCGATCTTCGATGAGTCCGACATCAAGGCATTGCTGTCGGACATCATGCAGAAGGAGTACTCCGGCGACGACGGCATCGACGAGATCAAGAACATGATCGGTGCCTGGAAGAACGACCTGATCCTGCCACCCGAGGCCCTGGAAAAGGCGCGCAACCCGCGTGAGCAAACCGCCGCGATCGTCTATACCCACTACCAGCGCACGCTCAAGGCGTTCAACGCGGTGGATTTCGACGACCTTATCCTGCAGCCGGTAAAGCTGTTCCAGGAGCACCCCGAGGTGCTGGAGCGCTGGCAGAACCGCGTGCGCTACCTGCTGGTGGACGAATACCAGGACACCAACGCCAGCCAGTACCTGCTGGTGAAGATGCTGATCGGCATGCGCAACCAGTTCACCGTGGTGGGCGACGACGATCAGTCGATCTACGCCTGGCGCGGCGCGCGACCGGAAAACCTGATGCTGCTCAAGGAGGACTACCCCTCCTTGAAAGTGGTCATGCTGGAGCAGAACTACCGCTCCACCAGCCGCATCCTGCGCTGCGCCAACGTGCTGATCGCCAACAACCCCCATGCGTTCGAGAAGCAGTTGTGGAGCGAAATGGGTGTTGGCGACGAGATCCGCGTCATCCGCTGCAAGAACGAGGAAGCCGAAGCCGAGCGCGTGGCCATGGAAATCCTCACGCTGCACCTGCGCACCGACCGCCCCTACAGCGACTTTGCCATCCTGTACCGTGGCAACTACCAGGCCAAGTTGATCGAGCTGAAACTGCAGCACCACCAGGTGCCCTATCGCCTGTCGGGGGGCAACAGCTTCTTTGGTCGCCAGGAGGTCAAGGACCTCATGGCCTACCTGCGCCTGCTGGTGAACCCGGACGATGACAACGCCTACCTGCGGGTCATCAACGTCCCCCGCCGGGAGATCGGTTCCACCACCCTGGAAAAGCTTGGCAACTATGCCACCGAGCGCGGCACGTCGATGTACGCCGCCAGCGAGGAGCTTGGCCTGGGTGAACACCTGGACGCCCGCTACACCGAGCGCCTGCAGCGCTTCAAGCACTGGCTGGACGGTGTGCGCCAGAAGGTCGCGCTGGACGACCCGATTGCCGCACTGCACGAAATGATCCGCGACATCGACTACGAAAACTGGATTCGCCAGCAGACCGCCAGCGACAAGGCGGCCGAGTTTCGTATCAGCAACGTCTGGTTCCTGGTCGACGCACTGAAAAACACCCTCGAGAAGGAGGAAGAGGGTGACATGACCATCGAGGACGCCATCGGCAAGCTGGTGCTGCGCGACATGCTGGAGCGCCAGCAGGAAGAGGAAGAAAACGCCGAAGGGGTGCAGATGATGACCCTGCACGCGTCCAAGGGGCTGGAGTTCCCCTACGTGTTCATCATGGGCATGGAGGAAGAAATCCTCCCGCACCGCTCCAGCATCGAGGCCGACACCATCGAGGAAGAGCGCCGCCTGGCTTACGTGGGCATCACCCGCGCGCGCCAGACCCTGGCCTTCACCTTTGCCGCCAAGCGCAAGCAGTACGGGGAAATCATCGACTGTACGCCCAGCCGCTTCCTCGACGAACTGCCCCCGGAAGACCTGGCCTGGGAAGGCCTGGACGATGCCCCGGTCGAGGTCAAGGCCGCACGCGGCAACAATGCCCTGGCCGACATCCGGGCAATGCTCAAACGCTGATCAACCATTACTCTTAAACGCTGCCGCTGTTTGCGGCCACCTTTGTTACATCGAGGAATACCATAGTGGAAGCACTGCATCAGAAGATTCGCGAAGAAGGCATCGTGCTTTCCGATCAGGTTCTCAAAGTCGATGCGTTTCTCAACCACCAGATCGACCCCGCGCTGATGCAATTGATCGGTGACGAGTTCGCCCGCCTGTTCGCCGACGCCGGTGTGACCAAGATCGTCACCATCGAAGCCTCGGGCATTGCCCCGGCGGTGATGACTGGCTTGAAACTGGGCGTGCCGGTGATCTTTGCCCGCAAGCACCAGTCGCTGACGCTGACCGAGAACCTGCTGACGGCATCGGTTTACTCGTTCACCAAGCAGACCGAGAACACCGTGGCCATTTCGCCCCGCCACCTCAACAGCAACGACCGCGTGCTGGTAATCGATGACTTCCTGGCGAACGGCAAGGCGTCGCAGGCGCTGATCTCGATCATCAAGCAGGCCGGGGCAACCGTGGCTGGCCTGGGCATCGTCATCGAGAAATCGTTCCAGGGTGGGCGTGCCGAACTGGACAGCCAGGGCTATCGCGTCGAGTCGCTGGCGCGGGTGAAGTCGTTGGCCGGTGGCGTGGTGACGTTCATCGAGTAAGGGCCTGAACGGGCGCCGCCTGGCACTGGCCCCGCCGGTGTTCGCGGGTGCCCCCAACACCGACCGGGCACGGCGCATTTCTAGGGCGCTGTGGCGGCGAGGGCGGCCAGCAACAAGCGCTGGTAAAGGTCTTCTTTCAGGCCGTCGGGCTGCTCCAGCGCCATGCGCGCCAGATGCGCCTCATAACCTTCCGGCCCGGGCGCATCGAGGGTTGCCTTGCCCAGCGCCAGCACTTCGCTCAGCTTGAACTTGCTCTTCAACCAGCCAAGTGCCCGCAGCAAGTCCTGCTCCACATCGGTGAAGTCGGTGCCCAGCGGGTACTCGGCAAACAGCTGGCTGTGCTGTGCGCGAACCGCCTCAAGGCGTTCGGGGGTGTTGTACGTGAAGCGCGCGTCCAGCTGGAAACCTTTGGCCAGCTTGCCAGCGCTTTTCGCCTCCTCCATCAGCGCCTGCTGAAAGCGTGAGTCGCACACGGCCAGCAACCGCGCAATTACCTCGCTGTCGGTCTGCCCCCGCAGGTCGGCAACCCCATACTCGGTGACCACGATGTCGCGCAGGTGCCGGGGGATGGTGCAGTGGCCGTAGCGCCAGAACAGGTTAGAGGTGACCTCACCACCGGCCTCACGCCAGCTGCGCAGCAGCAGTATCGAGCGGCCGCCCTCCAGCGCATGGCCCTGGGCGACGAAGTTGTACTGCCCGCCTACCCCGCTGAGCACGCGCCCGTCTTCCAGCTGGTCCGCCACACCGGCGCCCAGCAGGGTCATGCCGAATGCCGTGTTGATGAACCGCGCATCACGGCGCTGGCGACGCTTCAGGGCTTCATCGCCATACAGTTCGTTGACGAAGCTGATGGCCGTCATGGCAAACCGTGCACGCTGCTCCAAGGGCATGTCACGCAGGCGCTGGTAGAACGACTGGGGCCCAAGGAAAAAACCACCGTGCAGCACCACCTCCTGCTCGTCTGCAGTACGTCGCAGCAGGCCCGCATCGGCCAGTTCCAGCAGGCCGTTGACGAACATCTCGCTGCAGCCGTAAAGGCCCTCATCGAGCGGGGCCAGACCGCCCTCTCGCTCGATCAACGGCTGCCAGGCGGCGGCGCCCAGTGCATCCAGTGCCTCACGATAGGCGGCATTATCGCCCTGGCGCGCCAGCAGCGCCGCCGCTACCGCGTCGCCCATGGCGCCGATACCAATCTGCAAGGTGCCACCATCGCGCACCAGGCTGCTGGCGTGCAGGCCGATGCAGTGGTCCTGAGTATTGACCGGCATGTTGGGCGTGGAAAACAGGCGCCGCTGCTCGGCCTCATCCAGCAACAGGTCGAAGGCATCCATCGGCAGCTCTGCGTCGCCTGGCATGTAGGGCAGCTGGGCATGCACCTGGCCGAGCATGAGGATGGTTTCGCCTGCTGCACGCCGGCGCTCGACCATGGGCAGCAAGTCCAGGGTGATGTCGGGGTTGCAGGCCAGGCTCAGGTGCACAGGCCGTTCTGGCGTGGCGGCTACCAGTTGCGCGATCAGGTTCAGGCCCTTGGCGTTGATGTCCCGGGCGGCGTGGCTGTAATTGCTACTGACATAGTCCTGCTGGGCCGGCTCGCTGTGCAGCAGGCTGCCCGGCTGCATGAAGAACTGCTCCACACGAATGTTCGGCGGCAGGCTGTCGTTACGCAGGTCGGCCAGGTAATCGAGCTCTTCATAGTCGGCAAAGACACGCTCGACGAAGGGTTCTAGAAAGCGCCTTTGCAGGCCATCGCCCAGCGGTGGCCGGCCGAGGGACAACGCGGTGTAGAGGGTAAGCTGCCGCTCGGGCAGCTCGCGCACCCGGGCATAGAGGGCGTTGACGAACGCATTGGGCTTGCCCAGGCCCAGCGGCAGGCCCATGTGGATATGGGCCGGCAGGCGCGACAGCACCTGGTCGACGGCATGTTCGACAGAGCAGAGGTGCATCGGGGGCCTCCTGAGTCACCCATGGATTCACGGGGTTGGACAGAAGGCTGGCAGCATTGGTTGCCGTGACGTTGCAGCACCCCACAAAAACAAAACCCGCCATCAGAGGCGGGCTTCGTGCAATAACGCGGTGCCCTACAGGCCGGACATCTTCTTGATGGCGGCTTTCAGGTCGTCATCCGAGCAATCGGCGCAGGTGCCTTTGGGCGGCATGGCGTTGATGCCGGTGATGGCCTTGGCCAGGATGCCATCCAGCCCACCCTGGTGGTCGGCGCGCTCTTTCCAGGCTGCGGTATCACCCACCTTCGGCGCGCCCAGCAGGCCAGTGCCATGGCAGGCGTTGCAGTGCTTGGCGATGATGTCATCCGGCGTCTTGGCGGCCCCACCGCCGGCTGTGGCGGCCACTTCCATGCCTTTGCATTCCTGGCCCTGAACACACACCTGGCCTACCGGCGCCAGGCGCTTGGCAATATCGTCGTTGGTTGCAGCGGTTGCGCTCATTGCCCAGAGGGCGAGTAAGGCGGCTGGTAGGGCCAGCATCTTCTTGATTTGGTTCACGCGAACACCCTCATGGTGGCTAATCATGCTCGCGGCCACGGATCCTCGAGCGCTGAAAAGTATAGCGGTAACCATAAGGGCGGGAAACGACCCTACACCGGAAAGGGGTATTGGCGAAACAATGCACTGCGCTGGATCAAAAGTTTGAAGGCGTTGCCGCACTGATCAGCCGTGCTGGCTGGTCGTAGGGGTTGCGAAAACGGTGCGGGCGGGTGCTTTCGAAGTAGTAGCTGTCGCCTGCTTCGAGGATGAACAGCTCGGTGCCAACGACCAGCTCCAGGCGGCCTTCCAGCAGAATGCCGGTTTCTTCGCCGTCATGGGTCAGCATTTCTGCGCCGGTATCGGCACCTGGCGGGTATACCTCGGTGAGGAAGGCGATGGCACGGTTGGGGTGCGACTTGCCAACCAGCTTCATGGTGACGGCACCATCGGAGATGTCGATCAGCTCATGGGCCTTGTACACGATCTGTGCCGGGCTTTCAGGCTCAAGTTCCACGGAAAAGAACTCGACCATGGACATGGGTATGCCACTGAGCACCTTGCGCAGGGAGCTGATCGAAGGGCTGACGCTGTTCTTCTCGATCATCGAGATCGTGCTATTGGTCACCCCGGCACGCTTGGCGAGTTCACGCTGGGACAGGCCCTTGAGCTTGCGGATGGCTTGCAGTCGTTCGCCGACGTCCAAAGCTGGAGCCTCCTGAAACGGTGTGGGGGGGGTGGATGTGAACGATATCATGGCAACGCCGTTCAGTATTTACAACACACCGCCCCAACGCCATTCATTACAGCACCCCTACTCGCCGCAGTATTCCAGCGGCACGCGTTTGACGTTGCAGAACACCTGATACGGGATCAGGCCCGCATGGCCAGCCACTTCGCTGGCCAGCACCTGCTTGCCCCACAGCTCCACCGGGCTGCCCAGCGTGGCATGGGGCACGTCGGTAAGGTCCACGCTGAGCATGTCCATCGACACCCGGCCAATCAGTTGCGCGCGCGTGCCGGCCACCAGCACAGGTGTGCCATTGGGTGCCTGCCGCGGGTAACCGTCGGCGTAGCCCATGGCGACCACGCCAACCCGTGTGGGCCGGGTGCTGACGAACTTGGCGCCATAGCCCACCGGCTCGCCTGCAGGCAGCTCACGCACGCTGATGATCCGCGATTGCAGGGTCATGACCGGCTGCAGGCGCTGCGCCTGAGGCTGGGCGGCGTCGAACGGCGTGGCCCCATACAGCATCAGGCCGGGCCGTACCCAGTCGCCCTGAGCCTGCGGCCAGCCCAGCACACCTGGCGAGTTGCGCAGGCTGCACTCGGCTGCCAGGCCCTCCCGGGCCGCCTCGAATACGGCGATCTGGCGGGCAGTGGCGTCGGCTTCAAGCTCATCGGCCCGGGCGAAGTGGGTCATCAGCACGATGCGTGCGACCTTGCCGGTGGCCAGCAGCCGCTGGTAGGCGTCGTGGTAGTCCTTGGCGTGCAGGCCAACGCGGTGCATGCCGCTGTCCAGCTTGAGCCAGACGGTGATGGGCTTCTGCACCGGGGTGTTCTCTATGGCCTCCAGCTGCCACAGCGAATGCACGGCACACCACAGGTCATGCTCGGCGATAAGGGCCAGCTCGCTGGCTTCGAAAAAACCTTCCAGCAACAGCACAGGCGCCTTGATGCCCGCGGCGCGCAGTTCCAGGGCCTCTTCGATACAGGCCACGGCGAAGCCATCGGCTTCGGCTTCCAGTGCCAGGGCGCAGCGCACGGCGCCATGGCCATAGGCATCAGCCTTGATCACGGCAAGGGCTCTGGCACCGGTGAGTTCACGGGCTAGACGGTAATTGTGGCGCAGGGCCTGGAGGTCAATCAGGGCGCGGGCGGGGCGCATGGCGGCTGCCTTATGGTGATTCAGGTTGAAAACGGTATGGGTTTGCCGGCGATGAGGCCGGCACCGTCACACTTACTGCTGGTGAACCGGTGCGGCATGCCCCTGCCTGGCCACTTCCCGGCCACTGCCGTAGCGCGAAATGTCCAGCCCTTCGGCGCTGATCTGCGGCTGCTTGCGTGCAATCAGGTCCGCCAACAGGCGCCCCGAGCCACACGCCATGGTCCAGCCCAGCGTACCGTGCCCGGTGTTCAGGAACAGGTTGCGGAACGCCGTCGCCCCCACAATCGGGGTACCGTCCGGCGTAGCCGGGCGCAGGCCGGTCCAGAAACTGGCCTGGCCAAGATCACCGCCGCGAGGATAAAGGTCGTTGACGATCATCTCCAGCGTTTCGCGCCGACGCGGGTTCAGCGACAGGTCAAAACCGGCGATTTCGGCCATGCCGCCCACGCGGATACGGTTATCGAACCGGGTGATCGCCACTTTGTAGGTTTCATCCAGAATGGTCGATGTGGGCGCCATTTCAGCGTTGGTGATCGGCACAGTCAACGAGTAGCCCTTGAGCGGGTAAACCGGCGCCTTGATACCCAGCGGCTTGAGCAACTGCGGCGAATAACTGCCTAGCGCCAGCACGTAGCGATCGGCCGTTTCCAGCTTGCCATCGATCACCACACCGTTGATGCGATCGCCGGCGGCATCGAGGCGCTGGATGTCCTGGCCGAAGCGAAACTCCACGCCCAGCTTCACGGCCATCTCTGCCAGCTTGTTGGTGAACAGCTGGCAGTCGCCGGTCTGGTCGTTGGGCAGGCGCAAGGCACCTGCCAGGATATCCTTTACGCCAGCCAGCGCGGGTTCCACACGGGCGATGCCGTCGCGGTCGAGCAGTTCGTAGGGCACGCCAGACTGCTCAAGCACCGCGATGTCCTTGGCCGCAGCATCCACCTGGGCCTGGGTGCGGAACAACTGGGTGGTACCGAGGCTGCGGTTCTCGTAGGCAATGCCGGTTTCAGCGCGCAGTTCGTCCAGGCAGTCGCGGCTGTACTCGGACAGGCGCACCATGCGCTCTTTGTTCACCGCATAGCGGTTGGCGGTGCAGTTGCGCAGCATCTGCGCCATCCACAGGTACTGATCAACATCGCCAGTGAGCTTGATGGCCAGCGGGGCGTGGCGTTCCAGCAACCACTTGATGGCCTTCAGTGGCACCCCCGGGGCAGCCCAGGGCGAGGCATAGCCGGGCGAGATCTGGCCGGCGTTGGCAAAACTGGTTTCCATGGCCACCGCTGGCTGGCGGTCGACCACCGTCACGTCGAACCCTTGCCGGGCCAGGTAATAGGCACTGGCGGTTCCGATCACGCCGCTACCAAGTACCAGAACTCGCATCGTCTTGTTCCTCACACGCGGCACGCCGCAGGTTGTTATTGAGTGGCCATTGATGAGCGCAGTATAGGAATTCGCGACCAGTGCATTTCACTATATAAAAGCCTAATATTGGCGAGAATTCTCGGCAGAATCGCCTTTGACGGAGGGGCATCCCCTATGAGAACCCAGCACCAGAGCAAGCGTGAACTGGACAAGATTGACCGCAACATTCTGCGCATCCTGCAAAACGACGGGCGGATTTCCTTTACCGAGCTGGGCGAAAAGGTCGGGCTCTCGACCACCCCCTGCACGGAGCGGGTTCGCCGCCTGGAGCGCGAAGGCATCATCATGGGCTACAACGCGCGCCTGAACCCTCAGCACCTCAAAGGCAGCCTACTGGTGTTCGTGGAAATCAGCCTGGACTACAAGTCGGGCGACACGTTCGAAGAGTTCCGCCGCGCCGTGCTCAAACTGCCCCATGTACTGGAGTGCCACCTGGTGTCCGGCGACTTCGACTACCTGGTCAAGGCGCGCATTTCGGAGATGGCGTCGTACCGCAAACTGCTGGGCGATATCCTGCTGAAGCTGCCGCACGTGCGGGAGTCCAAGAGCTACATCGTGATGGAAGAAGTGAAGGAAAGCCTCTGCCTGCCGATCCCGGACTGACCCTACACCAGCACCTGCCGGGTAGTGGCAATGAACTGGTGAACCAGCTGTTCGGCGGCGGGGTCGATCATCGGTTCCGGGCCCCGGCCACGCGGGCAGGCCAGGCGCGGGGTGGTGCCGAACAGGCGGCAGATCATCGGGCGCTCCTGGTACACCGTGCAACCTTGAGGCCCCAGGTGCACGCAGTCCAGCCGCTCCAGTGCGGCGTCCTGTTCGGCCTGGGTTTTGCGCGGCAGGCGGGCCATCTCCTGGGCGGAGGTGGTGACCGGGCCGCAGCAGTCGTGGCAGCCAGGTTCGCATTCGAACGAGGGGATGAGTTCGCGCAGGAAGTGGATTTTGTGGCGGTTGCAGGGCATGGCGAAGTACAGGCTGACGAAGTGGGTGGATTATAGGCCCATTCGCGGGTAAACCCGCCCCACCGAATACCCCACCCTCGCAGGTTTACCCGCGAAACCGGGCATGGTCTGGCTGGTTGCCGCGCCTGCGCGGCACAGCTTATCCTCGCCGCTCTCTCCAGCTCAGGGCCAGCCCGATGATCCACAGCGCGCAGCACGCCGCCTCCTACTACGCCGCCAGCCGCTTGCCACACCCGGATCACGCGTTCCTGCAGGGCGAACACAGCGCCGATGTATGCGTTGTGGGCGGAGGCTACTCGGGCCTTAACACCGCCATCGAACTGGCCGAGCGCGGCTTTTCGGTCATCCTGCTGGAGGCCCGCAAGCTGGGCTGGGGCGCCAGTGGGCGCAACGGCGGGCAGCTGATACGCGGGGTTGACCACGGGCTGGAGCAGTTTCTGCCGGTGCTCGGCGAGCAGGGTGTGCGCAGCCTGCAACTGATGGGGCTGGAGGCGGTGCAGATCGTGCGCGATCGCGTGGAGCAGCACGGCATTGCCTGTGACCTGAGGTGGGGCTACTGCGACCTGGCGAACAAACCTTCGCAACTGCAGGGTTTTGCCGAGGAAGCCGAGCATCTGCGCAGCCTGGGCTATGCCCACACGCTACGCCTGGTGGGCAAGGACGATCTCCACAGCGTGGTAGGCGCCGACTGCTACGCCGGGGGGCTGGTGGACATGGGCTCAGGGCACTTGCACCCACTCAACCTGGCCTTGGGCGAAGCGGCCGTGGCCAGCCGCCTGGGCGTGCGCCTATACGAACAGTCCGAAGTCACGCGGATAGACTACGGCCCCCAAGTGCAGGTGCACACCGCGCAAGGCCGGGTGCGTGCCAATACCCTGGTGCTGTGCTGCAACGCCTACCTGAACGGGCTGGACCGCGAACTGGCTGGCAAGGTGCTGCCGGCCGGTAGCTACATCATCGCCACCGAGCCGTTGGGTGAAGAACGTGCTCGCGCCTTGTTGCCGCAGAACATGGCGGTGTGCGACCAGCGCGTGGCACTGGATTATTACCGCCTGAGCGCCGACCAGCGGCTGCTGTTTGGCGGCGCCTGCCATTATTCCGGCCGCGACCCTGGGGACATCGCTGCGTACATGCGCCCCAAGATGCTCAAGGTGTTCCCTCAACTGGCCGATGTGCGCATCGATTACCAGTGGGGTGGCATGATCGGCATCGGCGCCAATCGCCTGCCCCAAGTGGGCCGCTTGGCAGACCAGCCGAACGTGTATTACGCCCAGGCGTATTCAGGCCATGGGCTCAATGCCACCCACCTTGCCGCGCGGCTGTTGGGCGAGGCCATCAGCGGCCATGAAAGCGGGCGCTTCGACCTGTTCGCCAAGGTGCCGCACATGACCTTCCCTGGCGGCAAGCACCTGCGCTCGCCATTGCTGGCGTTGGGGATGTTGTGGCATCGGCTCAAGGAACTGGTTTGAAGGTTGGGCGTGGAGCGTCACGCCTTCCAGAAGGGCTTGCGGCCTTCGGTTCGGGCTTGCTCCCAGCTAAGCCCTATGTCGCGTAGCTCGTCGTCGGTCAGCTGCAACAGCGTTCTGCGGGTCTGCCAGCGGTGCAGCATCAGCCCCCAGCGGCCCAGCCCCTGCGGGGCATTGAATACCCTGGCTTGCTGGCCCGCCTCCAATTCCTTTGCCAAAAGCTGCAAGCGTACATCACTCATGCCAGCCATCACTGCGCCCTCCACGTGTGCCGAATCCATAGGCAAAGCATGGGGGTTGGCGGCGATGGCAATACAGAGCCAATGCAGCCTTATTATTCCCATACAGAATTGGCCGCAAGCCGACTGAATGCTGTATTTTCCGCTCATCTGTACCGGTTGCTACGCCAAGTCAGCGCAGGAGTATGCCGTGACCCTTTACCTGAACCTCGCCGAGCTGCTCGGTGCCCGCATCGAACAAGGCCTTTACCAGCCTGGCCAGCGGCTGCCCTCGGTACGTGCCTTGAGTGCCGAACATGGGGTCAGCCTGAGTACCGTGCAGCAGGCGTATCGCATGCTGGAAGACGGTGGCATGGTCTCGCCGAGGCCCAAGTCCGGCTATTTCGTCAACGACCATCGCCAACTGCCGGCATTACCGGCCGTCAGCCGCCCGGCGCAGCGCCCGGTGGAAATCTCCCAGTGGGAACAAGTGCTTGAGCTGGTGCGCAGCACCCCGCGCCAGAACGTCATACAGCTGGGCCGCGGCATGCCCGATATCGAAGCCCCAACGCTCAAGCCACTGCTGCGCAGCCTGGCCCAGTTGAGTCGGCGCCAGGACATGCCAGGCCTGTATTACGACAACATCCACGGTAACCTGGCCCTGCGCGAACAGGTGGCACGCCTGGCGCTGGATTCGGGCTGCAGGCTGGCGCCCGCCGACCTGGTGATCACCACGGGTTGCCACGAGGCGCTGTCCTGCAGCATCCGGGCGGTGTGTGAGCCGGGCGACATCGTTGCGGTGGACTCGCCCAGCTTCCATGGCGCCATGCAAACCCTGAAGGGCCTGGGCATGAAGGCGCTGGAGATCCCCACCGACCCAGTCACAGGTATCAGCCTGCAAGCGCTGGAACTGGCCCTTGAGCAGTGGCCGATCAAACTTATCCAGATCACCCCAAGTTGCAACAACCCCCTCGGCTACATCATGCCCGAGGCCCGCAAGAAAGCCTTGCTGAGCCTCGCCCAGCGCTACGACGTGGCCATTCTGGAAGATGATGTTTACGGCGACCTGGCCTACACCTACCCGCGCCCGCGTACGGTCAAGTCGTTCGACGACGATGGCCGCGTGTTGCTGTGCAGCTCGTTCTCCAAGACCCTGGCCCCAGGCCTGCGGGTGGGCTGGGTAGCCCCGGGGCGTTACCTGGAGCGGGTGCTGCACATGAAGTACATCAGCACGGGCAGCACCGCCAGCCAGCCGCAGCTGGCCATCGCCGACTTCATCGCCGCGGGGCATTACCAGCCCCATGTTCGGCGCATGCGCAGCCAGTACCAGCGCAGCCGCGAACTGATGAGCGACTGGGTAACCCGGTACTTTCCGCCGGGCACACGGGTAAGCCGCCCCCAAGGCGGCTTCATGCTGTGGGTGGAGCTGCCTGAACACTTCGACACGCTACGGCTGAACCGGGCGCTGCTCGAGCAGGACGTACAGGTGGCCGTGGGCAGCATCTTTTCGGCCTCGGGCAAGTACCGGCACTGTTTGCGCATGAACTTCGCCGCCCGCCCCACGCCACAGATCGAAGCCGCCGTGCGCAAGGTGGGGGAAACCGCCCTGCGCCTGCTGGATGAAGAATAAGCACCCACGTAACTTTGCACAGCCCGGCACGGTCAAACCCGCAAGCCTTTCCTCGTACAGGACGACCCTCCCTTGAAAACCCAGCGAGCCCTGATGCTGGTGCTGCTGCTTGGCCTTGCCGGCTGCACCAGCGTCAGCACGCCCCGCGAGACCAGCCAGGCGCTACCGGCCAACGACTCAGCCTTCGGGCGCTCGGTGCTGCGCCAGGCTGCACCCTATGAGGGGCGCTCGGGCTTTCGCCTGCTGCCCAACAGCAACGAGGCATTCCGCGCGCGGGCCGAGCTGATCCGTAATGCCCAGGCCAGCATCGACCTGCAGTACTACATCGTCCATGACGGCCTCAGTACCCGCGCCCTGGTCCACGAACTGTTGCGCGCAGCCGACAGGGGGGTGCGCGTGCGCATCCTGCTGGACGACACCACCAGCGATGGCCTCGACGCCATCATGGGCACGCTCGCCGCCCACCCCAACATCCAGATCCGCGTGTTCAACCCTTTGCACCTGGGCCGCAGTACAGGGGTAACGCGGGCAATGGGGCGGCTGTTCAACCTGTCGCGCCAGCACCGGCGCATGCACAACAAGCTGTTCCTGGTGGATAACAGCATGGCCATTGTTGGCGGCCGCAACCTGGGTGACGAGTACTTCGACGCCGAGCCCAACCTGAACTTCACCGACATCGACCTGCTGAGCGTCGGGCCCATTGCCGAGCAGCTGGGGCACAGCTTCGACCAGTACTGGAACAGCGCACTGAGCCGGCCGATTACCGACTTTCTGTGGCACCAGCCCAACGAAAACGACCTGCGCAGCAGCCGTCACCGCCTGGAAGTGTCCCTGGCCGAAGCACGAACCCAGCGCAAGGAACTGTACGACCGCCTGATGGCTTACCAGTCCCAGCCACGCCTGGACACCTGGCGTAACGAGCTGATCTGGGCCCATGCCCAGGCGCTGTGGGACGCACCGAGCAAGGTACTGGCCGACGATGAGCCCGACCCGCAACTGTTGCTCACCCGCCAGCTGGGGCCGGACCTGCGTAACGTGCGCCACGAGCTGATTCTGGTGTCGGCCTACTTCGTCCCTGGCGAACCCGGGCTGCTGTACCTTACCCACAGTGCCGACGCAGGCATTTCGGTGAAACTGCTGACCAACTCACTTGAGGCCACCGACGTACCGGCCGTGCACGGTGGCTACGCGCCTTACCGCAAAGCCTTGCTGGAGCACGGGGTGAAGCTGTACGAGCTGCGCCGCCAACCGGGCGACCCAAGCGCCGGCAAGCTGAACTTCCAGGGCGGCTCCGATTCCAGCCTGCACAGCAAGGCCATCGTTTTCGACCGGCACAAGACGTTCATCGGCTCGTTCAACTTCGACCCACGCTCGGTACTGTGGAATACCGAAGTCGGCGTGCTGGTCGACAGCCCGGAACTGGCGGAGTACACCCGGGCGCTGGCCGTACAGGGTATGGCCCCGGCCCTGAGCTACCAGCCGGAGTTGGTGGGCGGCAAGCTGATATGGGTGACGGAGGAAAACGGCCAGCGCCGCGTGCTGACGTCAGAACCGGGCGGCCTGTGGCGGCGCTTCAATGCCTGGATCAGCAAGGCGGTTGGCCTGGAGAAGATGCTGTAGGGAAAAGCCCGTTTAGCCCGGCACCGGCTCGAAAGCCCCACGGCGTCGGGTGAGCACCACCAACCCGGCGGCGCCTGCCGCCATCAGCAACGGCAGCGCGTGGCCACTGATCCATTGGCTGCCCGCCCCCGCCAGCAACGGCCCGAGCAGGCAACCGACACCCCACAACTGCGCCACGTGGGCATTGGCGCGTACCAGGGCGTCGTCCCGGTAGCGCTCACCGATCAGCACCAGTGACAAGGTAAACAAGCCCCCGGCACTGGCCCCGAACAGCACCCACAACGGCCAGATGGCAGGCGTGTGCAGCAACAGCGGAATCGCCAGGCTGGACACCAGCAAGGTCGTGGCGCACCCGGTGAAGAGGGTTTGCCGTGACATATGGTCAGCCAGCACGCCAATGGGCAACTGCAGCACTGCATCGCCTACCACCACGGTACTGACCATGAACAGGGCGATTTCCGTGCTGAAACCCTGCTGCAGGCAATAAACCGGCAGCAGCGTGAGAATCATCGCTTCGAACGAAGCGAACAGGGCAATGGCCCAGGCGATTACCGGCAAGCGCTTACAGAACGCGTACAGGTCGCCGAACGTGACACTGCAGGCTTCGGTGGAGGGTGCTCCGCCGCGCCCCAGCAGAAGCAGCGGCGCCAGCAGCAACAGGCCGGTCGCCGCCCAGAACCCGAAGTCATCGTCCGAGCCGAGCACGCCCAGCACCAGCGGGCCGGCCAGCTGGCTCAGTGCATAGCTGCTGCCATACAGCGCCACCAGCCTGCCCCGCCATTGCTCGACCACCAGCTGGTTGATCCAGCTTTCGCCAAGGATGAAGACCACGGTCAGGGCCATGCCGATCAGCAGGCGCAGCAGCAACCACAACGGGTAGCTGGGCAGCAGTGCCAGCAGGCCGATCGACAGCGCACCACCCCACAGGCACAGGCGCATGGCAGAAGGCACGCCCACCCAGCCCGCCAGGCGGCTGGCAAGGCTGGCGCCTGCCAGCACACCCAGCGCGGGCATGGCCGCCATCACCCCGATAGCGAAGCTGCCGTAGCCCCAGGCTTCGAGGCGCAAGGACACCAACGGCATGCTGACGCCGAGCGCAAGCCCGACGCTCAGCACCGACGCCAGTACGGCGAAGTAGGTACCCCAGCGCATCGCAGCCCCCGGGCTTACAGCTTGATCCAGGTCGCTTTCAGCTCGGTGTATTTCTCCAGTGCATGCAGGGACTTGTCACGGCCGTTGCCTGACTGCTTGAAGCCACCAAACGGGGCAGTCATGTCGCCGCCGTCGTACTGGTTGACCCAGACACTGCCGGCGCGCACGGCGCGGGCAGTTTTGTGCGCCTTGGAAATGTCCGAAGTCCAGATGCCGGCGGCCAGGCCATACGGGGTGTCGTTGGCAATGGCCACCGCTTCCTCGGCGGTATCGAAGCTGATCACCGAAAGCACCGGGCCGAAGATCTCTTCCTGGGCGATCTTCATGGCGTTGGTTACGCCATCGAAGATGGTCGGCTCTACATAGGTGCCGCCGGTTTCTTCCAGGGTGCGCTTGCCGCCGGTCAGCAGCTTGGCGCCGTCCTTGTGGCCTGCCTCGATGTACGACAGCACGGTGTTCATCTGCTGGGTATCGACCAGGGCACCCACGGTGGTCTGTGGGTCCAGCGGGTTGCCTGGCTTCCAGCCCTTCAGGGCCTCCACCACCATGGGCAGGAACCTGTCCTTGATGGACCGTTCGACCAGCAGGCGCGAGCCTGCGGTGCACACCTCACCCTGGTTGAAGGCGATGGCACTGGCAGCGGCCTGCGCGGCAGCCTGCAGGTCTGGCGCGTCGGCGAACACGATGTTCGGGCTTTTGCCACCGGCTTCCAGCCAGACGCGCTTCATGTTCGACTCGCCCGCGTACACCATCAACTGCTTGGCAATCTTGGTGGAGCCGGTGAATACCAGGGTATCGACGTCCATATGCAGGGCCAGGGCCTTGCCGACGGTGTGGCCGTAACCCGGCAGCACGTTCAGTACACCGGCCGGAATGCCAGCCTCGATGGCCAGCTGCGCAATACGAATGGCCGTGAGCGGTGATTTTTCGGACGGCTTGAGCACCACCGAGTTACCGGTGGCCAGGGCTGGGCCCAGTTTCCAGCAGGCCATCATCAGCGGGAAGTTCCAGGGGACGATGGCGCCTACCACCCCTACCGGCTCGCGGGTAACCAGGCCAAGCTGATCGTGGGGCGTGGGGGCAACCTCGTCGTACACCTTGTCGATAGCCTCGGCTGTCCAGTGAATGGCATTGGCTGCACCAGGGATGTCGATGGTGGAGGAGTCGCCGATCGGCTTGCCCATGTCCAGGGTTTCAAGCAGTGCCAGCTCTTCGACGTTCTTGCGCAGCAGGTCGGCAAAGCGGACCAGCTTGGCTTTACGCTTGGCCGGGGCCAGCTGTGACCAGACACCGGCATTGAAGGTGGCGCGGGCATTTTCAACGGCGCGGTTGGCATCGGCCAGGTCGCAACTGGCAACCTTGGCCAGGAAGCGTCCGTCAACCGGGCTCAGGCATTCGAAGGTGTCACCGGATGCGGCATCGGTGTATTCGCCGTTGATGAAGGCGCGGCCTTCGATCTTCAGTTGCTGGGCACGCTGTTCCCAATCTGCACGAGTCAGGGTGGACATACGAAACTCCTCCTCTTGTTTAAATGCAATGCCGCTCTGAGGGCTCACGGGCATTGTCGGAATAGGGCCGGGCGACACGCGCACACTGGCATGCGATACCCTAAACCAGCCCCTTCAAACTATCAATATATTTGACACCCAAGGCCCAAAAGCCTACTCATGTTAATTTTATTGAACAACCACAGGAGCCGACTCATGAGCATCGACCGTATCATCGACTTCGCCCAGGCCATAACCGAGGCAGAGCGCTACCGACCTGCCGCAGAAAAGATCATTAAAGGCGCGCCTGACCAGGCGGTATACAACCATTACTCCAGCCCTTGCGGGCAGTTTGCTGCCGGCGTCTGGGAAGGCGAGGTGGGGCAATGGGTGGTGAATTACACCGAGCATGAGTATTGCGAAATCGTGCAGGGTGTTTCGGTGCTGCGCGACCAGGACGGCGGGGCCAAGACCCTGCGCGCCGGTGACCGTTTCGTCATTCCGGCCGGGTTCAAGGGCACATGGGAAGTACTTGAGCCGTGCCGTAAGATCTACGCACTGTTCGAGCAGAAGTAACCTGTGGCTTCAACGCCTGACAGGTATAAAAAAACCCGCGTCCTTTCGGATGCGGGTTTTTTTCAGGTCGCCGATCAATTACTTGATCTTGGCTTCCTTGTACACCACGTGCTTGCGAACAACGGGATCGTATTTCTTGATCTCGATTTTGTCCGGTGTGGTGCGCTTGTTCTTGTCGGTGGTGTAGAAGTGGCCAGTGCCAGCACTCGAAACCAGACGGATCAATTCACGCATGACGTTCTCCTTAGAACTTTTCGCCGCGAGCACGCAGCTCGGACAGCACTACTTCGATACCACGCTTGTCGATGACACGCATGCCCTTGGCAGATACGCGCAGACGCACGAAACGCTTCTCGGATTCAACCCAGAAACGGTGGTGTTGCAGGTTCGGCAGGAAACGACGACGGGTTTTGTTGTTTGCGTGGGAAATGTTGTTCCCGGTTACTGGACCCTTACCAGTAACTTGACAGACTCTCGACATGACTCAGCCCTCTAAAACCACATGCCCAACCCGGCATGGGTTGGCCGCTTAATCTCTCAGTCTTTGGCGCCAGGGCGCCGTGATTCTGGAGGTCTTATCGACCGGATTCGCTGATGCGACAGGCCGAGCCCCTAGAAAAGAGCGCTGCTTTATACCAGAAAGACTCGCTTGCAACAACATCTGATGCACACCGGCAACAGGCTGAATGCCGCGGGCCAGCATACCGGCAGGCCTGGCTGGCGGTTGACCGCTCGTCGCCAGTTGCACAAAAAAGGGTGTGGTCATTTCCAGGCAGGGGCACTAGGGTAGGCCTTTTCCAGACTGCACTGGCAGATGGGCCACTGACAGCCAAGGAGCCACCATGCGTGCCACCGCCTATTCGTTATTGTTTACCTGCCTGTGCGCCGCAGGCCTCGCCCAGGCCGCGCCGCTCAGCGTTTGCACCGAGGCCAGCCCCGAAGGCTTCGACGTGGTGCAGTACAACTCGCTCACCACCACCAATGCTACCGCCGACGTGCTGATGAACCGCCTGGTAGACTTCGATGCCGCCCAAGGCAAGGTGGTGCCGAGCCTTGCAGCCAGCTGGAAAGTATCTGCCGATGGCCTGGTGTACGACTTCACCTTGCGTGATGGCGTGAAGTTTCATAGCACGCCCTACTTCAAGCCTACCCGCGAGCTGAATGCCGATGACGTGCTGTTCAGCTTCCAGCGCATGCTCTACCCGGCCCACGCGTGGAACAAAACGGCACCTGGCGGCTATCCGCACGCCCAATCACTGCAGCTGGGCAGCCTGATCAAGGCGATCGATGCCCCTGCGCCGAACACCGTGCGCTTCACCCTCAGCCACCCGGACGCCACGTTCCTGGCCACCTTGAGCATGGGCTTCGCCTCGGTCTACTCCGCCGAGTACGCTGACAAGCTGATGAAGGCTGGCACACCAGACAAGCTCAACAGCCAGCCGATCGGTACCGGGCCCTTCGTGTTCCAGCGCTTCCAGAAGGATGCGGTGGTGCGCTACCGCGCCAACCCGGACTACTTCGCCGGCAAGCCAGCGGTGGACCCGTTGATCTTCGCCATCACCACAGACGCCAATGTGCGGTTGCAGAAGCTCAAGCGTGGCGAATGCCAGGTTGCCCTCTCGCCCAAGCCGCTGGACATTGCCGAGGCGGGCAGCAACGCTGACCTGAAGGTGGCCAGCACCCCGGCATTCATGACAGCCTTCGTCGCCATCAACAGCCAGCACCCGCCGCTGGACAAGCCAGAGGTGCGGCAGGCCATCAACCTAGCGTTCGACAAGCAGGCCTACCTCAAGGCGGTGTTCGAGGATTCGGCGGTGGCCGCCAACGGGCCCTACCCCCCCAACACCTGGAGCTACGCCAAGGACCTGCCGGGTTACCCGCTGGATTTGAACAAGGCCAAGGCCCTGCTGGCCAAAGCAGGTATGGCCGATGGCTTCAGCACCACGATCTGGACCCGGCCGTCGGGCAGCTTGCTGAACCCTAACCCCAGCCTGGGTGCACAGATGCTGCAGGCGGACCTGGCCAAGATCGGTATCAAGGCAGAGATCCGTGTGATCGAGTGGGGTGAGCTGATCCGCCGCGCCAAGGCTGGCGAACATGACCTGCTGTTCATGGGCTGGGCAGGCGACAACGGCGACCCGGATAACTTCCTGACCCCGCAGTTTTCCTGTGCGGCGGTGCAGTCGGGTACCAACTTCGCGCGCTTCTGCGACAACCGCCTGGACCAGCTGATCAGCGCTGGCCGCACTACCAATGACCAGAGCGTGCGCAGCAGGCTGTACCAGCAGGCACAAACGCTGATTCAGCAGCAGGCGCTGTGGGTACCCCTGGCGCACCCTACCGCGGCTGCGTTGTTGCGCAAGGACGTGGAGGGGTACCAGGTGAGCCCGTTCGGGCGGCTGGATTTCAGCAAGGTTTCGGTGGCCCCGTAAACCTGCACCGGCCTCTTCGCGGGTAAACCCACTCCCACAGGGACCGTATGGCGCTCAAGAGCAGCGCCATACTTGTGGGAGCGGGTTCACCCGCGAAAGGGCCAGCACAGGAACACAATGGCCTAGGCCACCATCCAGCCCTCCTCCACCATCGATAACGGCTCCCCGTCGCCAATGATGATGTGGTCCAGCACCCGCACGTCGATCAGTGCCAAACCCCGCTTGAGCGACAGGGTCAGGTGCACGTCATCCTGGCTCGGCTCGCTGATGCCGGAAGGGTGGTTGTGGCACAGGATCAACGCCGCCGCGTTATGCAGCAAGGCCCTTCGAACCACCTCGCGCGGGTAGACACTGGCGCGGTCTATGGTGCCTCTGAACAGGATCTCGAACGCCAGCGGGCGGTGCTTGGTGTCCAGAAAGAGGCAGCCAAACACTTCACTGGCCTCATGCCGCAGCATGGCCTTGAGATAACGCCGTACCGCCACTGGCCCCTCTAGCGCCGAGGCGCGCTCGATGTTCTCATCCAGGTGCCGTCGACCAATCTCCAGAAGCGCCTGAAGCTGCGCATACTTCACGGCCCCGATACCCGGCTCGCGCAGTACGGTTTCGCGATCGGCCTCCAGAAACTGCCTCAGCCCGCCAAAACGCACCAACAGCCCCCGCGCAAGGTCCAGGACATTGCGCCCGGCAACGCCAGAACCCAGCAGCACGGCAAGCAATTCGGCATCCGTCAGCACCGCAGCCCCACGCTGCAGCAACTTCTCCCGCGGCCTTTCTTCAGCTGGCCACTCCCTGATATTCATCCCCCGCCCCCTGCCCTTGCTGCGGGCCATTTCGGCCCTGTGTTAATCTATTTCGCTTCGTACATGCGACGTTCTGCCGCACGCAGTTCCTGTCGCCGCCCGCTTTCACCGGAAAAAGGCAAGCCTATGCAGCGGCTGTATCGCAAGCGCATCGTTCTCGGCGTCGGTGGTGGCATCGCCGCCTACAAAAGCGCCGAATTGATTCGCCGACTTCTTGAGCACGGCGCCCAGGTGCGCGTCGTCATGACCCGCGGTGGTGCCGAATTCATCACCCCGCTGACCCTGCAGGCGTTGTCTGGCCACCCCGTACACATGGACCTGCTGGACCCGGCCGCCGAAGCCGCCATGGGCCACATCGAACTGGCCAAATGGGCCGACCTGGTGCTGATCGCGCCGGCCACTGCCGACCTGATGGCCCGCCTGGCCCAAGGCATGGCCGACGACCTGCTGACCACCCTGGTACTGGCCACCGATGCCACCGTCGCCGTTGCCCCGGCCATGAACCAGGCGATGTGGCGTGACCCGGCCACCCAGGCCAACCTCGAGCTGCTGAAGAGCCGGGGCATTCAGGTGTTCGGCCCCGCATCGGGTAGCCAGGCCTGCGGCGACGTCGGCCTGGGCCGCATGCTCGAAGCCACCGACCTGGCCTGGTGCGCGGCCGAAAGCTTCAAGCGCCAGGCACTGACCGGCAAGCACGTGCTGATCACGGCGGGCCCCACCCAGGAAAACATCGACCCGGTGCGCTACATCACCAATCATAGCTCCGGCAAGATGGGCTTTGCCCTGGCCGAGGCGGCTGCAGAAGCCGGGGCCAGGGTCACCCTCGTGACCGGCCCGGTGCACCTGCCCCCCCCTGACCGTGTCAGCCGTATCGACGTGGTGAGCGCGCGGGACATGCTCGCAGCCTGTGAAGCCGCCATGCCATGCGACCTGTTCATCGCCTCGGCAGCGGTTGCAGACTACCGGCCAGAGGTAGTTGCCCCACAAAAACTCAAGAAAGACCCTACGACCGGCGACGGCATGCTGCTGCAGATGGTGCGCAATCCCGATATCCTTGCCACCATCGCCGGCCGTGCCGACCGCCCGTTCAGCGTCGGCTTCGCTGCCGAAACCGAGCACCTGCTCGACTACGCCACGCGCAAGCTCAAGGACAAGAACCTCGACCTGATCGTCGCCAATGATGTGGCCAACCCCAGCATCGGCTTCAACAGCGAAGAAAACGCCTTGACCGTGATCGACCGGCAACAGCACCAGACCCTTTTCGCGCAGACCAGCAAGGGCAAGATCGCCCGGCAACTGGTCGCCTTCATCGCCGAACGGCTCAACCAGGTTCAGTAAGTTACATGCACGCACTTCAAGCCAAGATTCTCGACCCACGCCTGGGCAGCGAATTCCCGCTGCCCAGCTACGCCACCCCAGGCTCCGCCGGCCTCGACCTGCGCGCCCTGCTTGCGCAGGACACCGTGCTCGAACCAGGCCAGACCGTGCTCATCCCCACCGGCCTGTCGATCTACATCAGCGACCCTGGGCTCGCGGCGCTGGTACTGCCTCGCTCGGGCCTGGGCCACAAGCACGGTATCGTGCTGGGCAACCTGGTGGGGCTGATCGACTCGGATTACCAAGGCGAGCTGATGGTGTCCTGCTGGAACCGTGGCACTACCCCGTTCACCATCGCGGTCGGCGAGCGTATCGCCCAGTTGGTGCTGGTGCCGGTGGTACAGGCGCGTTTCGACATCGTCGAGGCGTTCGACGAAAGCCAGCGGGGCGCTGGCGGCTTTGGTCACTCTGGCAGCCACTGAGCAGCAGCTGACCGTTACGGCCAAGGATGGCGAACTCTCTGGCGAAACCTTCGTCCAAGCGTTCTATTTGCGCCAGCCCACAGCGTTTTTGACTGATGGAGTACCCAGCGATGAACGACATGGCCGATCTGGTCCCCGCCACCTTGCCCCAGAGCATCTTCCGCGCCTACGACATCCGCGGCGTGGTCGGCAAGACGTTGCATGCCGAAACCGCCTACTGGATTGGCCGCGCCATCGGCGCCCAGAGCCTGGCAGAGGGCGAGCCGCAAGTGTGCGTAGGCCGCGACGGGCGCTTGTCTGGCCCGGTGCTGGTGGAGCAGTTGATCAAGGGCCTGGTGGATGCCGGCTGCCAGGTCAGCGACATCGGCCTGGTACCCACCCCCGCCTTGTACTACGCAGCCAATGTACTGGCCGGCCGCTCGGGCGTGATGCTCACCGGTAGCCACAACCCCTCGGACTACAACGGCTTCAAAATCGTCATTGCCGGCGACACGCTGGCCAACGAGCAGATCCAGGCACTGCTCACTCGCCTGCAAACCCACGACCTGAGCTTTGCCACTGGCCGCCTGGAGCAGGTAGACATCCTGCCGCGTTATGCCCGGCAGATCCTCGACGACGTCAAGCTGGCCAGAAGGCTGAAGGTGGTAGTGGACTGCGGCAACGGTGCGGCTGGCGTCATCGCGCCACAGCTGATCGAAGCCCTGGGCTGCGAGGTGATCCCGCTGTTCTGCGAGGTGGATGGCAACTTCCCCAACCACCACCCCGACCCTGGCAAGCCCGAGAACCTGCAGGACCTGATTGCCAAGGTGAAGCAGACCGGGGCCGACATTGGCCTGGCGTTCGACGGTGACGGCGACCGCGTAGGCGTTGTCACCAATACCGGCAGCATCGTCTACCCCGACCGCCTTTTGATGCTGTTCGCCCAGGACGTGCTGGCCCGCAACCCGGGCGCCGAGATCATCTTCGACGTCAAGTGCACCCGTCGCCTGACGCCCCTGATCGAACAGCAGGGTGGCCGCGCCTTGATGTGGAAGACCGGCCACTCGTTGATCAAGAAGAAGATGAAGCAGACCGGCGCGTTACTGGCCGGCGAGATGAGTGGTCACATCTTCATCAAGGAGCGCTGGTACGGTTTTGACGATGGCATCTACAGCGCCGCACGCCTGCTGGAAATTCTCAGCAAGGCCGAGCAAAGCGCCGAGGACCTGTTCGCCGCCTTCCCAAACGATATTTCCACGCCGGAAATCAACATTGATGTGACCGACGAGGGTAAATTCAGCATCATTGATGCACTGCAACGCGACGCCGACTGGGGCGAAGCCAGCCTGACCTCCATCGATGGGGTGCGGGTGGACTACCCCAGGGGCTGGGGCCTGGTCCGCGCCTCCAACACCACGCCGGTGCTGGTGCTGCGTTTCGAGGCCGACAGCGAAGCCGAACTGCAACGTATCAAGGATGTTTTCCGCACTCAGTTGCTGCGGGTTGAGCCTGCGTTGCAACTGCCGTTCTGACCGACTATCTGTCCTTCACAGGAGCCCTGCATGACCCTCGATCGCGATGCCGCTTCCCATGTAGCCGAGGTTTTGTCCGAAGCACTGCCTTACATCCGCCGCTTCGTCGGCAAGACCCTGGTGATCAAGTACGGCGGCAACGCGATGGAAAGCGAGGAGCTCAAGACCGGCTTTGCGCGCGACATCGTGCTGATGAAGGCTGTGGGCATCAACCCGGTGGTGGTGCACGGTGGCGGCCCGCAAATCGGTGACCTGCTCAAGCGTCTGTCGATCGAAAGCCACTTCATCGACGGCATGCGCGTGACCGACTCGGCGACCATGGACGTGGTGGAGATGGTGCTGGGCGGCCAGGTCAACAAGGACATCGTCAACCTCATCAACCGTCACGGTGGCAGCGCCATCGGCCTCACCGGCAAGGACGCAGAGCTGATCCGTGCGCGCAAGCTCACCGTCAGCCGCCAGACCCCTGAGATGACCACCCCGGAAATCATCGACATCGGCCATGTGGGTGAAGTGGTCAGCGTCAATACCGACCTGCTGAACATGCTGGTGAGGGGTGACTTCATCCCGGTTATCGCGCCGATTGGCGTAGGTAGCAACGGTGAGTCGTACAACATCAACGCCGACCTGGTGGCTGGCAAGGTGGCCGAGGCGCTGAAGGCCGAGAAGCTGATGCTGTTGACCAACATCGCCGGCCTGATGGACAAGCAGGGCCAGGTGCTGACGGGCCTCACCACCGAGCAGGTCAATGAACTGATCGCCGACGGGACCATTTACGGCGGCATGCTGCCGAAAATCAAATGTGCCCTCGATGCCGTGCAGGGCGGCGTGAACAGCTCGCACATCATCGATGGCCGCGTGCCGAATGCCGTGCTGCTGGAGATCTTCACCGACAGCGGCGTGGGCACCCTGATTACCAACCACAAGGCGCGCTCGTAACGGGCGACAGGGCCTGAACTGGCGACACAAAAAAGGCGACCTCACACCGAGGTCGCCTTTTTAGTTGCCGGGCGCCGGGTCAGATCCCGTATTGCGCCCGGTAGGCTTCGACCGCCGGCAGATGCTGCTTGAGCTGCGGATCATCTGCCAGGAACTCCAGTACTTGGGTCAGCGACACGATGCTGACCACCGGGATACCGAAGTCGCGCTCGACTTCCTGGATCGCCGAGAGCTCACCGTTGCCGCGCTCTTCGCGGTTGAGCGCGATCAGCACGCCTGCGGCCTTGGCCTGCTGGGCGTTGATGATCTGCATGACTTCGCGAATGGCGGTACCGGCGGTGATCACGTCGTCGATGATGAGGACGTCACCGGCCAGCGGTGCCCCTACCAGGCTGCCGCCCTCGCCATGGTCCTTGGCCTCTTTACGGTTGAAGCACCAGGGCACGTCCAGCTGGTGCTGCTCGGCCAGGGCCACGGCGGTGGCTGCCGCCAACGGGATGCCTTTGTAGGCGGGGCCGAACAGGACGTCGAAGGGGATCTTGCTGTCGACGATGGCCGCTGCATAGCAACGCCCCAGCTGAGCCAAGGCGGAGCCGCTGCTGAACAGGCCGGCATTGAAGAAATACGGGCTGGTACGCCCCGATTTCAGGGTGAACTCACCGAAACGCAGTACACCGCGATCGATGGCAAAACGGATGAAGTCGCGCTGATACGGCTGCATGAAAAGTCCCGGACACCACGGATTTAGCTAAATGGGTTGAGCTCGGGTATCATACACGCACGAGATTTTTGGGGCCATTTATGCGGATCATCAGTGTGAACGTTAATGGCATTCAGGCTGCGGCCGAGCGTGGTTTGCTCAGCTGGCTACAAGCCCAGAATGCCGACGT
Source organism: Pseudomonas sp. NBRC 111119 (assembly GCF_001320125.1). Classification (NCBI taxonomy): domain Bacteria; kingdom Pseudomonadati; phylum Pseudomonadota; class Gammaproteobacteria; order Pseudomonadales; family Pseudomonadaceae; genus Pseudomonas; species Pseudomonas sp. NBRC 111119. Next base: position 279,677 of record NZ_BCAV01000005.1, read on the forward strand.
CATCTGCCTTCAGGATACCCGCGCCTCGGCCTTTGAACTCGACGACCCAGCTTTCCAGCTCGATGGCTATTTCCTTTATGCCTGCGATGCGGAGGTGCCTGCCCAAGGTGGCGTGGCGCTCTACTCGCGCATGCAGCCCAAGGCAGTCATCACCGGCCTGGGCTTCGAGACAGCCGACCGCTACGGGCGTTATCTGCAAGCAGATTTCGACAAAGTCAGTATTGCCAGCCTGCTTTTGCCTTCGGGCATGAACGGGGACGAAGACTTGAACCAGAAATTCAAGTTGATGGACGACTTCGCCAAGTACCTGGACAAGCAGCGCCGCAAGCGCCGCGAGTACATCTATTGTGGCTCGTTCTATGTGGCGCAGCAGAAGCTCGACATCAAGAACTGGCGCGACAGCCAGCAGTCACCGGGCTTCCTGGCGCCGGAACGCGCCTGGATGGATGCGATCACGGGCGAGATGGGTTATGTGGACGCCCTGCGCGAAGTCAGCCGCGAAGGCGACCAGTACAGCTGGTGGCCAGACAACGAGCAGGCCGAGATGCTCAACCTGGGCTATCGCTTCGACTACCAGATCCTTACCCCAGGCCTGCGTCGCTTCGTGCGCAACGCCCGCCTGCCGCGTCAGCCGCGCTTCTCACAGCACGCGCCGCTGATCGTCGATTATGACTGGACGCTGACGATCTGACGGCTGACAGGGGGGTGGCTTCATCGCGAGCTGCGCTCGCTCCTACGGGCCTGTGTAGGAGCGGCGCCTGGCTCAAGCCTTAGTCAGCCAAAGCCGCCTGCTGCAGGGCAAAGATCTCATCCATACCCTTCTGCGCCAACGCCAGCATGGCGTTGAAGTCTGCAGGCTGGAACGGCGCACCCTCAGCGGTACCCTGCACTTCAATGAAACCACCTGCGCTGGTCATGACCACGTTCAGGTCGGTTTCGGCCGCCGAGTCCTCCAGGTAGTCCAGGTCAAGCACAGCCTCACCCTGATACATGCCCACCGACACCGCGGCAATCATGTGCTTGAGCGGGTTGCCGGCCTTCAGGCCGCCGCGCTTCTTGATCACGGCCAGGGCATCGCACAGGGCAACCATTGCACCGGTGATTGAAGCGGTGCGGGTACCGCCGTCGGCCTGAATGACGTCGCAGTCGATGTACAACGTGATGTCACCGAGCTTGCTCATGTCCAGCGCAGCGCGCAGCGAGCGGCCGATCAGACGCTGGATTTCCAGGGTGCGGCCACCCTGCTTGCCACGGCTGGCTTCGCGCTGGTTACGCTCGCCGGTAGCGCGCGGCAGCATGCCGTATTCGGCGGTCAGCCAGCCTTGGCCCTGGCCTTTGAGGAAGCGCGGCACACCGTTTTCCACGCTGACCGTGCAGATGACCTTGGTGTCACCGAACTCGACCAGTACCGACCCTTCGGCGTGCTTGGTGTAGTTGCGGGTGATGCGGATCGAGCGGAGCTGATCGGCGGCGCGACCACTTGGACGTTTCATCTGGGATACCTGTACTGGGGCTTTAGAATCTGACAGGCATTATAGAGCCCGTGGCCTGCGCACGACATGCCTATCGTCGCGCCTGGCACTGCCCGTCGCCTTTTCCGAGCGCTCTGGCGGCCGCTCTGTAACATGGCCGGATTGGGCGGCGAGGCCCCATTGCGCTACAATCCTGCGCCTTGCAGCCTGCGGGCTTCCAACGTTATCCATCTATGCGAGGTACTCCCATGGTGCACAGCATGACCGCCTTTGCGCGCGTCGAGCGCGCCGGCAGCCAAGGCACCCTGGTCTGGGAGCTGCGCTCGGTCAACCACCGCTACCTTGAACCCCACCTGCGCCTGCCAGATGCCCTGCGCGACCTGGAAGGCGGTGTGCGTGAGGGCCTGCGCCAGGGGCTGTCACGGGGTAAGGTGGAGTGCACCTTGCGCCTCAACGAAGACAGCGCCGGCAAACCACTGAAGGTCGACCACCAGCGCGCGGCCCAGTTGGTTGCCGCCGCCGAGCAGGTCGCAGGCCTGATCAAGCAGCCGGCACCGCTCAACCCGCTTGAAGTACTGTCTTGGCCAGGCGTACTGGTGGCCGATACCAGCGACCCCCAGGCCCTCAATGCCGAAGCCATGGCGCTGTTCGATGAAGCCCTGGCCGAACTGAAAGCCGGGCGCCAGCGCGAGGGTGTGGAGTTGGCCAGGCTGATCAACGAACGCCTGGACAGCATGGCCAACGAGGTGACCACCCTGCGCGCACTCGTGCCGCAGATGCTGGCCACCCAGCGTCAGAAGGTGCTCGACCGTTTCAGCGATCTGCAGGCCGAACTGGACCCGCAACGCCTGGAGCAGGAGATGGTACTGCTGGCCCAGAAGAGTGATGTGGCCGAGGAACTCGACCGCCTCAGCACCCACGTCACCGAAGTGCGCCGCGTACTGAAGGGCGGTGGCGCTGCCGGCCGGCGCCTGGATTTCCTGATGCAGGAACTCAACCGCGAAGCCAACACCCTGGGCTCCAAGGCCTTCGACCCACGCAGCACGCAAGCAGCGGTCAACCTGAAGGTGCTGATCGAACAGATGCGTGAACAAGTACAGAACATCGAGTAAGGCCACCCGACCATGAACCACTGCAGCGGCACCCTCTACATCGTTTCGGCCCCTTCGGGCGCCGGCAAGACCAGCCTGGTCACTGCCCTGACCGCAGAAGACCCGCACATCCGCGTCTCGGTCTCGCACACCACCCGCACCATGCGCCCAGGCGAGGAGCACGGGGTCAATTACCACTTCGTGGCGCACGACGCATTCAGGGCGCTGATCGACCAGGGCGACTTCCTGGAGCATGCCGAAGTGTTCGGCAACTTCTACGGCACGTCCCGCAGCGCCTTGCAACAAACACTCGACGAGGGCTATGACCTGATTCTGGAAATCGACTGGCAAGGCGCCCAGCAGGTGCGCAAGCTGATGCCCAACGCGCTGTCGGTGTTCATCCTGCCGCCCAGCCAGGAGGCCCTGCGCCATCGCCTGGATAACCGTGGGCAGGACAGCGAGCAGATCATCGCCGGGCGCATGAAAGAAGCGGTCAGCGAGATGCAGCACTACGCCGAATACGACTACGTCATCATCAATGACGATTTCGCAACAGCGCTGCTGGACCTGAAAGCAGTGTTCCGCGCCAATCGCCTGCTGCTGAAAAACCAGCAACAGCGCCACGGGGCCCTGCTGACCGAGCTGGTTGGCTGAAGCCTGCGTCCACGGGCCGGGGCGCGCAGCGCCCCTTGCGCATCATTCCGGGATAGACAGCGTGGCCTGCTGGCGCAGCGTCGCCCCCAGGAAGTAAGCCGGTGCACGCAACCGCGACAGCAGCATCAGCACGATGCCCAGCACCGAGATGAGGGCGGCGATCACGAACACCAGGCCCAACCCACCGACATGCGAACCGCTGCCGAAATCCGGTGAAGCGCTGTCGATGGCCGTGCGCACGAAGATCACCGACAGGATCACCCCACCCACCAGCGGGCACAGGCCCCGCATGAAGAAGTGGCGCAGGCTGTCGAACAGGCTGCGGCGGAAGTACCAGACGCAGGCGAAGGCCGTCAGCGAGTAGTAGAAGCAGATCATCATGCCCAGCGCGGTGATGGTGTCCGCCAGCACGTTTTCACTGAGGGTGCGCATCGTCACGTAGAACAGGCCCGCTGCCACACCCGCACAAATGGTGGCGTACCGCGGGGTTTGGGAGCGGGGGCAGACCTTGGCGAACTTCTGCGGCACCGCACCGTAGTAACCCATGGCCAACAAGGTGCGGGCCGGCGACACAAAGGTCGACTGCAACGAAGCCGCGGTGCTGGCCAGCACCGCCACGGACATCAGAATGGCCAGCGGCCCCATCACCGGCCCTGCCAGGTGGGCGAATACGTTTTCCTGAATGCGCGGGTTGTTCAGGCCCAGGCCCTGTTCGCTGATGCCGGCAAACTGCAGGGTGGCAATGGCGGTAAGCAGGTACAAACCCAGAATCAGCAGCACCGTCCAGGTGGCGGCTTTGCCCGGTACTTCTTCACTGCCTACCGACTCTTCGCTGACGGTCAGGCACACATCCCAGCCCCAGAAGATGAAGATCGACAGCGAAAGCCCGGCCGCGAAGGCTGAGAACGATTCGACGCCGAACGGGTTGAACCAGGCGAAATCGAATTCCAGCGGCGGCGGCGCGGTGGTTTCACCGAACGCCGCGAAGGCAAAGCCGACCAGTACCAGCAGCTGCAACGCCACCAGGCCGTATTGCACCGTCATGGTCGTAGCCATGCCGCGGCAGCAGATCCACACTGCCAGCGCGATGAACACGCAACAGGTGACAATGTTGATCAGCAGGTGGTCCGCGAGCGCGGCGAGGCCGTGGTTGCCGGTGATCTGGCCGAGGAACAGGTAGAAGAAGTCCACCGCCACGCCGGCCAGGTTCGACAGCACGATGGTAGTGGCCACCACCAGCCCCCAACCGCCGATCCAGCCGATCATGGGGCCGAACGCCCGTGCCGACCAGGTGAACGAGGTGCCACTGTCAGGCTCTGCCGAATTCAGCTCACGATACCCCAGCGCCACCAGCAGCATGGGCAGGAAGCCGACGATGAACACGGCAGGCAAGTGGGCGCCCACCTCGCGCACGGTAGGGCCAAGGGCGCCAGTCAGTGTATAGACGGGCGCAATGGTCGAGATGCCCAGAACCACGCTGGCGAGCAGCCCCAGCCGCCCTTTTGCCAGGCCCTTGCCCTGGGCCTGTGTACCCGCATCGGCTGCCACATCGGGTGGGCGGCCGGCTTCTGTGTAGTTGCTCATGAGTATTAGCCGCCGGTGTTGGAATTGTTTTTCACAGGCCTTTGCAAAGGCCCGTGCTCACTCGTCGAGAATCTGCGGTCAGGGCCGGATCATCCGGGGCCCATGCCTTGGCCTGCAACGGGGGCGCCATTGTAAAGAAGAGGCGCAGGATTAGAAGGCGAACCGTTGAAAAGCCTTGCCTGCGGGGGGACCGACGTCATGGCTGTACATCCTTGGGTTTACTGCGGCGATGTGATGCTACGGATGACGCCTCGAGGGCGGCGATGGTTGCTGCTGTTGTTATTGTCACGTTCCCATCGTGGGGATTGATTGCCGCATCGGGTGCATTGCTTCCCGAGGGCCGTTTCACTATAAAATGGCCAAAACGCAACAGACATTGGCAATTCGGCAAGCAGAGCGTGCACCAATGCAATATCAGATTACCCATGCCGACCTGACCCTGGTGCTCGCACTGGAACGCGGGCGCTCTCTGGCCAAGGCGGCTGAACTGCTGAAGGTAGACGTGTCGACGGTGTTCCGCTCCATCCGCCGGCTGGAATCGGCGCTAGGCACCGCGCTGTTCGTGAAAAGCCGCAAAGGCTATCTGCCAACCGACACTGCCCAGGCACTGGCCGAGCAGGCCGAGCGCGCGGAACAGGCGCTGGATGCCGCACGCATCGCCCTGACCAGTGGCGAGCAGGTGGTCAGCGGGACCGTACGCCTGACGTGCACCGAGGCGGTCATGCACAGCCTGTTGCTGCCCGCACTGGCCGAATTCATGCCCAACTATCCGGCCCTGTCGCTTGAGATGGGCACGTCCAACACATTTGCCAACCTCAGCCGGCGCGACGCCGATATTGCCCTGCGCCTGACCAACACGCCGCCGGAACACCTGGTGGGTCGCAACCTGGGGTCCACCTCCTATGTGATCTGCGGCCAGTCCCATTGGCGCGACGCCCTGGCCGAGTCGACGAACAGTGTGCCGTGGATTGCGCCAGACGATTCCATGCAGGACCACCCAACCGTGGTCTGGCGCAACCAGCACCACCCGGGGCTGAGCCCGCGCTACCAGTGCAGTGGGATGTCGACCATTGCCCAACTGGTAACGGCCGGCCTGGGTGTGGCCGCCCTGCCCGACTACATGGTGCACACGTTGCCGGGGGTGGACGCCCTCAGTGGCCCACTGCCCGGTTGCGATACCCAACTGTGGCTGTTGACCCGGCCCGACTGTCGCGCGCTGCGCTCGGTACAGACCCTGTTCGAAGAGCTGACCCCGCGGTTGCGTGACGCGATGCTCTGAGGTTATCGTCAGGCCTATGCAGGAGGCTGTCTGGCCCGGCCATTTTGCGGCAATCGCCGCGGTCTCAGGCGCTGCCGGAGCAAAACAGCGCTTCCCTATTGGCTGGTGAATTTTTATACTATCGAGTCCGCCTGCCCACTATTGGGCTGCACGCCCACCGCATTTGCTACTGAGGAAGACCATGGCCCGCGTAACTGTTGAAGACTGCCTGGAACACGTGGATAACCGCTTTGAGCTGGTCATGCTCTCGACCAAGCGCGCTCGCCAGCTGGCGACCGGCGGCAAAGAGCCACGCGTTGCGTGGGAAAACGACAAGCCGACCGTTGTTGCCCTGCGTGAAATCGCCGAAGGCATCGTCACCAACGAGTTCATCGCTGCTGAAGAGATCGTCACTGAGGATCCGGTCTTCGCCGCATTCGAGGACGAGTCGAACGAGGCTGTCTGATTGATGCCTGGTCGACGTCGCACGGCGCAAGGCCCTCTCCCTCGGCAGGAGGTGAACCCATGCCGGGTATAGAAGTCTTGGCCGAACGGCTGTCGACCTACCTAGGGCCCGAACAGGTCAACCTGGTTCGCCGCGCCTATTTCTACGCAGAACAGGCCCACGACGGGCAGCGCCGCCGCAGCGGCGAGCCCTACGTTACCCACCCGCTGGCTGTGGCCAGTATCCTTGCCGACATGCACATGGACCATCAGAGCCTGATGGCAGCCATGCTGCACGACGTGATCGAAGACACCGGCATTGCCAAGGAAGCCCTCAGCCAGCAGTTCGGCGAGACGGTGGCCGAACTGGTCGATGGGGTCAGCAAGCTGACCCAGATGAACTTCGAGACCAAGGCAGAAGCCCAGGCTGAAAACTTCCAGAAGATGGCCATGGCCATGGCCCGCGATATCCGCGTGATCCTGGTTAAGCTGGCCGACCGCCTGCACAACATGCGCACGCTGGAAGTGCTGTCCGGTGAAAAACGCCGGCGCATCGCCAAGGAAACCCTCGAAATCTATGCCCCCATCGCCAACCGCCTGGGGATGCACACCGTACGCGTAGAGTTCGAAGACCTCGGCTTCAAGGCCATGCACCCGATGCGCTCGTCGCTGATCAACCGTGCCGTGAAGAGCGCACGGGGCAACCGCAAGGAAATCGTCGCCAAGATCGAGCAATCGCTGGCCCATTGCCTGGCCGCCGACGGTATCCAGGGCGAGGTCAGCGGCCGGCAGAAACACCTCTATGGCATCTACAAGAAGATGCGTGGCAAGCGCCGCGCCTTCAACGAGATCATGGACGTGTATGCCTTCCGCATCGTGGTCGACAAGGTCGACACCTGCTACCGCGTGCTGGGCGCCGTGCACAACCTGTACAAGCCGCTGCCGGGCCGTTTCAAGGACTACATCGCCATCCCCAAGGCCAACGGCTACCAGTCGTTGCACACCACCCTGTTCGGCATGCACGGGGTGCCCATCGAAATCCAGATCCGCACGGCGGAGATGGAAGAGATGGCCAACAACGGCATTGCGGCGCACTGGCTGTACAAGTCCAACGAGGACGAGCAACCCAAGGGCAACCACGCCCGGGCCAGACAATGGGTGAAGGGCATCCTCGAGCTGCAGCAACGTGCGGGCAACTCGCTGGAATTCATCGAGAGCGTGAAGATCGACCTGTTCCCGGACGAGGTCTACGTGTTCACGCCCAAAGGCCGCATCATGGAGCTGCCCAAAGGCTCCACCGCGGTGGACTTCGCCTACGCGGTGCACACCGATGTGGGCAACAGCTGTATCGCCTGCCGCATCAACCGGCGCCTGGCACCGCTGTCCGAGCCCTTGCAAAGCGGCTCGACGGTTGAAATCGTCAGTGCCCCCGGTGCACGGCCGAACCCGGCCTGGCTCAACTTCGTGGTCACCGGCAAAGCGCGCACCCATATCCGCCACGCGCTCAAGCAACAGCGCCGTTCGGAGTCCATCAGCCTGGGCGAGCGCTTGCTGAACAAGGTGCTCACCGGCTTCGACAGCAGCCTGGAGCAGATTGCGCAGGAGCATATCCAGGCCATTCTGGCGGAGTATCGCCTGGAGCTGATCGAGGACCTGCTGGAAGACATCGGCCTTGGCAACCGCATGGCCTACGTGGTCGCGCGCCGGCTGCTGTCCGCCGATGGCGAGCAACTGCCCGCACCCGAAGGCCCGCTGGCCATCCGTGGCACCGAAGGGCTGGTGCTCAGCTACGCCAAATGCTGTACGCCCATCCCTGGCGACCCCATTGTCGGCCACCTGTCGGCGGGCAAAGGCATGGTGGTGCACCTGGAAAATTGCCGGAACATCAGCGAAATCCGCCATAACCCAGAAAAGTGTGTGCAGCTTTCCTGGGCCAAGGACATCACCGGCGAATTCAATGTCGAGCTGCGTGTCGAGCTTGAGCACCAGCGTGGCCTGATCGCGCTGCTGGCCAGCAGCGTCAATGCGGCCGATGGCAACATCGAGAAGATCAGCATGGACGAGCGCGACGGCCGTATCAGCGTGGTCCAACTGGTGGTCAGCGTGCACGACCGCGTGCACCTGGCGCGTGTGATCAAGAAACTGCGTACCTTGACCGGTGTGGTCCGCATCACCCGTATGCGTACGTAGTCCGCCAACCGCAAGGAGTCATCATGAGCAAGACCGTCATCAACAGCGACAAGGCCCCAGCCGCCATCGGCACCTACTCGCAGGCGATCAAGGCCGGAAACACCGTGTACATGTCGGGGCAGATCCCGCTCGACCCGAAGACCATGGAACTGGTCGAAGGCTTCGAAGCCCAGACCGTGCAGGTGTTCGAAAACCTCAAGGCAGTGGCTGAAGCTGCCGGTGGCTCGTTCAAGGACATCGTCAAGCTGAACATCTTCCTGACCGACCTGAGCCACTTCGCCAAGGTCAACGAGGTGATGGGCCGCTACTTCGAGCAGCCATACCCGGCCCGTGCCGCCATCGGCGTTGCTGCGCTGCCAAAAGGTGCGCAGGTCGAAATGGACGCGATTCTGGTCATCGAATGATGCCTGCGGCGGCAGGCTCTGCCTGTCGCCCTCCTCTTCTGCAAGGTTTTCCGTCATGCGTCTAGCACTGCCTCTCACGCTGGCAGCCCTGCTTCTGGGCGGCTGCGCCAGCCACAAACCTGAAGATTTCAATGGCACCTGGATCAACCAGCAGGCCATCACCGCTGCCGTAAAAGGCAACAACCTGCGCCAGGCCCTGGATGCCAATGGCCCGGTATTCGAGTGGAAGCTCGATGTGGCCCAACAGCGGGCCAGTTACAGCAACGGTTTTGAGGGTGCCGACGGGCAACTCAGCGCCAATGACAAACAATGGGTAGCCACCTTCGACGGTGGTGCCACCGAGCAGCTGTCCTTGAATGGCGATGAACTGCAAACGGTAGACCCACAGGGCGCCAAGCAAACGTTCGTACGTGCCAAGGCACCTGCTGCGGGCAACGCGCAGCTGGGTAGCAGCTTCGAGCAGGCGCTGTATCAGGCCTACCTGGGCGGCGACTGGAAGATCATCGAAGGCCAGGGCACAGGTGGCACGGTACGCTTCAGCGATACCGGTAGCGTTACCGGCCTGCCCGGCCCGGATCGCTTCGCCCTGTGCCTGGCGGGGGATTGCGCGACCATGGGCGGCAGCAATGACAGCCTGTGGCTTGAGCGCAACCAGCAAGGTGCGCCGTTCATCATCAAGCGCACGGGCAAGCAGTTGGAGATTTCCCAGGCAGTCAACCGCGCGCAGCCGGACGAAATGCCGCAACTGGCGGCCGGCAAGCGGCAGTGGTTGCTGGAGCAGAACTGAGGCCGGGCGCCGCACCGCAAGCTGCTCTTACCGGCCTGCAACTGTACATAACATGTTGATATAGCAGGGCCGTGTGGGAGCGGCTTCAGCCGCGAACACCGGCGAAGCCGGTGCCATCCACCGCGCTGCTTGCTTCGCGGGTGAACCCGCTCCCACAGGGGTGTGATGTGCAGCCCAAAGAGCTGGGTTAGTTGCTAGCCGAACCCTGCAAAATGGCCGCATACCCTTCTTTATAGCTCGGGTATGCCGGCACCCAACCCAGGGCCCGCGCACGTGCATTGCTGCAGCGCTTGCTGCCAGTGCGCCGCACCCGCTGCTCATCGGACCAGTGTGTAACGCCCATGTACTCACGCAGCCAGCCGACCACGTCGGCCAGCGGTGCAGGGTCGTCATCCACGCCGATGTAGCAATCGTCCAGCGCCCGGCCATCGGCATCGGCCTGCAACAGGAACGCCAGCAGGCTGGCAGCGTCCTCGGCGTGGATGCGGTTGCCGTACAACGGCGGCTGCTCGGCAACCCGGTAACCCTGGCGAACCTGGCTGAGCAGCCACTCGCGGCCCGGGCCGTAGATACCGGTCAGGCGCACCACACTCGCCGGGCACTCACCCGCCAAGGCCAGTTGCTCCGCCTCCAGCATCACCCGCCCTGAATACCCTTCAGGGCTGGTAGGCGACTGCTCATCCACCCATTCCCCGCCCTTCTGCGCAAACACACTGCTGCTGGAGACGAACAACAGCCGACGCGGGCGCTGCCCTCGCTCAGCCAACCAGCCTTGCACATGGCGCAGGCCCTGCACGTAGGCCGCCTGGTAGCCGGCTTCGTCATGCTGGCTGGCCGCCACGCAGTACACCAGGTAGTCCGGTGCATGGCTTGGCCAGGCAGACGGTATTGCCGGCTCGGCCAGGTCAGCGGCCACAGGTACCACCCCGTGGGGCAGTTGCCCCACAGCGCGACGCAGCCCACTGACATGCCAACCACGCGCCAACATCTGCCGGGCCAGACGGCCGCCGACATCGCCACAACCTACTATCAAGACCGAAAGGTCCGACATCTGAAACCCCCTTAGACCGACAGATCCGCCCAACCGAGGGCGAAAAAAGCAACAAGATTACTTTTGTTAACAAGAATTACTTGCAATAATGGCGACCTAATTGTTCTCGGCCTACCTCGAGGCCTTGAAGAACATCCACCTTTATCTTCATCAGGTCCGGCCAGCATGACACGTAATCAACCTTCCGCTTCGCCAACCCAGTCGCGCGCCTGGCGCGCCATCGCCGCGCTGGCCTTCAGCCTGGTGCTGGCCCCGATGGCCATGGCCGATGAGCCTAACGCCAATGCCGCCGCCGCGCCGGCCGCTGCTTCTGCTCCGGCAAACACCGCTGCCGCTCCGGCCGGCGAAGCGGCCCCGGTTAACGCTGCAGATGCCCCGGCTGCTGTCGACCCAAGCGTCGAAGCCCTGGTTGAAGATACTTCGCTGGGCATGGCCCACGACCTGTCCCCATGGGGCATGTACAAAAACGCCGACGTGGTGGTCAAGGCGGTCATGATCGGCCTGGCCATCGCGTCCATCATCACTTGGACCATCTGGATCGCCAAAGGCTTCGAGCTGCTGGGTGCCAAGCGTCGCCTGCGTGGCGAGATCGCCCAGTTGAAGAAGTCCGCCAGCCTGAAAGAGGCCAGCGAGGTCTCCAACAAGGAAGGCACCCTGGCCCACACCCTGGTCCACGACGCGCTCGAAGAAATGCGCCTGTCAGCCAACGCCCGCGAAAAAGAAGGTATCAAGGAACGCGTCAGCTTCCGCCTGGAGCGCCTGGTACACGCCAGCGGCCGCAACATGAGCAGCGGCACCGGGGTACTGGCAACCATCGGCTCCACCGCGCCCTTCGTCGGCCTGTTCGGTACGGTCTGGGGCATCATGAACAGCTTCATCGGCATCGCCAAGACTCAGACCACCAACCTGGCAGTAGTAGCACCTGGTATTGCCGAAGCCTTGCTGGCCACGGCCCTGGGCCTGGTAGCGGCGATTCCTGCCGTGGTCATCTACAACGTCTTCGCCCGCTCCATCGCGGGTTACAAGGCACAGGTATCCGACGCCTCCGCCCAGGTACTGCTGCTGGTCAGCCGTGACCTGGACCACCAGGGTGGCGAGCGCGCTGCCCCGCACATGGTGAAAGTGGGGTAAGCCATGGGCCTGCATCTTAACGAAGGTGGCGATGACCTCGCCGAAAACCACGAGATCAACGTCACCCCCTTCATCGACGTGATGCTGGTGCTGTTGATCATCTTCATGGTCGCAGCCCCCCTGGCCACGGTCGACATCAAGGTCGACCTGCCCGCCTCCACGGCGAAGCCGGCGCCAAGGCCTGAGAAACCGGTGTTCGTCAGCGTCAAGGCCGACCAGAAGCTGTATGTCGGCGACGATCAGGTTCCAGCACCCGACCGGCTTGGCCCGATGCTCGACGCCAAGACCAAGGGTGACAAGGAGACCACCATCTTCTTCCAGGCCGACAAGGGCGTGGACTACGGTGACCTGATGGAAGTGATGAACAACATGCGCGCGGCCGGCTACCTGAAAGTCGGTCTGGTAGGTCTCGAGACGGCAGCCAAGAAATGACGAAGACGCGGCGCAATCTGGCGCGTTACAGCGGCAGCCTGGCGCTTGTGCTGGGTGTCCATGCCGTCGCTGTGCTGCTCATGCTCAACTGGTCGGTGCCCCAGGCCATCGAGCTGCCACCGGCAGCCATGATGGTCGAGCTGGCGCCGTTGCCCGAGCCTGCGCCACCGCCTCCACCCAAAGCGGTACCCCAGCCACCGGCGCCGGTCGAAGAGCCTCCATTGCCCAAGCTGGCGGAAGCCCCGAAACCCAAGATCGCCATCCCCAAGCCGCCCAAGCCCAAGGCCAAGCCACAACCGCCCAAGCCTGAGAAAAAGCCTGAGCCGCCCAAGGAAGCGCCGCCAACCGAACAGACCGTGGACGCACCGCCCAGCAACACGCCACCGCAGAAATCGGCGGCTCCGGCACCAAGCATTGCGTCCAACAGCAACGCCTTGCCAACCTGGCAAAGCGACCTGCTGCGTCACCTGGCGAAATACAAGCGTTACCCTGAAGATGCACGTCGCCGCGGCCTGCAGGGCATCAACCGCCTGCGTTTCGTGGTGGATGCCGAGGGCAAGGTGGTGTCGTATGCCATGGCCGGGGGGTCGGGCAGTGCTTCGCTGGACCGGGCAACGCTGGAGATGATCCGCCGGGCCGGCACGGTACCCAAGCCACCGCCGGAATTGCTGAACAACGGCACCATCGAAGTCGTGGCACCGTTTGTGTACTCCCTGGACCGCCGCTGATACTTTTGTTTCTGTCACAAATCAGCAAGTCTGATAACGTGCGTCTATCGATTGCAGCCGCTATGCTGGGCTCGCAACTTCATGGACGCACGTTATGACCCTCACAGAACTCCGCTACATCGTCACACTCGCTCAGGAACAGCACTTCGGCCATGCCGCCGAACGTTGTCATGTGAGCCAGCCCACCCTGTCGGTCGGTGTGAAGAAGCTCGAGGACGAGCTTGGCGTGCTGATCTTCGAACGCAGCAAAAGCGCGGTGCGCCTGACCCCGGTCGGCGAAGGCATCGTTGCCCAGGCGCAAAAGGTGCTCGAGCAGGCCCAGGGCATTCGCGAGCTGGCGCAGGCCGGTAAAAACCAGCTCACAGCACCACTCAAAGTCGGCGCCATCTACACGGTCGGCCCTTATCTGTTCCCGCACCTGATCCCGCAGCTGCACCGTGTGGCCCCGCAGATGCCCCTGTACATCGAAGAAAACTTCACCCATGTGCTGCGTGAAAAACTGCGCAACGGCGAGCTGGATGCAGTGATCATCGCCCTGCCGTTCAACGAAGCCGACGTGCTGACCTTGCCGCTGTATGACGAGCCGTTCTGCGCTCTGATGCCAGCCGATCACCCCTGGACGGCCAAGAAAACCATCGACACGGCCATGCTCAACGACAAGAGCCTGCTGCTGCTCGGCGAAGGCCATTGTTTCCGCGACCAGGTACTGGAAGCCTGCCCAACCCTGAACAAGGGTGGCGAAGGTGCCCGCCACACCACGGTCGAGTCCAGTTCGCTGGAAACCATCCGCCATATGGTGGCATCTGGCCTTGGCGTGTCGATCCTTCCGCTCTCGGCCGTGCACAGCCATCACTATGCCCCCGGCGTGATCGAGGTGCGCCCACTCACCGCACCCGCGCCCTTCCGCACGGTGGCCATCGCCTGGCGCGCCAGTTTCCCGCGGCCCAAGGCCATCGAGATTCTGGCCGACTCGATCCGCCTGTGCTCGGTCGCCAAAGCCCCTGCCGAACAAACCGCCTGAGCCATGAGTGAGTTGTCGAAGGTACCGGTAACGGTACTCAAGGGCGTAGGCGATGCCATGGCGGAAAAACTCGCCAAGGTTGGCCTGGAGAACCTGCAGGATGTGCTGTTCCACCTGCCCCTGCGCTATCAGGACCGCACCCGTGTAGTGCCCATCGGGCAGTTGCGCCCGGGGCAGGATGCGGTCATCGAGGGCGTGGTCAGCGGTGCCGATGTGACCATGGGCAAACGCCGCAGCCTGGTGGTGCGCCTGGGTGACGGCAGCGGCGTACTGAGCCTGCGCTTCTACCACTTCAGCAACGCGCAAAAGGAGGGCCTCAAGCGGGGTACCCATTTGCGCTGTTATGGCGAAGCACGGCCCGGTGCCTCGGGCCTGGAAATCTACCACCCCGAATACAGGGCGTTGAATGGCGACGAGCCGCCACCGCCGGTTGAGCAGACCCTCACACCGATCTACCCATCCACCGAAGGCCTTACCCAGCAACGTCTGCGCGTGCTGTGCCAGCAAAGCCTGGCCATGCTCGGCCCCCGTAGCCTGCCAGACTGGCTGCCCGACGAACTGGCCCGCGACTACCAGCTGGCACCGCTGGACGAGGCCATTCGCTACCTGCACAACCCGCCAGCCGATGCTGACCTGGATGAGCTTGCCGAGGGCCATCACTGGGCTCAGCATCGCCTGGCGTTCGAAGAACTGCTCACCCACCAGCTGTCGCAGCAGCGCCTGCGTGAAAGCCTGCGCAGCCTGCGCGCCCCGGTATTGCCCAAGCCCAGCCACCTGCCGGTGAAATACCTGGCGAACCTGGGCTTCCAGCCAACCGGCGCGCAACAGCGGGTGGCCAACGAGATTGCCTACGACCTGAGCCAGCACGAGCCGATGCTGCGCCTGGTACAGGGCGATGTGGGCGCCGGCAAGACGGTGGTCGCCGCCCTGGCAGCATTGCAGGCACTGGAGGCGGGTTACCAGGTGGCGCTCATGGCCCCCACCGAGATTCTTGCCGAGCAACATTACATCACCTTCAAGCGCTGGCTCGAACCGCTGGGCATCGAAGTCGCCTGGCTGGCCGGCAAGCTCAAGGGCAAGGCGCGGGCCAGTGCCCTGGAGCAGATCGTCAACGGCGCACCCATGGTAGTCGGTACCCATGCGCTGTTCCAGGAAGAGGTGAAATTCAAGAACCTCGCCCTGGCGATCATCGACGAGCAACACCGCTTTGGCGTGCAGCAGCGCCTTGCCCTGCGCAAGAAGGGTGTTGCCGGTACGCTGTGCCCCCATCAGCTGATCATGACCGCCACACCCATCCCGCGCACACTGGCCATGAGCGCCTACGCCGACCTGGACACCTCGGTGCTGGATGAACTGCCGCCTGGTCGTACCCCGGTCAACACCGTGCTGGTGGCTGACAGCCGCCGCTTCGAAGTGGTCGAGCGGGTACGTGCAGCCTGCGCCGAGGGGCGCCAGGCCTACTGGGTGTGCACCCTGATCGAAGAGTCCGAAGAACTGACCTGCCAGGCCGCCGAAAGCACCTATGAAGAGCTGGGCAGCGCCTTGGGCGAACTTCGTGTCGGGCTTATTCATGGCCGCATGAAGCCTGCCGAGAAGGCCGAGATCATGGCCGAGTTCAAGGCCGGCAACCTGCAGCTGCTGGTTGCCACCACGGTTATCGAAGTCGGCGTGGATGTGCCCAACGCCAGCCTGATGATCATCGAGAACCCTGAGCGCCTGGGCCTGGCACAGCTGCACCAGCTGCGGGGCCGGGTGGGCCGGGGCAGCGCCGCCAGCCACTGCGTACTGCTGTATCACCCGCCGTTGTCGCAGATCGGCCGCGAACGCCTGGGCATCATGCGCGAAACCAACGATGGTTTCATCATCGCCGAAAAAGACCTGGAGCTGCGTGGCCCCGGCGAAATGCTCGGCACCCGGCAAACCGGGCTGCTGCAATTCAAGGTGGCCGACCTGATGCGTGATGCCGACCTGCTGCCGGCGGTGCGCGACGCGGCCCAGGCCTTGGTGGCACGCTGGCCAGAGCATGTCAGCCCGCTGCTTGACCGCTGGCTGCGCCACGGTCAGCAATATGGCCAGGTGTGACCTGCGTCCCACAATGGATCCAGTTTTGCGCCGTGGCTGGTTATACTTCGTGTTTAAAAGAATCAGTGGATACGGACCATGACTCAAGTTGCCCTGGACACCGCAGCCCCACATACGCCTTCGGTCATACGCCTGCTGCTCGACAAGCTCGGCGTTGCCTACCGCGAGGTGTTGGCCCACCCGCTACCGCCTGCGGCCGCCTGCGTACAGGCTGTACTGCTGGATGACGAGGTCGGGGCACTCATGGTGCTGTTCCCACAGAGCCAGTTGCTGGACCTCAACCGCCTGGCCGAGCTGACCGGTCGCAAGCTCACTGCAGTGCCAATGCCACGTTTGCGGCAGATGCTCGACAAGCACCAGCTGAAGGTGCTGCCGGGCATCCCCGCACTTACCAGCTCGCCGTGCCAGTATGAAAAAAGCCTGCTCGACGTCGAGCAGGTGTTTATCCAGTCCGGTGAAACCGGCCTGCTGCTGGAGATCGAGCGCGAGCCGTTCAAGCGCCTGCTGGCCAAGGCCAGCGCCAGCAGCTTCGGCCAGGACGTAAAGGCCATCCGGCCTAACCTCGACCGCCCGGATGACGATACCCGGGAAATCAGCCAAGCCGTCCAGGCCTTCACCGCCCGACGCATCCAGAAGCGCCTCGAAGAAACCATCGAGATCCCGCCGCTGGCCGATACCGCGCAGAAAATCATGAAGCTGCGTGTAGACCCCAACGCCAGCATCGACGACATTACCGGCGTGGTTGAAACCGACCCGGCACTGGCGGCCCAGGTGGTCAGCTGGGCGGCATCACCCTATTACGCCTCACCGGGCAAGGTACGCTCGGTGGAAGACGCCATTGTTCGCGTGCTGGGCTTCGACCTGGTCATCAACCTGGCCCTTGGCCTTGCGCTTGGCAAAACCCTGAGCCTGCCCAAGGATCAGCCTCAGCAGGCGACCCCCTACTGGCAACAATCGATCTATACCGCTGCGGTGATCGAAGGGCTCACCCGCGCCATGCCTCGGGCCGAGCGCCCGGAAGCGGGGCTCACCTACCTGGCAGGGCTGCTGCATAATTTTGGCTACCTGCTGCTGGCCCATGTGTTCCCGCCGCACTTTTCGCTGATCTGCCGCCACCTGGAAGTGAACCCGCACGTGTGCCACACCTACGTCGAACAGCACCTGCTGGGCATCAGCCGGGAGCAGATCGGTGCCTGGCTGATGAAGCTGTGGGACATGCCCGATGAGCTGTCGACGGCGCTACGCTTCCAGCACGACCCAGGCTATGACGGGGAGTACTCCGCGTTCCCCAACCTGGTGTTTCTGGCCACCCGGCTGCTGCGTTCTCGGGGCATCGGCTCTGGGCCGCAGGACGAAATACCCGATGAATTGCTGGAGCGGCTGGGCCTGGTGCGGGAAAAAGCCGAGGATGTCGTCAGCAAGGTGCTTGAGGCCGAGAGCCTGCTGCGGGAACTGGCTTCGCAGTTCCAGACGCCGCACTAACATGACAGGGGCCGCCTAGGCGGCCCCTGTTTTTTCAGCGTTTCTTTTTGGGTTTCAGGTATTTCATCAGGCCCTGGAACCACATCACCAACGCCGGGTTGCCCTTGATCTGGATGTGCTTGTCCTGAATACCCTGCATGAATGCCAACTGCTTGTTGGCGGCCTGCAATGTGGCAAAGCCGTAGGCGGCGTCCTTGAACGCAATGGCGAAGGCCGGCTCCGGGTATGAACCGCCCTTGCTGCTGACCCGCTCGTTACTGACGATGAAGTGCCTTGCCACCTTGCCGTCCAGCGTTTGCATCTGGAAAACCAGGTCCTTGCCCTTGAGCTGCTGCTGGAAGGCAGGGTTGTTGCGGCTGGCCCTGGCCATCAACAGCCCCATGGCCCAGAGAAGAAAGCGGAACTTCATCAACGCGCCTCGAATAAAAAGTGACTAAGCGCCGCAGTTTATCCTTTTATTGAGCAAATTAATCTATTTCGGAACATTTTCCTGCATTCATGAGAAGGGCGCCCTCAGGCGCCCGTCAGGCCATGTTCAACAGGCGCCAAGCGCAGTTACTTGCTCTTCTTCGCGGGTTTTGCAGGGCTGTTCACACCCTCGCGCAGGTCCTTGCCAGGTTTGAAAGCAACCGTGTTGCTGGCCTTGATTTTCACGGGCTCGCCAGTTTGCGGGTTTTTGCCGGTGCGGGCGCCCCGGTGGCGCTTCTCGAAGGTGCCAAAACCCACCAAGGTCACATTGCCCGTGTTAACGGCAAGGGTGATTTGCTCGAGAATTGTGTTCAATACCTCGTTGGCCTTGTCCTTGGACAGGTCAGCCTTCTCGGCGATGACGTTGGCGAGATCTGGTTTGCGCATGGTATAGCCTCTTTGACGGAGTTCTTGTTGTTATGCCGTGCTGCCCTTGGAGCAGCGCTCAAGGCACCGCAGGCTCTAATCTGCGGCAGACGAGAGTGAGAATGGCACGAGCATCAGGGCCGCGCCAGTATCAGCGCGGCCATTGTGTGGGCCATAAAAAGCCATTAGCGACAAAACATAAGCCATTCACGCCATTACAGGAGGGAGCTGACGATTCAATGCCAGCCGCTCCGTTACGGCCGCGCCGGTCAGCGCATAGCCCAGCAAGCTGCCCTCAGCATCGAGGCACAGCGCCTTGATGTCATTGCCTTGGCCCTCTACCTGCCAAGCACCAGGCTGGCTCGTTGGCGGGGGCGACACCACCAGCGGGCATGCCGGCGTCTTGACGGTGATGGGCATTGGGCCGTAGGCGACCGCTGTGGGGTTACCGACCAGGGTCTGTGCCAAGGCCCGTACACAGCTCATCAGCGGCATGACATACAGCAGGTTGATGCCATCGACCT
Organism: Pseudomonas sp. NBRC 111119; assembly: GCF_001320125.1. Taxonomy (NCBI): domain Bacteria; kingdom Pseudomonadati; phylum Pseudomonadota; class Gammaproteobacteria; order Pseudomonadales; family Pseudomonadaceae; genus Pseudomonas; species Pseudomonas sp. NBRC 111119. The sequence continues at coordinate 298,846 of NZ_BCAV01000005.1, forward strand.
CTGCGCAATCGCCCAAGGCGTGGATGTTGGCATGTGAGGTACGCAGGTAGCGGTCAACGCTGACGCCGCGGCCAGCCTGCAAACCAGCAGCCGTGGCCAGGTCTGTGCGAGGTCGCAGGCCGATTGCCGAGATCACCAGGTCACAATTAACCACTAGGCCATCGGAGAGATGCGCTTGCAGGCCGCCGTCGCAGCGTTGCAAGCGCGTCAGCACCGGCCCCAAGTGAAAGCGCACACCCAACTGCTGCAGCCCTGCCTGCACCGCTTTGGCCGCTGCAGGCGGCAGCAAGGTCGGCATCAATTGCTCGCACGGCGCCACCACGTCCACCTGGAAGCCGCCCAGGCTCATGTCATTGGCAAACTCGCAGCCGATCAGCCCAGCCCCCAGGATCAACACCCGCTGCTTCCCTGCGGCGGCCGCGCGAAGGCGTGCGTAGTCTTCCAAGTCGTTGACCGGGAAGACCAGGTCGCCTGCATCACCGTCGACAGGCACTGCAATGGTTTGCGCGCCCACGGCAAGCACCAGGTCGCGATAGGGCACAGCCTCTTCACCCATCCACAGGCGCTTGTGACCCAGGTCGATACCACTGATGCGCGTGTGCGTGCGCACCTCGGCATTCAACTGCTCGGCCATGGCCCCCGGCTCGGCCATGCACAGGCCGTCGGCGTCTTTCTGCTTGGCGAAGCCGGTAGACAGCATGGGCTTGGAATAGGAACGGCCATCGTCCGCGGTTATCAGCAGCAACGGCGTCTGAGCGTCGAGTTTGCGAAATTCACGCGCCAGGTTGTAGCCCGCAAGGCCGGTACCGATGATCACCACAGGGGACGTCATGTGCCGCTCCTTTATCAGCCGATGGAAATCATTTCGAAGTCACCCTTGCCCACGCCGCAATCCGGGCATAGCCAATCCTCCGGCACGTCTTCCCATCGGGTGCCAGGGGCGATGCCGTCGTCAGGCCAGCCAGCAGCCTCGTCATAGATCAGGCCGCAGACAATACATTGCCACTTCTTCATAGAGACGCGTTTCCTCGATTCAGGCTTGGTCAGGTTCGTGGTGGCACTCAGGTGGTGCCTGCACGGCCGGCTATTATGCTAGCAGCCGGGGCAATCATGCTAAGCTCGCGGCCTCTTTGGTTGTTACAAGCAGACCGACGTGTCGTACGCCTCCCCGCAAGCAGCCGCTGTCGCGTGGCTACCGTATTCACAGCTGGCCACCCCCCTCGACCAGCCCATTCTGGACTGGCTGCTGGATGAGGGGTCACTGACCCGCCGTCTGACCCGCCTGTCATCCGACCACTTTTCGGTAACCCCTCTGTTCGAGGGCTGGCAGCCCTTGCGCCTGGATGAATGCCAGGCGCTGGGCATTGCCGAGGGTGCCGAAGGCTGGGTACGCGAAGTGTTCCTGCGCGGTCATGGCCAGCCGTGGGTGTTTGCCCGCAGCGTCGCCAGCCGCAGCGCCCTGGAACGCGGCGGGCTGGACCTGGAAACACTCGGCACCCGCTCACTCGGCGAGCTGCTGTTCTGCGACCAGGCGTTCATGCGCCACCCGCTGCAGGTTTGCCGGTACCCCCAGGCCTGGCTACCCGCCGAAGCGGCCTGCGAAGGCCTTTGGGGCCGTCGTTCGCGTTTTTCACGCGACGGGCTGGACCTGCTGGTGGCGGAGGTATTCTTGCCGGCGCTGTGGCAAGCCGCGCAACAGGAGGCCCGCTGATGTACCTGCAACTGCTCAAGTCGCTCAACCGGTTGCACCCCCGGGCCTGGGATTTCGTACAGCTCAGCCGCATGGACCGGCCCATCGGCATTTACCTGCTGCTGTGGCCGACGCTGTCGGCGGTGTGGATCGCGGGCAACGGCTCACCGACGCTGGCCAACGTGCTGATCTTCGGCCTGGGCGTGGTGTTGATGCGGGCCGCGGGCTGCTGCATCAACGACTTCGCCGACCGCAAGGTCGACGGGCACGTCAAACGAACCGCAGACCGCCCATTGGCCAGTGGCCGGGTGAAGCCGCGCGAGGCCCTGGCGCTGTTCGCGATACTGGTGGGCGTGAGCTTTGCCCTGGTGTTGTGCACCAACAGCCGCACGGTGTGGTTGTCATTTGGCGCGGTAGCACTGGCGTTCTGCTACCCATTCATGAAGCGCTACACCTATTACCCGCAGGTGGTGCTGGGCGCGGCCTATTCCTGGGGCATCCCCATGGCGTTCACCGCAGCCGGTGGCCACCTGCCAGCCGCCGCCTGGCTGCTGTACATCGCCAACCTGCTGTGGACGGTGGGTTACGACACCTATTACGCGATGGTCGACCGTGATGACGACCTGAAGATAGGGGTGAAATCAACCGCCATTCTGTTCGGCGATGCCGACCGGGTGATTATCCTGAGCCTGCAGATGCTGTCGCTGGGGTGCCTGTTGCTGGCGGGCAGCCAGTTCGACCTGGGCGGCTGGTTCCACCTGGGCTTGCTGGGCGCGACGGTGTGCTTTGCCTGGGAATATGGGTCTACCCGCAAGCTGGACCGCGAGTCCTGCTTCAAGGCGTTCTTGCACAACCACTGGGCGGGCATGCTGATCTTTATCGGCGTGGTGCTGGATTATGCGCTGCGCTGAAAGCCTGGGCCGCTCACCGCTACGGCCCCGCCCGCCCTGGCCCAGTCATGGAATGTAGCCAGAACCGCCAATACCCTGTCACACAGCTGCAATAATTCCGTTATCTAATGCGGGGCCAAGACAGCGAATCCAGGAGAGGTTTTGAGCATGGTTGGCAGAAACATTCTGATCGTCGACGACGAAGCGCCTATTCGCGAGATGATTGCCGTCGCCCTGGAAATGGCCGGTTACGACTGCCTGGAGGCAGAAAACTCGCAACAGGCCCACGCGATCATCGTCGATCGCAAACCAGACCTGATCCTGCTCGACTGGATGCTGCCCGGTACCTCGGGTATCGAGCTCGCCCGGCGCCTGAAGCGCGATGAGCTGACCGGTGACATCCCGATCATCATGCTCACCGCCAAAGGTGAAGAGGACAACAAGATCCAGGGCCTGGAGGTGGGTGCAGACGACTACATCACCAAGCCGTTCTCGCCGCGTGAGCTGGTGGCGCGCCTCAAGGCCGTGCTGCGCCGCACCGGCCCGAGCGACAGCGAAGCACCGATTGAAGTCGGCGGCCTGCTGCTCGACCCCATCAGCCACCGCGTCACCATCGATGGCAAGCCCGCTGAAATGGGCCCTACTGAATACCGCCTGCTGCAATTCTTCATGACCCACCAGGAACGTGCCTACACCCGCGGCCAACTGCTCGATCAGGTCTGGGGTGGCAATGTGTATGTGGAAGAACGCACTGTCGATGTGCATATCCGCCGCCTGCGCAAAGCCCTGGGTGAGGCCTACGAAAATCTGGTACAAACCGTACGCGGTACCGGCTACCGCTTCTCCACCAAGAGCTAGCTGCAAGCCATTCGTTTCAAGCTAGAAAAAGGACTATCAGCATCACAGATCCGCTTCATCTTGCAGCTTGAAGCTCGCAACGTGCCGCCGGATCCGAAGGATTCCCCCCAAATTGAACCAGAACTGGCACGCGACGCTGATTCGCCACCTGCTGCTGCTGATTACGCTCTGCCTGATCGGCGGGCTGGTCAGTGGCTACTACGGCTGGAGCCTGGCCATCGGCCTGGCGCTGTACCTGGGCTGGACCCTCAAACAGTTGCTGCGCCTGCACGACTGGCTGCGCAACCATCAGCCCGATGAGGCCCCCCCCGATGGCTACGGCCTGTGGGGCGAAGTGTTCGACAGCATCTACCACCTGCAGCGCCGCGATCAGCGTGTACGCGGCAGGCTGCAGGCTGTGATCGACAGGGTGCAGGAGTCCACCGCGGCGCTGCGCGACGCCGTGATCATGCTCGACAGCCACGGCAACCTTGAATGGTGGAACCGTGCTGCCGAAACCCTGCTGGGCTTCAAGACCCCCCAGGATGGCGGCCAGCAGGTGACCAACCTGGTGCGCCACCCGCGCTTCAAGGAGTACTTCGAGGCCGAAAACTACCTTGAGCCCCTGGAAATCCCTTCACCGATCAACGACCGCATGCGGGTGCAGCTGCACATCACCCGTTACGGCAACAACGAACACCTCATGCTGGTGCGAGATGTCACCCGTATTCATCAGCTTGAACAGATGCGCAAGGATTTCGTCGCCAACGTTTCCCACGAATTGCGCACGCCACTCACCGTGATCACCGGCTACCTGGAAACCCTGCTGGACAACGTCGAAGACGTGAATCCACGCTGGCGCCGCGCTTTGCAGCAGATGAGCCAACAGGGCTCGCGCATGCAGACACTGCTCAACGACCTGCTGCTGCTGGCCAAGCTGGAGGCCACCGACTACCCGTCCGACAACCAGCCCGTGGCGGTCGATGCCCTGCTCGCCGCAATCAGGAACGATGCCCAGGCACTGTCCGGCGGGCGCAACCAGCGCATTACCCTGGACGCAACGCCAGGGGTGCGGCTCAAAGGCAGCGAATCGGAGCTGCGCAGTGCGTTTTCCAACCTGGTGTTCAACGCCGTCAAGTACACCCAGGACGAAGGCAACATCCGTATCCGCCTGTGGGTCGATGCCCAGGGTGCGCACCTGTCGGTGCAGGACTCAGGGGTGGGCATCGACGCCAAGCACTTGCCTCGCCTGACGGAGCGGTTCTACCGCGTGGACTCCAGCCGGGCCTCCAACACTGGCGGCACCGGGCTTGGCCTGGCGATCGTCAAGCATGTGCTGATGCGCCACCGCGGCAAACTTGAGATCAGCAGCGTGCCTGGGCACGGCAGCACCTTCACCTGTCATTTTGCGCCGGTACAATTGGCCAGCGACAAAGGCTGAAGCGGCTGCCTCACAGGCAGATGAACCCGTCACCCTTTGCTTTTGCAGCACCAGCCGCTACATTGGACCCCCAGTGCCGGCTGGAGCCGGCATTTTTCTTCCTATCTCATAGACGGACCCCGTAAAAACTCCATCATGGACCCTTCCCCTGGTATCAGCCTCACCTCTCTGTTCGCCGATTTCGGCATGATCATCTTTGCTTTGCTCCTGGTACTGCTCAACGGCTTCTTCGTTGCGGCAGAGTTCGCCATGGTCAAACTGCGTGCCACGCGTGTGGAGTCCATTGCCGAGCAGCACGGCTGGCGCGGCAGCATCCTGCGCAAAGTGCACAACCAGCTCGACGCCTACCTCTCGGCCTGCCAGCTGGGTATCACCCTCGCCTCGCTGGGCCTGGGCTGGGTGGGCGAGCCGGCCTTTGCCCACCTGCTCGAGCCGCTGCTGGCCTATATGGGCGTGGATACGCCCGAGCTGATCAAGGCGGTGTCGTTCTTTGTCGCCTTCTTCGTGATTTCGTACCTGCACATCGTGATCGGTGAGCTGGCGCCGAAATCGTGGGCCATCCGCAAGCCTGAGCTGCTGTCGTTGTGGACGGCGGTGCCGCTGTACCTGTTCTACTGGCTGATGTACCCGGCCATCTACCTGCTCAACGCCAGCGCCAATACCATTTTGCGCATTGCCGGCCAGGGTGAGCCAGGGCCCCACCACGAACACCATTACAGCCGTGAAGAACTCAAGCTGATCCTGCACTCCAGCCGTGGCCAGGACCCCAGCGACCAGGGCATGCGCGTGCTGGCCTCGGCCGTGGAAATGGGCGAGCTGGAGGTGGTGGACTGGGCCAACTCCCGCGAGGACATGGTCAGCATCGATGCCCATGCCCCGCTGAAGCAGATTCTAGGGCTGATACGCCGCCACAAGTTCAGCCGCTACCCGGTGTACGACGCCGAGCGCGAGGAATTCACCGGCCTGTTGCACATCAAGGACCTGCTGCTGGAGCTGGCCGAGCTGGAACAGCTGCCAGAAACCATCGACCTGGAAGACCTGGCTCGCCCGCTGGAGCGCGTCTCGCGGCACATGCCGCTGTCCCAGTTGCTGGAGCAGTTCCGCAAGGGTGGTGCCCACTTTGTGCTGGTGGAAGAGGCCGACGGCAAGGTCATCGGCTACCTGACCATGGAAGACGTTCTGGAAGTGCTGGTCGGCGACATTCAGGACGAGCACCGCAAGACCGAACGCGGCATCCTGGCCTACCAGCCTGGCAAGCTACTGGTGCGTGGCGATACCCCCCTGTTCAAGGTGGAACGCCTGCTGGGTGTGGACCTGGACCATATCGAGGCCGAGACGCTGGCCGGGTTGATCTATGAAACGCTCAAGCGCGTGCCTGAAGAGGAAGAAGTGCTGGAGGTCGAAGGGTTGCGCATCATCATCAAGAAGATGAAAGGGCCGAAGATCGTACTGGCCAAGGTGCTCAAGCTGGACTGAGGCTAACCGGGCTGTGCGTCAGCCCCTCATGCCCTCACGGGTTGCCTGCGGTGTAGTCAGGCGACCCGCTGATCGGCTTGTCGAACCGGTAGGGTATCGATTCCACAGCCAGCCCCACGTTGCGTTGCACCACAAAATGCAGGTGCGGGCCGGTGCTGTTGCCGGTGTTGCCTGATTTGGCCAGCACTTGCCCCTGCCGCACCCGCTGGCCAGGGGTAACTACCACCGAGCCGCGCATCAGGTGCAGGTACACGCCCATCGTCCCGTCCGGGTGCAGGATCCGCACAAAGTTGCCCGACGGGTTCTCGCCCCGCCCGCTCTGGCTGTTCTGCAGGCTCACCACCACCCCTTCCCGCGCAGCCACGATCGTGGTGCCTTCAGGCATGGCGATATCCATGGCATAACGCCCCTTGGGCCCGAAATGGCTGACCCGCCCGTTTGGCCCCTGGCTTATGCGAAAGGGCCCACCTACCCAGGGGAAAGCATAGCGATAGCCCTGCGGGCGCGCCCCGGGGTCGCCCATGGCCTGCAGCAGGGTGGAGCGATAATTGAGCAGGGTACCGGGCCGGCCCCGCAGCACGCTGAGCATTTGCGTTGACCGCGGCGGCAGCACACGCCGCACGATGCGCGGTGCATTGCCACCCTGCGCGTTCACCAGGTTGTCCAGGCGCAGCTCCACCTGCACGGCTACCGGCAGCTCGTTGCGCGCCGAAAAACTCACCCCGCCCTGAAACACGATGGCGTTGAGGCGCACGTCTTCGGGCTGGATCTCGATCATGGATTCGTCCGACAGCATGGCCTTCACCCCAGGCCCTGGGCGGTCGGCATAGGACACCGCACCCGATGCATCGGTGACAGGGTGCAGCGTCACCGCCAGGCTCGACGCCGAGGCCAGGAGCAACGCGCAAACAAGCAGCAGGCGTGCAGGCATGATAGTGGCTTTTTGACAGTTGGCGATCTGTCGAAGCCTAGCAGCGGGTGACGCGATGACCATGGCAGTTGGTCGGATGGCACAGGCCCCTGGCGAAGCCGGCCACCCGCCGAACCGTGCGTCAGGCGCCCGGGGTGAAGTGTTTCTGGGCAGTGCCGCGGGCAATCAGCCGCGACAGGTAATCGAGCTTCTGGGCGTCCTGGTCGACGAATTTGAACGTGAGTTGCAGCCAGTCGCTGTCCGGTTTCGGCTCGAATGCAACGATCGCGTGCAGGTAGCCGTTCAAGCGGGCGACCTCGGCGTTCTCGCCTTGCTCCAGGTCCAGCACGGCCCCTTCGAGCACCTGGGGCAGGGTTTCACTGCGCCGCACCACCAGCAGCGCCTCCTTCAGGCTCAGCGCCTTGATCACACAAGGCTGAGCGCCGCTGGCAAGGCGCAGCTGGCCCTGGCCGCGCCCACTGGGTGCAGCGGCAGGTGCAGCGGCTGCAGGCCTGGCTGCGCTGGGCACCGGCTTGGCGGGCGCTGGCGCGGCAACCTTCACTGCCTCCGGTTTGCCGGCAGTGAGAGCGTTGAGCGAGTCGTTGGCGAATGCCCCGCTGGAGCGTGCCGGCGCAGGCGCCATCAGGCTGTCGAGCTTGCCGATCTTGGCCAAGGCCTTTTTCACCTTGGTCAGCAGCTGCTCGTTGGTGAACGGCTTGCCGACGAAATCGGAAACCCCTGCCTGGATCGCCTGGATCACGTTTTCCTTGTCGCCGCGGCTGGTCACCATGATGAACTGAAGGTGTTTAAGCTCCGGTTGCTGGCGACACCAGGTGAGCAGTTCCAGGCCAGACATTTCTGGCATCTCCCAGTCGCAGAGCACCAGGTCGAAAGGCTCCTTGCCCAGCAGAGCCATGGCTTTGCGGCCATTCACAGCGTCATCTATGGCCATGCCGGGGAAGGCATTGCGCAGGCACTTGCGGACCAGGTCGCGGATAAACGGGGCGTCATCCACGACCAGCACATTCACTTTACTCATCGATACTCCTTCTGATCCCGACTAGCCTACTGCCAATTGCTGGCCACTTGCTACTGCCTATCCAACGTCGGGACTTTTCCAACGGTTCGCCACGGCCCTGCTGGCTCTACGACCACAAACGAAAACGCCCGGCAGAGGCCGGGCGTCGATGCTCGGGAGCAACCTTATTTATCGTCCGCTTCACCCGGAACATTAGCCTTTTCGCCATCCACCGCCGCGCTGCCCTGCACTTCTGCCGTCATGCGCTTGAGGCCCATGTGGCGCACATCGGTGCCGCGTACCAGGTAAATGACCAGTTCGGAGATGTTACGCGCGTGGTCGCCGATGCGCTCCAGCGAACGCAGCGCCCAGATCACGCTGAGTACCCGGGAGATCGACCGCGGGTCTTCCATCATGTAGGTCACCAGCTCGCGCAGCGCTGTCTTGTATTCGCGATCGATGGTCTTGTCGTATTGGGCCACCGACAAGGCCAGGTCGGCATCAAACCTTGCAAAGGCATCCAGGGCATCGCGCACCATGTTGCGCACCTGGTCACCGATGTGTCGCACTTCGACGTAGCCACGGGGCGACTCGCCCTCCTCGCACAGCTGGATGGCCCGGCGAGCGATCTTGGTGGATTCGTCGCCGATGCGCTCCAGATCGATCACCGACTTGGAGATGCTGATGATCAGGCGCAGGTCGGAGGCAGCAGGCTGACGACGGGCCAGAATGCGCACGCACTCTTCGTCGATGTTGCGCTCCATCTGGTTGATCTGCTCATCCACTTCGCGCACTTGCTGGGCCAGCCCGGAGTCCGCCTCGATGAGGGCCGTCACGGCATCATTGACTTGCTTTTCCACCAGCCCGCCCATGGCCAGCAGATGGCTGCGCACTTCTTCGAGCTCGGCGTTGAACTGCTGAGAGATATGGTGGGTAAGGCTTTCTTTGTTGATCATGGGTCGCTCCGCGAAGTTGCAAGCTTCAAGCTGCAAGCTTCAAGTAGTTCGTGTTGTTCACTAGCTAAGTGCTAGCCGCAGCCGCTTTGACTTGCAGCTTGCCGCTTGCCGCTTGCCGCTTGCGGCTTGCCGCTGCTAGCCGTAGCGACCGGTGATGTAGTCTTCGGTCTGCTTTTTCGCAGGGTTGGTGAACAGGGTGTCGGTGTCGCCGAACTCCACCAGCTTGCCCATGTACATGAACGCCGTGTAGTCCGAGACCCGCGCGGCCTGCTGCATGTTGTGGGTGACGATGACGATGGTGTACTTGGCTTTCAGTTCGTAGATCAGCTCTTCGACTTTCAGCGTCGAGATCGGGTCCAGAGCCGAGCAGGGTTCGTCGAGCAGCAGCACCTCGGGTTCGACAGCGATGGTACGGGCAATCACCAGGCGCTGCTGCTGGCCACCGGACAAACCCAGCGCCGAGTCGTGCAGGCGGTCCTTCACCTCGTCCCACAACGCAGCGCCCTTCAGCGCCCACTCCACGGCTTCATCGAGCACACGCTTCTTGTTGATGCCCTGAATGCGCAGGCCGTACACCACGTTCTCGTAGATCGTCTTGGGGAACGGGTTGGGCTTCTGGAACACCATGCCCACCCGGCGACGCAGCTCGGCCACGTCTTCGCCCTTGCGGTAGATGTTGTTGCCGTAGAGGTTGATCGCACCCTCTACCCGGCAACCGTCGACCAGGTCGTTCATGCGGTTGAAGGTGCGCAGCAGCGTGGACTTGCCGCAGCCCGACGGGCCGATGAAGGCGGTAACGCGCTGCTTGGGGATGTTCAGGCTGACATCGAACAGGGCCTGTTTGTCACCGTAGAACAGGCTCAGGCCCGGTACTTCGATGGCGACCGTTTCTTCGGCCAGGCGCAGGCTCTGCTTGTCGCGGCCCAAGGCAGACATGTCGATGCCGTGGGCGTGATTATCGTGTTGCATCGTCTCACTCCATTCGAAGCTGCAAGCTTCGCGCTGCAAGCTGCAAGTTTGAGCAAAGCGGCAATCAGCTTGATGCTTGCCGCTTGTGGCTTAAGGCTTGAATTAGCTGTCGAGCGCCTTGTACTTCTCGCGCAGGTGGTTGCGAATCCACACCGCCGAAAGGTTCAGCGACGCAATCACCAGCACCAGCAACAGCGCGGTGGCGTACACCAGCGGGCGGGCCGCCTCCACGTTGGGGCTCTGGAAGCCCACGTCGTAGATATGGAAGCCCAGGTGCATGATCTTCTGGTCCAGGTGCAGGTACGGGTAGTTGCCATCCACCGGCAGCGAGGGCGCCAGCTTCACTACACCTACCAGCATCAGCGGCGCGACTTCGCCGGCAGCGCGCGCCACCGCCAGGATCATGCCGGTCATCATGGCCGGGCTGGCCATGGGCAGGACGATCTTCCACAGCGTCTCGGCCTTGGTGGCGCCCAGCGCCAGCGAGCCTTCGCGCACCGTACGCGGGATGCGTGCCAGCCCTTCTTCCGTGGCCACGATCACCACCGGCACCGCCAGCAGCGCCAGGGTCAGCGATGCCCACAGCAGGCCGGGCGTACCCAAGGTAGGTGCCGGCAGGGCCTCTGGGAAGAACAGGCGGTCGATCGACCCGCCCAGCACGTAGACAAAAAAGCCCAGCCCGAACACACCGTAGACGATCGCCGGCACACCGGCCAGGTTGTTCACCGCGATGCGAATCAGGCGCGTCACAGGGCCCTGGCGCGCGTACTCACGCAGGTACACCGCCGCAAGTACACCGAACGGGGTGACGATCACCGCCATGATCAGGGTCATCATCACAGTGCCGAAGATAGCCGGGAAAATCCCGCCTTCGGTGTTGGCTTCACGCGGGTCGTCGCTGAGGAATTCCCAGACCTTGCCGAAGTAGGTGCCCAGCTTGGTGAAGCCGGACATGGCATTGGGCTGGATGGCATGCACCACCTTGCTCAGGTTGATTTCAACCTCCCGGCCATTGCCATCACGCGCCACCAGGCTGTCGCGGGCGAAAGCCTGGTGCAGGCCGGTCAGGCGCTCTTCCACGGCCTTGTAGCGGCTGTTCAGCTCGGCCCTGTCAGCGTCCATGTCAGCCTGGGCTGCGGCGTCCAGCTTGCCTTCCAGCTCAAGCTTGCGGGCCTGCAGGCGCAGACGTTCCAGGCCATGGTTGATGGCGCCGATGTCTTTCTTTTCCAGCGCCTGCAGCTGCCTGTTGAGCGTGTTGGCGCGCTGCAGGCGAGCCTGCAGCTCACCCCAGGCAGCGGGCCCTTGGGCGACCACGCGGCCTTCTTCCTTGACGCTGACCAGGTAGCCGTAGAAATTGCCCCACTCGCGACGCTCAAGGGCCATCAGCTCGGACGGGCGTTTTTCATCGACCAGCCATTCGCCCACCACCCAGGTGAAGTCGCTGCCGTTGAGGTCGCGGTTACCCACCTTGATCAATTCGCGGGTCATGAACTCCGGGCCCTGGTCGGGCACCGGCAGGCCGGCGCCCTTCAGGCGCGCACGCGGCACTTCTTCCTGCTGCACCACCTCGCCGATGACGGTCTGCTGCGCCTGGCCCGGCACCTTGTAGGTGGCCTGAACCAGGTCTGCCGGCCAGAAGTGGCCCAGCCCGCGTACGGCAATGACGGCCAGCAGCCCGACGGTCATGATCACCGCCATGGCCACCGCGCCACCGCTCATCCATACGCCGGGGGCGCCGCTCTTGAACCAGCCTTTGAGGGAATCCTTTTTCACGGATCGCTACCTTTCTATCAAAGCGACGAGTATTTCTTGCGCAGACGCTGGCGAATCAGCTCGGCCAAGGTGTTCATGACGAAGGTGAACATCAGCAGCACCAGGGCGGCCAGGAACAGCACCCGGTAATGGCTACCGCCGACTTCCGACTCCGGCATCTCCACGGCCACGTTGGCGGCCAGGGTGCGCATGCCCTCGAACAGGTTCATTTCCATCACTGGGGTGTTGCCAGTGGCCATCAGCACGATCATGGTTTCGCCTACCGCCCGGCCCATACCGATCATCAGCGCCGAGAAGATACCGGGGCTGGCGGTAAGGATGACCACGCGTGTCAGGGTTTGCCAGGGCGTCGCACCCAGGGCCAGCGAGCCCAGGGTGAGGCTGCGTGGCACGCTGAACACGGCATCTTCGGCAATGGAGTAGATGTTCGGGATAACCGCAAAGCCCATGGCGATGCCCACCACCATGGCGTTGCGCTGGTCATAGGTGATGCCCAAGTCGTTGGTGATCCACAACCGCATGTCGCCGCCGAAGAACCAGCTTTCCAGGTGCGGGCTCATGGTCAGGGCGAACCAGCCGGTGAGCAGAATGACCGGGATCAGGATCGCCGCTTCCCAGCCATCGGGTACACGCAGGCGCAGCGACTCGGGCAGCCTGCTCCAGGTGAACCCTGCCAGCAGGATGCCCAGCGGCATCAGCAGGAACAGGCTGAACACGCCTGGCAGGTGGCCTTCCAGGTACGGCGCCAGGAACAGGCCGGCGAAGAACCCGAGAATGACCGTGGGCATGGCTTCCATCAGCTCGATCACCGGCTTGACCTTGCGGCGCATGCCCGGGGCCATGAAGTAGGCCGTGTAGATAGCAGCAGCGATGGCCAGCGGGGCCGCCAGGATCATGGCGTAGAACGCCGCCTTCAGCGTACCGAAGGTGAGCGGAGACAAGCTGAGCTTGGGCTCGAAGTCGGTGTTCGAAGCCGTCGACTGCCAGACATACTTGGGCTCATCGTAGTTTTCGTACCACACCTTGCCCCACAGCGCGCTGAAGGATACCTCTGGGTGCGGGTTGCGCAGGCTCAGCGGCAGCAGCTTGCCCGCTGCTTCGATGATGATGCGGTTGGCCCGGGGCGACAGGGCGAGGATGCCCGCGCCAGGAGCTACGGGTTCCACCAGCAAGGTGCGGTGCGCGGTGCTGTGGAACACGCCCAGCTTGCCGTCTGCATCCAGGGCGATGAAGCCCTTGCGGCGTTCCTCGGCGTCGATCTGCACGATAGGCGCCGTGCCCATCTGGAACGTCCGAATCTGTTTGAAACGCGACTCGCCATCCGGGTCGCGGGCCATGAACCACTGGGCCAGGCCGCCATCGGAGTTACCCACGATCAGCGAAATGCCACCGACCAGCTGGGTGGTCGCGGTCACTTCGGTGCCGGCGTTTTCAGACAGCTTGTAGCGGCCATTAAGGCTTTTGTCGCGCAGGCTGAACACGTCCGCGCTGGCGCGGCCGTTGATCACGTACAACCATTGCTGACGGGGGTCGATGAAGATGTTCTTCACCGTTTCGGTCATTTGCGGCAGGGCGATACGGTTCTGCTCGGTGGAGACCTCGTCGGTCATCATGTTTTCGCTACGGGTCAGCGCCAGTACCTGCAACTGGGCCCCGGTGGAGCCGGCCAGCAGCAGGGTGTCACCATTGACGTTGACGCTGACGTGGTCCAGCCCACGGCCCTGCTCGTCCAGCACAAAGGGCTGTTCCCCATACGGGTAGTCGATGCCGGGGGTGATGGTCTTGTGGTTGTCCGGGTAGGTGATCTTGTAGCTGTGGTGGAACACCAGCGCCTGGCCGTTGGACAGGCCCAATACCACCACCGGGCTGCCCGGCTGGTCGGCACCAATGGAGGTGACCTGGGTGCCGGTTGGCACGGGCAAGTCCACACGCTTGAGTTCATTACCCGTCTTGGTGTCGAAGAACAGCGCTTGGCCTTTGTCCGAAACGCGCATGCCAACCAGGTTCTGCTCTTCAAGGGCGATCATCAGCGGCTTGCCGGCATCCTGCTGCAGCCAGGCCGGGGTCAGGGCTTGCTTTTTGGTCAGCTCGGCGCCCTGGAACAACGGCAGCACCACGTAGGCCAGGTAGAAGAAGATCAACGTGATGGCGGCCAGCACAGCCAGCCCGCCCACCAGTACGTACCAGCGGGTCAGGCGGTCCTTCAAGGCGCGAATGCGCCGCTTGCGTTGCAGCTCCGGCGTATTGAAATCAATGCGCACAGGCTGGGAATTTTGGGTCATTGTGGAGTTGGCCAGATCATTCATGGGCACACCCTAGCGGTCCCGTATGACAAAAACATGACAATGCGATGACGCACGGAAGCCCGACGCACAGTAAGCCTGGCTTCGGGCTGGGAGTTGTGAAGGAGGCCGGTTTACCCCGGCCCCTTCATCGGTCAATTACTGCTTGGCAACATTACCGGCGTGGGACAGGCCCAGGTCAGCCAGGGTCTTGTCGACCACCTTGGCCGGCAGCGGAATGTAGCCGTCCTTCACCACCACCTGCTGACCGGCCTGCGACAGCACCAGCTTGACGAACTCGGCTTCCAGCGGCGCCAGCGGCTTGTTCGGCGCCTTGTTGACGTAGACGTACAGGAAGCGCGAGAGCGGGTAGCTGCCGTTCAGGGCGTTGGTCTCGTTGTCTTCGATGAATTCCCCGCCTTCTTTCTTGGCCAGGGCCACGGTCTTGACGCTGGCGGTCTTGTAGCCGATGCCCGAGTAGCCGATGCCGTTTAGCGACGAGCTGATCGACTGCACCACCGAAGCCGAGCCAGGCTGCTCGTTCACATTAGGCTTGAAATCGCCTTTGCACAGGGCTTCTTCCTTGAAGTAGCCGTAGGTGCCGGATACCGAGTTGCGGCCGAACAGCTGGATTGGCTTGTTGGCCAGGTCGCCGGTTACACCCACGTCGCCCCAGGTCTTGATGTCAGCCTTGGCGCCGCACAGGCGGGTGGAGGAGAAGATTGCGTCAACCTGGGCCATGGTCAGGCCTTTGATCGGGTTGTCCTTGTGCACGAACACGGCCAGGGCGTCGACAGCCACCGGGATGGCAGTTGGCTTGTAGCCGTACTTCTGCTCGAACGCCTGCAGCTCCACGTCCTTCATCTTGCGGCTCATCGGGCCGAGGTTGGCGGTGCCTTCGGTCAGCGCAGGTGGCGCGGTGGAGGAGCCAGCAGCCTGGATCTGGATGTTGACGTTCGGGTATTCCTTTTTGTAGGCCTCGGCCCACAAGGTCATCAGGTTCGCGAGGGTGTCGGAACCAACGCTGGAGAGGTTGCCCGAAACACCGGTGGTCTTGGTGTAGGTCGGGATTGCAGGGTCGACAGCAGCTACCGCGTTGGCGGTTGCAACGCCAGCGGCGGCAAAGGTGAGGGCCGCCATCAAACGCTTCAGTTTCATGCCTTGCTCCTAGCAGGAATAGAGGGGTGCAGCAGTGGAACGGGGCCCAGTATCAGCAGCTCGCATGAACAGCATATGACTCGATTGTGACAGTTGGATGAAATGCCATCATTGCACCCTGCCCCTCGGTCAGCGCTTGTTGGCAAGCAGATACACCCCCACTGCCAGCCCTACCCCGCACAACACCGCCACATAATAAGCAGGCGCCATCGGGCTGACTTTCAGCAGACCGGTCACCGCCATCGGAGTAAGCCCGCCGAAGATCGCGTAGGCCACGTTGTACGAGAACGACAGGCCGCTGAAGCGCACGGCGGCCGGAAACGCCTTGACCATCACGTACGGCACCGCGCCGATCACCCCCACGGACAGGCCGGTCAGCGCATACAGCGGGAACAGCAGCTCAGGCCGGGTGGGCAGGCTGTGGTAGAAGGTCCAGGAGCTGGCCAGCAGCAGCAGGCTGCCGACCACGAACACCCGGCCCGCGCCAAACCGGTCAGCCAGGCTGCCCGCGCCGATACAGCCGACGCTGAGCAGCACGATGGCCAGGCTGTTGGCCTTGAGCGAGTCGGTGGGGCTGATGTGGTAGAGGCTCTGCAGCAGCGCCGGCGTCATCAGGATGACCACCACGATGCCGGCCGACAGCAGCCAGGTGAGCAGCATCGACAGCAGGATCGGGCCGCGGTGGTCGCGCAGTACGGCGCGCAGTGGCAGCTCTTCGGCCAGTGCCTTGCGCTGCTGCATCTCGGCGAATACCGGGGTTTCGTGCAGCCAACGGCGCAGGTAAACCGAGAACAGGCCGAACACGCCACCGAGCAGGAACGGGATTCGCCAGGCGTAATCGGCGACTTCCTCCACGCTGTACACGCTGTTGATCAGCGTCGCCACCAGCGAACCGAGCAGAATGCCCGCCGTCAGGCCGGCGGTGAGGGTGCCGCAGGCATAGCCAGTGTTGCGGGCGGGTACGTGCTCGGACACGAATACCCAGGCGCCAGGCACCTCCCCACCAATGGCTGCACCCTGCACGACGCGCATGAGCAACAGCAGAATCGGCGCCCACAAGCCAATCTGCGCATAGGTAGGCAACAGGCCCATGATCAGCGTGGGCAAGGCCATCATGAAGATGCTCAGGGTGAACATCTTCTTGCGCCCCAGCAGGTCGCCGAAGTGGGCCATGATGATCCCGCCCAGCGGGCGCGCCAGGTAACCTGCGGCAAAGATGCCGAAGGTTTGCATCAGGCGCAGCCACTCCGGCATGTCGGCAGGGAAGAACAACTTGCCCACCACGGTGGCGAAGAACACGAAGATGATGAAGTCGTAGAACTCCAGCGCCCCGCCCAATGCAGACAGCGAAAGGGTCTTGTAGTCATTGCGGGTCAGCGGCCGTGGGGCCTGCTCGATACTGCTGGGCACGGAAGTCATTGCGGGGCGTTCTCTTTATAAGGCGTGCGGGCCGCTTGGCATGCAGCTTCTTGATGTGGGGACAGGCGAAGATAGCAAATTGCCTGGCCAGGCCGAAAGCGATACAAAAACCATACAGATATTCACGAATGTACGGTCGTCGCTTGGGATGATGCTCTATATACTGGCGTTTCGTAGGAAAAGTGTGCTGCTAGCGTGGGATGTTGTGCGAAAACGCCGGTCACTATACTCAGGCGGTTTCGCAGAGTTTCCCTACGGCCGCCCCGTTATACGAAATCGGCGTAGTATGTTGTCAGCTGAATCGTCTACCCGGCCTTTGCGCCACACCAACGAAAAGCGTCACGGGTCAGAGGCCCCACCGCATGATTGAGCTCGAACAAGAAGATCCAATCCCCCAAGGCGACCTGGCCTTGCAGATCACGGCCCTGCCGCGCGAAACCAACGGCTTCGGCGACATCTTCGGCGGCTGGCTGGTTGCGCAGATGGACTTGGCCGGCACCGCCATGGCCAGCCGCGTGGCCGGTGGGCGCGTTGCCACCGTGGCCATCGACCGCATGGCGTTTCTGGTACCGGTCGCCGTCGGTGCGCAGCTGTCCTTTTATACCCAGACCCTGGAGATCGGCCGCAGCTCGATCCAGATGATGGTCGAGGTGTGGAGTGACGACCCGTTGTCCAGCGAATGGCGCAAGGTTACCGAAGCCGTCTTCGTGTTCGTCGCCATCGACGGCAGTGGCCGTACCCGCTCCGTCCCTCGTCGCTGAGCCCCGCCGGCGGTAAACTCGTTGCCTGTGCCCGGGTCCAAGGCCCACTGGCAATCAACGAGATGAATGCAATGGCTACCTTCCAGGTCGTAACCGAGCAACATGGCGAACTGAGCTGCTGGCGGATCAGCAGCGACCACGCCGAACTCCTGATCGCCCAGCAGGGCGCACAGATCCTCAGCTACCAGCGGCTCGGCGAACCGCCGCTGCTGTGGCTGAGCGACCAGGCCATCTTCCGCCAGGGCAAGTCGGTACGCGCCGGGGTGCCGGTGTGCTGGCCATGGTTCGGCAACCTGCAGCGCAACCCCACTGCCGTTCAGGCCATGTACCGGGGTGAACAAGCCCCTGCCCACGGCCTGGCGCGCACCCGCGACTGGCAATTGCTGGGTATCGAGGAAGCGGGTGAGGGCCTGCGCATTGAGCTGCAATTGCCCGAAGCCCAGGGGCAGCTCCCCGGCTGGCCCCACAAGGTAGAGCTGAAACTGGTGGTGCAGTTGGGCAATGACCTTGGCCTCACCCTCACAAGCCGCAACACCGGCAGCACCCCGGTGACCATCAGCCAGGCCCTGCACAGTTACCTTGCCGTCAGCGATGTACGCCAGGCGCGTGTAGAAGGCGTCGAAGGGTTGGGGTATATCGAAACCCTGGCCGACTGGGAGCAGCGCCAACAGCAAGGCGCCCTGACGTTTACCGGTGAAACCGATCGCATCTACCTGGGCACCCCGAACACGCTGAGTATCGTCGACCCGCAATGGAACCGGCGCATCAACCTGACCAGCAGCGGCTCACGTTCTGCCGTTATCTGGAACCCCTGGACGGACCGGGCCAGGGAACTGCCAGACATGGCCGATGACGGCTGGCAGCGGATGCTGTGTATCGAAACAGCCAATGTGTGGGATGACGTGGTGACGTTGCAGCCGGGGGCGAGCCATTCGCTGGGCTTCAGGGTCGGTTGCGAAGTGATTTGAATATTGCAGTGGGCTGCGGGCCTCTTCGCGGGTGAATCGGATCGCACAGGCAATCAAAGGTCCGCATCTACCACCACCCTCACTTTCCCCGCATCCAGGGCATAGGCGGCATCGGCTAGGTCATTGCTGACCTTTTCCACCTTCAGCTTGCCGCTGACCCACAACGGTGTGTAGATGTCGTCGATCTTCAACCCCTTGGGGTAGCGCACCAGCACCAGCTGGTTAGGTGGGGGCGGCGGTACATGGATGCACGCGCCAGGGTATGGCACCAGGAAAAACAGCGTGCTGTTGCCCTTGGCGTCGCTTTCCAACGGCACCGGGTAACCGCCCAGGCGTATGTCCTTGCCATTCATGGCCGCTACGGTCTTGGTGGAATACATCACCGCAGGCAGGCCCTTGCCCTGCTTCATCCCGCCCTTGGCCGTGAAGGTCCCCATGGCTTCGGGTGAGTTGTGGTCGATTTCGGGCATCGCTTCGAGCGCCTTCTGGTCCGACTTGGGCATCAGCTCCAGCCAATCGGTTTCGGGCAGCTCGGCATGGGCCAGGGCACTGGCCAGCAGCAGGGGGAAGAGGAAAAAGACACGCATGGACATGCTCGGCAACTCGGAAGAATTGCCGGGCATTCTAACCAGAATTCAGCGTTTCTTGATGAATCCGTAGATCACCAGAAGAATGATGGCACCGACCAGCGCACCGAAGAAGCCAGCCGCTTGCCCAGCCTGGTAGATACCCAGCGCCTGGCCGCCATACGTGGCCAGCAGCGAGCCTGCAATACCCAGCAGGATGGTCATGATCCAGCCCATGCTGTCGTCACCCGGCTTGAGGAAGCGGGCCAGCAGGCCGACGATGAGGCCGATGAAGATGGTTCCTATGATGCCCATGGCTATCCCTCTGCAGTGAAGATGAAGCACGTCAACGCATGGGTGCGCGTTGACGTGTTGCCTCTTCAGAGGGCCTGACGCCTGCAGAAGTTCGATACCTGCGCGTGATCACTCGCCGATCAGTGCTTGCACTTCGGCGATCTTGCGCTCCAGGGTAGCCATGTCGCTGCAACGCAGGGTCGCGTGGCCGACCTTGCGCCCGACCTTGAACGCCTTGCCGTAGTGATGCAGGTGGCAGTCATCGATGGCGATCACTTTAGCCACAGCAGGCACTTCGCCGATGAAGTTGAGCATCGCGCTCTCCCCCACCTTGGCGGTGGAGCCCAGCGGCAAGCCGGCGACGGCACGCAGATGGTTCTCGAACTGGCTGCACTCGGCACCTTCGATGGTCCAGTGGCCGGAGTTGTGTACCCGGGGTGCGATTTCATTGGCCTTGAGGCCACCGTCCACCTCGAAGAACTCAAAGGCCATGACGCCGACGTAGTCCAGGTGCTGCAATACGCGGCCAACGTAATCCTCGGCCAACGCCTGCAACGGGTGCGCCTGGCTGGCCACCGACAAGCGCAGGATGCCGCTCTCGTGGGTGTTGTGCACCAGCGGGTAGAAACGCGTTTCGCCGTCGCGGGCGCGCACGGCGACCAGCGATACTTCACCCGTGAACGGCACGAAGCCTTCCAGCAGGCAGGGCACGCTGCCCAGTTCGGCGAACGTACCCACGACGTCTTCGGGCGTGCGCAGCACCTTCTGGCCCTTGCCGTCGTAACCCAGCGTGCGGGTTTTCAGCACCGCCGGCAGGCCGATGCTGGCAACTGCCGCGTCCAGGTCTGCCTGCGACAGGATATCGGCGAAGGCCGGGGTGGGGATGCCCAGGTCACGGAACATGCTCTTTTCGAACAGGCGATCACGGGCGATGCGCAGCGCCTCGGCGCTGGGGTACACCGGCACGAACTGCGAAAGAAACGCCACGGTCTCGGCCGGAACGCTCTCGAACTCGAAGGTGACCAGGTCGACCTCGTCGGCCAGCTGGCGCAGGTGCTCCTGATCGCCGTAGTCTGCCCGCAGGTGCTCGCCCAGCGGCGCGGCGCAGGCATCTGGCGCCGGGTCGAGGAAGGCGAAGTTCATGCCCAGCGGGGTACCCGCCAGAGCCAGCATACGGCCCAGCTGGCCGCCACCGATAACACCGATCTTCATGGGTTGGGCCTCAAGCCTGACGCGGGTCTGGGTTGTCCAGCACGGTGTCGGTCTGTTCCGTGCGGAACTGCTTCAACGCGGCGTGGAACTGCGGGTGCCTGGCACCGAGGATGCTGGCCGACAGCAGGGCAGCGTTGACTGCACCGGCCCGGCCAATGGCCAGGGTGGCGACAGGGACGCCAGCGGGCATCTGCACGATCGACAGCAACGAATCGACACCCGACAGCATCGACGACTGCACAGGTACACCCAGCACCGGCAGGTGGGTCTTGGCGGCGCACATGCCTGGCAGGTGCGCGGCACCACCGGCACCGGCGATGATCACCTCGATGCCACGGCCATCGGCCTCTTCAGCGTACTGGAACAGCAGATCCGGGGTACGGTGGGCGGAAACCACCTTCACCTCGTAGGGAATGCCGAGTTTTTCCAGCATATCGGCGGTGTGGCTAAGGGTGGACCAATCGGACTTGGAGCCCATGATCACGCCAACCAGTGCACTCATCGTCGAGCCTCTTCGCTTGTGCGCCCGCAGGCGCGTCAAAAAACAACAAGCCACGCGGGACGACCGGCGTGGCTTGTTTGCTGATCAGGACCGGACGCATCCGGTCAGAAGGCCGCGCAGTATACCGTAAGCAGGTGCGGTTAAGGCACCCCGGCGACCAACTGTCGGCCTTATTTTTCGGGGCTTTGGCTGACTTTCAGGTCAACCGTGGCGCCCTCCAGTTTACGCCACAGCAGGCGGACGTTGGCCTTGCGCACCAGCGCGCAGCGGTACAGGCGGATTTCCAGCGGCACGTGCCACTGGCTGCCGCCACAAATCACCAGTTCGCCACGCTCCAGCTCGCCACGCATCGACAGCCGAGGCACCCAGGCGATACCCATGCCTTCGAGCGCCATGCTTTTGAGGCTGTCGGCCATGGCCGTTTCATACACGGTGGTGTAACGCAGGTTGCGCTGACGCAGCAGCAAACTCACCGAGCGGCCCAGAAACGCCCCGGCGGTATACGCCAGCAGCGGCACGCTGGCGTCACCTTCAAGGTCGAACAGCGGCTTGCCCTGAGCATCCACCGCGCACACTGGCAACATCTCGGTGGTACCCATGTGCAGCGAGGGAAAGATCTCGGCATCCATCTGCAGCGCAGCATCAGGGTCGTAGAACGCCAGCATCAGGTCACACCCCCCTTCACGCAGGGCATGCACGGCATCACCGACGTTGGTCGCAACCAGGCGCGTGGCGATATTCAGGCCGTCATTGCGCAATTGCGCCACCCAGCGAGGGAAAAACCCTGACGCCAGGGAGTGCGCGGCAGCCACCTGCACCACTTCACCCTGCCCCCCTTCCAGATGATGCAAATGGCGCAGAATTTCGCTCAACTGGTCGACAACGGTACGTGCGGTAACTAAAAAAAGCTGCCCCGCCTCGGTCAGTTCAATAGGCGTGCGCGACCGGTTGACCAGTTGCAGGCCAAGGGCGGCCTCCAGGCTGCGTATACGCCGGCTGAATGCTGGCTGGGTGACGAAACGGCGTTCCGCCGCCTGGGAAAAACTGCGCGTGGCAGCCAGGGCACTGAAGTCTTCCAGCCATTTGCTTTCAAGGTTCATGAAGCACATCTCCCGGCGTGCACCAAAATGGACCACGCTCGAATATCAATTGGCGTCACATCAATCCCTATGCCGTTTGTGCATAGGTTAGCGTGCAACAGCATTGGCCGCAAAAACCCCTTCAGGCCTAGGATTGGCGCCATTCCGGCATGTGCCGGGTCAAACTCGAGATGATATACATCATGTCCTCCGCTGCATCGTTCCGCGTCGAAAAAGATTTGTTGGGTACCCTTGAAGTGCCAGCCGATGCCTACTACGGCATCCAGACCCTGCGCGCTGCCAACAACTTCCACCTCTCCGGTGTTCCGCTGTCGCACTACCCCAAGCTGGTCGTGGCCCTGGCCATGGTCAAGCAGGCAGCTGCCGACGCCAACCGTGAGCTGGGTCACCTGAGCGATGCCAAGCACGCTGCCATCAGCGCAGCCTGTGCACGCCTGATCAAGGGCGACTACCACGAGCAGTTCGTGGTGGACATGATCCAGGGCGGTGCGGGTACTTCTACCAACATGAACGCCAACGAAGTCATCGCCAACATCGCGTTGGAGGCCATGGGCCACCAAAAGGGTGAGTACAAGTACCTGCACCCCAACAACGACGTGAACATGGCGCAGTCGACCAACGACGCCTACCCCACGGCCATCCGCCTGGGCCTGCTGCTGGGTCATGACGCCCTGCTGGCCAGCCTCGAAAGCCTGATCCAGGCCTTTGCCTCCAAGGGCAAGGAGTTCGACCACGTCCTGAAGATGGGCCGTACCCAGCTGCAGGACGCTGTACCGATGACCCTGGGCCAGGAATTCCGCGCCTTCGCCACCACCATGACCGAAGACCTGCAGCGTCTGCGTTCGCTGGCACCGGAACTGCTCACCGAAATCAACCTGGGTGGTACCGCCATCGGCACCGGCATCAACGCCGACCCTGGCTACCAGGCCCTGGCCGTGCAGCGCCTGGCAACCATCAGCGGCCAGCCGCTGGTGCCGGCCGCCGACCTGATCGAGGCCACCTCCGACATGGGTGCCTTCGTACTGTTCTCGGGCATGCTCAAGCGTACCGCGGTCAAGCTGTCGAAGATCTGCAACGACCTGCGCCTGCTGTCCAGCGGCCCACGCACCGGCATCAACGAAATCAACCTGCCGGCTCGCCAGCCAGGCAGCTCGATCATGCCGGGCAAGGTCAACCCGGTCATTCCGGAAGCCGTCAACCAAGTCGCCTTCGCCATCATGGGCAACGACCTGGCACTGACCGTCGCGGCCGAGGGTGGCCAGCTGCAGCTGAACGTGATGGAGCCGCTGATCGCCTACAAGATCTTCGACTCGATCCGCCTGCTGCAGCGCGCCATGGACATGCTGCGCGAGCACTGCATCGTCGGCATCACCGCCAACGAACAGCGCTGCCGTGAACTGGTCGAGCACTCCATTGGCCTGGTCACTGCACTGAACCCGTACATCGGTTACGAAAACGCCACCCGTATCGCCCGTGTTGCCCTGGAGACAGGCCGCGGCGTGCTGGAACTGGTGCGCGAAGAGAAGCTGCTGGACGACGCGATGCTCGACGACATCCTGCGCCCGGAAAACATGATCGCCCCCCGCCTGGTTCCGCTGAAAGCGTAACCGCGGCTGTAAACAGTCTCACCAGGTCGAGGGACTAGACACCTCTCAACCTTTACCTAGCCCGGGGCGCTTGCCCTGGGTTTTTTTTTGCCTGAACCGGCACGCAACTTGCTCTGGAATGCGCTCCAGCCCGACGGGATCGCCCAGCATGCTGCACAGCCACCTGACCACCCTGAATGCGGTTTCGCTGATCCTCAACGTCTTCCAGGCGGACGGTTGCGAGGCCTCTGCGCTGCTGGCCGGCAGCGGCATCGGCCCGGCAGACCTGGGGCATGCCGATGCCCGTATCACCACCCAGCAAGAGCTGCAGGTGTGTGCCAATGCCGTGGCCAGGCGGCAGGACATCGGCCTTGAACTGGGCCGGCGCATGCATGTGTCCAGCTACGGGATGCTGGGTTACGCCCTGCTCTCCAGTGCCACTTTGGGTGACGCCTTGCGCCTGGCCCTGCAATATCCGGCACTGCTGGGAACAGTTTTCAAGTTGCGCTTGCAGGAAGACGGCCAGCGCGTCTGGCTCAACGCCAGCGATTATCACGATAGCCCGGCGCTGAGCGCGTTCAACGCAGAGTTCTGCCTGGTATCGCTGAAGGTCATCTGCGACGACCTGCTGGGCCGTACCCTGCCACTGGTCGGCACCCGCTTCGAACACCCCCGGCCCACTTATCACGCCCTGTACACCGATGCCTTCCAGTGCCCCGTCATCTTCGCCGCAGCAGGCAATGCCTTCGGCTTCGACAAACGCTGGCTGGATACACCGCTGCCGCTGGCCGACCCCATTACCCACAAGGCCATGAGCGAGCGTTGCCGGCGCCTGAACCTGGAATTCACCGGCCGGCAGGCCTGGCTTGGGCGGATCCGCCACCTGCTGGCGCAACAACTGGCCGCAGCACCCGGCCTGGAAGGGCTGGCCCGGCAAATGAACTGCTCCTCACGCACCCTGCGCCGCCATTTGCAGGCGCTAGGTAGCAGTTATCAACAGTTGCTGGACGAGTTGCGCTTCGAGCGGGCCAAGCAGTTGCTGGCCGATGAGCAAATGCCCATCTACCGGATTGCCGAAGCCCTTGGCTTCAGTGAAACCGCCAGCTTCCGGCATGCGTTCCAGCGCTGGAGTGGTGTAGCACCCAGCCAGTTTCGCGGCTGACTCGTGCGCAGGGAGCCTTGAAAGGCCACAGCACTTGGCCACATCGATCCCCTTTTGGCCACTTGGGTCGTTCTCCCGCACTGGCCAGCCAGTGACAATTGGCCCACGCCAGTCCTTACCGGAGAACAACAATGCTGACGATCTATTCCGATGACCACCGCCTGCACCATGGCCGCTGCGAGCTGATCGATGGCAAGCTCATGCCCTGTTTCGAAATGCCATCGCGGGCCGACCATGTGCTGGAGCAGGTCAAAAAGCGCAACCTCGGCGCCATTCAGCCGCCCACCGACCATGGGCGGGCGCCTCTGCTGAGGGTTCACAGTGCCGAATACCTGGCCTTCTTCGAGGGCGCCTGGGCACGCTGGGCCGCGCTGGGCCAGGAAGGCGACCTGCTGCCGTTTACCTGGCCGGCCCGTACCCTGCGCCAAGTAAAGCCTACAGGCCTGCACGGCGAACTGGGCTACTACAGCTTCGATGCCGGCGCCCCAATTACCGCCGGCACCTGGCAGGCCGCCTACAGCGCTGCGCAGGTTGCCCTGAGTGCCCAGGCGGCGATTGAGCAAGGCGCGCACGCAGCCTTTGCGCTGTGCCGCCCGCCAGGGCACCACGCGGCCGGTGAGGTCATGGGCGGCTACTGCTACCTCAACAACGCCGCTATCGCCGCCCAGGCGTTTCTTGACCAGGGCCGGCGCAAGGTCGCCATCCTGGACGTGGACTACCACCATGGCAACGGCACCCAGGACATCTTCTACCAGCGCAACGACGTGTTCTTCGCATCGATCCACGGCGATCCGCAGGACGAATTCCCCTATTTTCTGGGCTACGCCGATGAAACCGGCGAGGGCGCTGGCGAAGGCTACAACGTCAACTACCCCCTGCCTGCCGGCAGTGACTGGGCTGCCTGGAGCACCGCCCTGGAAGACGCCTGCCAGCGCATCGCCGGCTACGACGCCGAGGTGCTGGTGGTCTCGCTGGGTGTGGACACCTTCAAGGATGACCCCATTTCGCAATTCAAGCTCGACAGCCCCGACTACCTGGAGATGGGCAAGCGTATTGCCCAGTTGGGCAAGCCCACCTTGTTCGTGATGGAAGGTGGCTATGCCGTCGAGGAAATCGGCATCAACGCAGTCAATGTGCTGGAAGGCTTCCAGCGCGCCCAGCCTGGAGCCCGGCCATGATCCGTCTCAAGCACCTGCTCGCCCCATTGGTCGCTGCATCGCTATTCGCCGGCGCACTGCACGCGCAGGCCGAACAGCGCACCCTGCGGGTGTATAACTGGTTCGACTACATCACGCCTCAGACCCTGACCGGCTTCCAGCAGGACAGCGGCGTGAAACTGATCTATGACATCTTCGATACCAATGAAGCCCTTGAGGCCAAGCTGCTGACCGGTAATTCCGGCTATGACGTGGTGGTGCCCTCGAACGTGTTTCTGGCCAAGCAGATTGAGGCCGGGGTGTTTCAGCCACTGGACCGCAGCAAGCTGCCCAACTGGCAACACCTTGACCCGGCCCTGATGAAACTCATCGAGGCCAACGACCCTGGTAACCAGTTTGCAGTGCCCTACATGTACGGCACCGTACTCATCGGCTTCAACCCGGCCAAGGTCAAGGCGGCGCTGGGTGACAACGCGCCGGTAGACAGCTGGGACCTGATCTTCAAGGAAGAGAACATCGCCAAGCTCAAGCAATGCGGCGTGGCGCTGCTCGACTCACCGTCGGAAATCCTGCCGTTGGCCCTGCAGTACCTGGGCCTGCCGCCCAACAGCGACAAACCTGCGGACTATGCAAAGGCTCAGGCGCTGCTGCTGAAGATCCGCCCGTACATCACCTACTTCCACTCTTCCAAGTACATGGCTGACATCGCCAATGGCGATATCTGCGTGGCGGTCGGGTACAGCGGCAGCTTCTCCCAGGCCGCCAACCGCGCACGCGAGGCCAAGAACGGCGTGGTCGTGGACATGCGCCTGCCGAAGGAAGGCGCACCGATCTGGTTCGACATGCTGGCGATTCCGAAGAACGCGGCCAACCCAGAGGATGCCTACACGTTCATCAACTACCTGCTGCGCCCTGAGGTGATTGCGCCGATCAGCGACTTTGTCGGGTACCCCAACCCGAACAAGGATGCGACCAACAAAGTGGACCCTGCTATCCGCAACAACCCCAACCTGTATCCGACCGCAGAGGCCATGGCCAAGCTGTATACGCTCACGCCGCTCGCTCGCGATGCTGAACGGGCGCGGACACGGGCCTGGACGCGGATCAAGTCCGGCACCTGACGGCGCGAGCCTTTGGCAGCGGAAAACCGTGGCGAGTCTCAGGCTCGCCACGCTCTGCGCAGGCGCATCAGCGCTTCGGCGATCTCCCCTTCCGGTACTGCCGCGAACCCCAGCACCAGCCCTGCCTGTTTATCCACAGGCACCGTGCTGTCGTTCAACCAGAAGTTGCTGAGCGCCGTCACCTCTACCCCGGCTGCACGGGCTTTGGCGACCAGAGCCTGCTCACGGGCAAAGTTATCCACATCCACCTTCACGTGTAGCCCTGCCGACACGTCGGGCATCGCTGCCAACCCGGGAATATCCATAGGCCAACCGGCCTTGAGCATGTTGCGCCGGCTCAGCGCGGCCTTGCGCATGCGGCGAACGTGCCGCTGGAAGTGCCCTTGGGCCATAAACTGCGCCATCACACATTGCGAGCTCACTTCTGAGTGGCGCACGGCCAACGCCTTGGCCTGCCCGAACGCTTGTGCCAGCGGTGGGGGTAATACCAGGTAGCCCATGCGCAACGCCGGGAAGGCGATCTTGCCAAAGGTGCCGACGTACAGCACCCGCCCCTGTGTGTCCAGGGCGGCAAGCGGGGCCAAGGGGGCTCCGCTGTAGCGGTATTCCCCATCATAATCGTCTTCGATGATCCAGCCCTGATTGCGCTCCGCCCAGGCAAGCAACTGCAGGCGTCGGGCCAGGCTCATGGTGACGCCGGTGGGGTACTGGTGCGCCGGGGTCACATAGGCCAGGCGGCACGCCGGCCATTGCTCAAGCTGATCGCAGGCGACCCCTTCCTCATCCACCGCCACGCCGTACAAACGCGCACCCGCCAATGCAAAGGCATGCCCCGCTGCGCGATAGCCCGGGTTTTCCACAGCCACAGCCTCACCCGGCTGCAACAGCAGCTGTGCACAAAGGCTGATGGCTTGCTGCGCACCACTGGTGATCACAATTTGTTCAGCGGTGCATACAAGGCCCCTTGAACTGCGCAGGTAGGCTGCGATCAACTCACGCAGCTCACGCTCACCTGCAGGGTTGCCGTAGCCCAGCTTTGCAGGGTCGGGGTTACGCCAGAAAGCCGCCTGCAGCTTGGCCCAGACGCCGAACGGGAAAAGGTCGAAGGCAGGCAGGCCCAAACGAAATGCCTTGGGTGCGCCCTCCGGGGGTGGCACCAAATGATGTTTTTTCAGCCGCTGCAAAGGCCCGTTACTGGCGCCTGAACTGGATAAATCATCAGTGTCAGACGGTGAATTTGTGGATAAACCTGTTGATAAGCACTGGGATAACCCTGTGGACAACTGTGTGGACAGTTTTGGCAGCTGGCTGACGTAGGTACCGTCCCCAACCCGGCTCTCGATGTAGCCTTCTGCATACAATTGATCATAGGCACGCACCACGCTGTTACGCGACAGGGCCAGCATGGCGGCGAGTTCGCGAGTGGCCGGCAAGCGTGTGCCACTGCCAAGGCGGCCATCAAGCACGCGAATCCGCAGCGCCTGGTACAACTGCCGGCTCAGCCCACGGCTACGGTCCAGGGTGATGCCCGTGGGGTCGAACGGTAACGGGGGGCGAGTTTCACTCATGAATTGGACCTTCCAAATTTGCAGTCAATGGCTCTTACCCGGAGCCAATCATCTGCCTAGGATGGCACCATTGCATAAGGAAACCGAGCATGTACTCCAGCAAGCCTCATCAAGAGCACGATGTTGCACAGTTGCACGCAGCGATGCTGGCTACACGCCTGGCCATTCTGATCACCCATGGCGCACATGGCTTGCTGGCTACCCACCTGCCTGTGCTGGTCGAAACGGCAGAAGGTGAATTGGGTACCGTGTATGCCCACCTGGCACGGGCCAACCCCCAATGGCAGGATTTGGCCCAGGCAAGCGAGGCGCTGCTGGTGTTTCCGGGTGCCGATGCCTACGTCAGCCCCGGTTTCTATCCCAGCAAGCAAGCCAACCCCAAAATCGTCCCTACCTGGAATTACCTGGCTGTGCATGCCTACGGCACCGCCGAAGTTATCCACAAGCCCGAGTCGCTGTTGGCGATCGTCCGCCGGCTCACCGACCTGCATGAACAAGGCGCCAGCATGCCTTGGCGCGTCAGCGACGCACCGGCTGATTACCTGGCCAGCATGCTCAAGGCCATCGTCGGCGTACGCCTGCCCATCAGCCGCGTGCAAGGTGCTCGCAAGCTCAGCCAGAACCGCCCGCCGCAGGACATTGCCGGCGTGCGTGAGGCACTGAGCGCCAGCCCCGACCCTCTCGACAACCAACTGGCGGCGCACATGCGCCACCTCTAAGGAAGGCATCGCCCATGACCAGCGTTATCCTGCGCCCTGTAACCGCCCAAGACCATGCAGCCTGGCTTGAACTGTGGCAGGCCTACCTGTGCTTCTACGAGTCCGAGGTGGCAGACCCGGTCAGCCTCAGCACCTGGCAGCGCCTGCTCGACCCCAACGAGCCCACCCACTCGGCCTTGGCCTGGGCCGATGGCAAGGCCGTCGGCATGGTCAACTGGATCTATCACCGCTCCAACTGGAGCATCGAGAACGCCTGCTACCTGCAGGACCTCTACGTCGACAGCGCCCAGCGCGGCGTGGGTATCGGCCGCCGCTTGATCGAGCATGTGTATGCGGCGGCCAAGGCCGATAACTGTATCAAGGTGCACTGGCTCACCCACGAAACCAATGCCACGGCCATCAGCCTGTACCAGCAGGTGGCCGAACGCTCTGGCTTCATCCAATTTCGCAAAGGGCTGGAGGGCAACCATGACTGATGCCTTGAACTGGAAACCGG
Organism: Pseudomonas sp. NBRC 111119; assembly: GCF_001320125.1. NCBI lineage: Bacteria > Pseudomonadati > Pseudomonadota > Gammaproteobacteria > Pseudomonadales > Pseudomonadaceae > Pseudomonas > Pseudomonas sp. NBRC 111119. The sequence continues at coordinate 328,877 of NZ_BCAV01000005.1, forward strand.
CCGCGATACCCAAGGCCGACACCCTTGAGGGCCGCTTCGTGCGCCTGGAAAAGCTCGCCCCCGCGCGCCATGGCGATGACCTGTGGCAGGTGCTGCAAGGCCCCGGGGCAGACCCCTCCCTTTGGGATTACCTGCCCTACGGCCCCTTCACCGAGCGCGGAGCCTTTGACCGCTGGCTGCAAGCCAATGCGGCCGGTACCGACCCGTTGTTCTATAGCGTCATCGACCGCAGCAACGGGCAGGCACAGGGCATCCTCAGCCTGATGTCGATCGTGCCTGATCACGGCCGCATCGAAATAGGCCACATCGCCTTCGGCGCGGCCATGCAGCGCACGCCCAAAGGCACCGAGGCGGTTTACCTGCTGGGCAAGCTGGGTTTCGCACTGGGCAACCGGCGCCTAGAGTGGAAGTGCAACAACGCCAACGCCCGCTCCAAGCGCGCGGCCGAGCGCTTCGGCTTCACCTTCGAAGGGGTGTTCCGCAAGCATCTGGTGGTGAAGGACCACAACCGCGATACGGCGTGGTACTCGATTACCGACGATGAATGGCCGGCGGTGGCTGCGGGGTTCGAGCGATGGTTGAGTGATGCCAACCAACAACCGCAAGGCCAGGTTGAAACGCTCGAAGTGTGCCGTAGAGGCTGAGGGTTGGTTTCACTGCGCAGCAGGCCATACGACCGAAAAAAAGGGGAGCATGCGCTCCCCAGAGGTAAACCATTACAGCCCCGGGCGTGTATCAGCCCTCGATTTCGATCAGGATCTCGCCGGGCGTGACGCGGTCGCCCTTGGCCACGTGGATGGCCACGACCTTGCCGGCGATGGCCGCCTGCACTTCGGTTTCCATCTTCATGGCTTCGGTGATCAATACAGCCTGGCCAGCCTTGACCGTGTCGCCCTCCTTCACCAGCACATCGACGATGTTGCCAGGCATGGTGGTGCTGACATGGCCGGGTGCGCTGGCTTGCTTGCGCTTGCTGCCGCCACCACCGACGAACTCGTTCAAAGGCTCGAATACCACCTCTTCGGGCATGCCATCAATCGACAGGTAGAAGTGGCGTTTGCCTTCGGCCTTGACGCCGACCCCGGTGATATCCACCCGGTAGGTTTCACCGTGCACGTCGATGACGAACTCGGTGGGCACACCCTCGCCACCCGGGGCAGCGACGGCGCCAGCCTCAGGAATGGGCAGCAACACTTCTGGGGTGAGCGTGCCGGCCTCGCGCTCTTCAAGGAACTTGCGCCCGATGTCCGGGAACATGGCGAAGGTCAGCACGTCCTCTTCGCTGCGGGCCAGGGCACCGATCTCGGTGCGCAGCTTGGCCATTTCCGGCTTCAACAGGTCGGCCGGGCGCACGTCGATCACATCTTCGCTGCCGATGGCCTGGCGGCGCAGTTGCTCGTTCACCACGCCAGGTGCCTTGCCGTAACCGCCTTGCAGGTAAAGCTTCACCTCGTTGGTGATGGTTTTGTAGCGCTCGCCGGCCAGCACGTTGAAGAACGCCTGGGTGCCGACGATTTGCGAGGTTGGCGTGACCAGCGGCGGGAAGCCCAGGTCTTCACGCACACGCGGGATCTCGGCGAGCACTTCGCTCATGCGGTTGAGGGCGCCCTGCTCCTTCAGCTGGTTGGCCAGGTTGGAAATCATGCCACCCGGCACCTGGTTGACCTGCACGCGGGTGTCCACGGCGGTGAACTCGCTTTCGAACTGGTGGTACTTCTTGCGCACGGCGTAGAAATACAGGCCGATTTCCTGCAGCAGTTCCAGGTCGAGGCCTGTGTCGAACTCGCTGCCCTTGAGCGCGGCGACCATCGATTCAGTACCCGGGTGGCTGGTGCCCCAGGCAAAGCTGGAGATGGCCGTGTCGATATGGTCGGCGCCGTTTTCCACAGCCTTGAGCTGGCACATGGCAGCCAGGCCTGCAGTGTCGTGGGAATGAATGAACACCGGCAGCGACTGTTCGGCTTTCAATGCCTTGACCAGCTCGCCCGTGGCGAACGGTGTCAGCAGGCCTGCCATGTCCTTGATTGCGACCGAGTCGCAGCCCATGGCTTCCATCTGCTTGGCCTGGTTCACGAAGGCTTCGATGGTGTGCACCGGGCTGGTGGTGTAGGCGATGGTGCCCTGGGCATGCTTGCCCGCCGCCTTGACCGCTTCGATGGCCACACGCAGGTTACGCACGTCGTTCATGGCGTCGAAAATGCGGAATACATCGATGCCGTTTACAGCAGCCTTGGCCACGAACGCCTTGACCACGTCATCGCTGTAGTGGCGGTAGCCCAACAGGTTCTGGCCGCGCAGCAGCATCTGCAGACGCGTGTTGGGCAGGGCGGCGCGCAGCTTGCGCAGGCGCTCCCAGGGGTCTTCCTTGAGGAAGCGCACACAGGCGTCGAAGGTGGCACCACCCCACACTTCCAGCGACCAGTAGCCAACCTTGTCGAGCTTGTCGCAGATCGGCAGCATGTCTTCGGTACGCATGCGGGTCGCCAGCAAAGACTGGTGGGCGTCGCGCAGGATCGTGTCGGTTACGTGGATTTTCTTGGACATTGTTATCTCCTTTTAGCGGCAAGCTCGTAGCGGTAAGCCGCAAGAAAAGCCGATTCGCTTCTACTTGCAGCATGCCGCTCGCAGCTTGCCCCTGCATTCAGATGCCGGCGTGGGCGGCGATGGCGGCGGCGATGGCCAGGGCCAGCTCTTCGGGTTTGCGCTTGATCGAGTAGTTGGTCAGTTCAGGGTGGCTTTCGACGAAGCTGGTGTTGAACTGACCGCTACGGAATTCGGGGTTGCGCAGGATTTCCTGGTAGTACGCGGCGGTGGTCTTCACGCCTTGCACGCGCATGTCGTCCAGGGCCCGCAGGCCGCGGTCCATGGCTTCTTCCCAGGTCAACGCCCACACCACCAGTTTCAGGCACATGGAGTCGTAGAACGGCGGAATGGTGTAGCCCGTGTAAATGGCCGTGTCGGTACGCACACCAGGGCCACCGGGGGCGTAATAACGCGTGATCTTGCCGAAGCTGGGCAGGAAGTTGTTTTTCGGGTCCTCGGCGTTGATCCGGAACTGCAACGCGTAGCCGCGGTGCTGGATGTCTTCCTGTTTCACCGACAAAGGCAGGCCGGAGGCGATGCGGATCTGCTCGCGGACAATATCGATGCCGGTGATTTCTTCGGTGATGGTGTGCTCTACCTGCACCCGCGTGTTCATTTCCATGAAATACACTTCGCCATCGGCCAGCAAGAACTCGACGGTACCGGCGTTCTCGTAATCCACTGCCTTGGCTGCGCGCACGGCCAGGTCGCCGATGTAGGCGCGCTGCTCAGGCGTGAGCTGTGGGCTGGGTGCGATTTCAATGAGCTTCTGGTTGCGGCGCTGAATGGAGCAGTCACGCTCGAACAGGTGCACCACGTTGCCGAAGCTGTCACCGAGGATCTGCGCCTCGATGTGCTTGGGGTTGACGATGCACTTCTCCAGAAACACTTCGGCCGAACCGAATGCCTTGGTGGCCTCGGAGATGACCCGCGGGAAGTTCTGTTCCAGCTCTTCGCGGCTGTTGCAGCGGCGGATGCCACGCCCGCCGCCACCGGAGGTCGCCTTGAGCATCACCGGGTAACCGATGCGCTCACCCTCGCTGAGGGCTTCGTGGATGTCGGCCACGTTGCCTTCGGTACCCGGGGTTACCGGTACCCCCGCCGCGATCATGGTGCGACGCGCTTCGGTCTTGTCGCCCATGCGGCGAATCACGTCGGCGGCCGGGCCGATGAACTTGATGCCACGCTCTGCACAGATTTCCGCCAGTTCGGCGTTTTCCGACAGAAAACCATAACCCGGGTGCAGCGCATCACAGCCGGTTTCCACCGCCAGGTTCACCAGCTTGCGCGGGTTCAGGTAGCCAGCCAGCGGCTCAGCACCAATGCTGTGGGCTTCGTCGGCGCGCTTCACATGCAGGGCGTGCCGGTCGGCGTCGGAAAAGATCGCTACCGAGCGGATGCCCATCTCGGCGCAGGCGCGCACGATCCGAACTGCAATTTCACCTCGGTTGGCGATCAGGATTTTTTTTATCACTGGAGTCTTCCCAAAGCCGTAGGAACAGTCGAGCCGGTTCTACCGGTCGGCGCGTGGCCAGGCGTTGCTGGCCAGTCGCACTTTCACCCTAGCGCTGTAGGTTGATAAACAAAAATCAATATTTGTTAGAGGCAGTATTAGCAAAAGCTTATAGTGAAGTAACAAGGTATTGCCCAAGAGCCTAATAAAATGCGTAAGTCCTTGATGCGTATGACATTGCGTCAATTACAAATCTTCAATGAGGTGTGCGACCTGCGGTCTTACAGCCGCGCCGCAGAAGAAATGGCGTTGACGCAACCCGCCGTAAGTCTACAGATACGCCAGTTGGAAGAGCTCGTCGGTCAGCCATTGTTCGAATACGTGGGCAAGAAGTTGTACCTGACCGAGGCCGCCGAAGCCTTGCAGCGCGCCAGCCATGACATTTTCGGGCGCCTGGAGAGCCTGGACATGCAACTGTCGGACATGCAGGGGTCATTGCAGGGGCAGTTGAAACTGGCCATCGAGTCCAGCGCCAAGTACTTCGTTCCACACCTGTTCGCCGCCTTCAAGCAGCGTCACCCGGAAGTGAACCTGACCTTGACGGTGGTCAACCGTGCCCAGGCCATCCGGCGCCTTTCCGACAACCGCGACGACCTGATCATCATGTCCATGGTGCCGCAGGACATGGGCCTTGAGTTCCTGCCTTTCCTCAATAACCCGATCATTGCCGTGGCCCCGCCCGATCACCCGCTGTGCAAGCTGGCGCAGTTGCGCCTGCAGGACCTGGAGCCTCATACGCTGCTGATCCGCGAGCAGGGGTCGGGAACCCGCAGAGCCTGCGAGGAATACTTCAAGGAAAAGCGCGTCCACTTCACCCAGACCCTGGAGGTGGCATCCGCCGACGCCCAGCGCGAGTGCGTGATCGCCGGCCTGGGCATCGCCCTGCTGACCCGGCATGCGGTCAACCTTGAACTGGCTACCGGGGCGCTTGCGGAACTGCCGGTAGAAGAACTGCCGTTGTACCGCAGCTGGTGCGTGGTGCAGTCCAAGGCCAAGCGGCAATCGCCAGTGGCGCTTGCCTTCCAGGCATTCATCCGCAGTGAACGAACGTTGATCAGCGGCCTGGTTGAGCGTTTTTCGGGGCGCTTGCCGCCGACGCCTGCCACACCGTGAGTTCTTGCAGTTCGGGGTAATCCACCAGGTCGCGCAGCAGCTGACGCTGATCGCAGTAGCTTTCGATCGCGCGGCGGTATTCCATGCGGCGCTGGTCCTTTTCCTGCTGCTTGCGAGCTTTGGCGTTGGGTTGGTAGATACCGTCGTGGTCACGAGCCATTGCCTGTCTCCCTGGTAGGATGCGGGAGTTTCAGACTGGCCCAGGGGGTTTACGGTTTTGCGCCGAAATGGTGACAGGATCGTGAATTTTCACTGCTACAGGGTACTACCGCATGCACAGTGCTGCCTGGCTGAACAGGCGCGCAGGGTGCTGCTCAGTCGTCGGTCGCCTTGATCGATTTAGGCGACAGGCGCAGGCTGCGCAAACTGCGCTTCACGCTCTTGAGGTGGTTGACCAGGCTGGGACCCCGCGCCATGGCAACGCCCATGGCCAGCACGTCGATGACCACCAGGTGGGCGATGCGTGAGGTGAGCGGGGTGTAGATTTCGGTGTCTTCGTGCACGTCGATGGCCAAATTGACCGTGGACAGCTCGGCCAGCGGGGTCTGGCTGGGGCACAGGGTGATCAGGTTGGCACCGCTCTCGCGTACCAGGTTGGCAGTGATCAACAGGTCTTTGGAGCGGCCCGACTGGGAAATGCACACTGCCACGTCACCTGGCTTGAGCGTGACGGCCGACATCGCCTGCATGTGCGGGTCGGAGTACGCCGCCGCGCTTAGCAGCAAGCGAAAGAACTTGTGCTGAGCATCCGCCGCTACCGCACCAGACGCACCAAAGCCGTAAAACTCCACACGCTGTGCCTGGGCCATGGCACTTACCGCCTGCTGCAATGCGTGCGGGTCGAGGTGCTCGCGCACCTCCATCAGGGTATGCAGGGTGGTGTCGAAGATCTTCAGGCTGTAGTCGGCGACGGAATCGTCTTCGTGAATGGCAAACTGCCCAAAACTGGCCCCGGCGGCCAAGCTCTGCGCCAGCTTGAGCTTGAGGTCCTGAAAACCCGTACACCCAATGGCCCTGCAGAAACGTACGATGGTCGGTTCGCTGATACCGACGCTGTGCGCGAGGTCGGCCATGGAGCTGTGCATCACGGCAGCCGGGTCGAGCAGCACGTGGTCGGCCACTTTCAGTTCCGATTTGCGCAGCAGGTGGCGCGATTGGGCGATATGTTGCAACAGATTCACGGGCTGGACTCGGTTATGATCGGCTGGCCGGGTTGTAGCTTTCTTGTAGTTATACTACATGGACGCCAACCCGCCCAGTTAAACGAACGTGGAGCGTGGTGGTTTGACTATTCCTTGCGACATTCTGGTCTTCGGCGGCACTGGCGATCTGGCCCTGCACAAATTGCTCCCGGCGCTTTACCACCTGTTTCGCGAGGCTCGCCTGGACCCGGCCGTCAGGGTCATCGCCCTGGCCAGGCGGCAACTGCCACGCAACGACTACCTCAAGCTCGCCGAGCGCCACTGCCGCGCGCAAATTGCCCGTGGCGAATTCGACGATGAAATCTGGCGGCGCTTTTGCGCACGCCTGGACTACTTCGCCATGGATGCCTCGCAAAGTGCAGACTTCGGCCGCCTGGCACGCTACCTGGGTGAGCCCGGGGGGCTGACGCGTATCTTCTACCTGGCTACGGCGCCCTCGCTGTTCGTGCCTATCGCCACGCACCTGCGCATCGCCGGGCTGGCTGACAGTGAAGCGCGCATCGTGCTGGAAAAACCCATCGGCCATTCGCTGGCGTCGGCCACGGCCATCAACGAATCGATCGGTGCAGTGTTCGAAGAACGCCAGGTGTTTCGCATCGACCATTACCTGGGCAAGGAAACCGTGCAGAACCTCATGGCCCTGCGCTTTGCCAACGCCTTGCTGGAGCCGGTATGGCGCAATAGCCAGGTCGACCATGTGCAGATCAGCGTGGGGGAAACCCTGGGGGTAGAAAACCGCGGCGGTTACTACGACCGCGCAGGGGCGACGCGCGACATGCTGCAGAACCACCTGCTGCAGCTGTTATGCCTGGTGGCCATGGAGCCCCCGGCGCAGTTCGAGGCAGAAGCGGTGCGTGACGAAAAGGTGAAGATTCTTCGCGCACTGAAACCGATCACCGGGCAGGATGTGCAGGACAAGACCGTACGCGGCCAGTACGGTGCCGGGCATATCGGCGGCCAGGAAGTGATGGCCTATTACTTCGAAAAGGATGTGGACAACGATAGCGACACGGAAACCTTTGTCGCGATCGAGGCGCACATCGACAACTGGCGCTGGGCTGGCGTGCCCTTCTACCTGCGCACAGGCAAGCGCATGGCGCGGCGCTCTTCGCAGATCGTCATCCAGTTCAAGCCGGTACCCCATGAGCTGTTCAACGGTGGCCAGGTGAACCAGTTGCTGATCCAGCTGCAACCGGACGAGCGCATCAGCCTGCGCATGATGACCAAGACCCCTGGGAAGGGCATGCGGCTGGAGCCGGTAGACCTGAACCTGAACCTGGCGCAGGTGTTCAGCCAGACCCGCCGCTGGGAAGCCTACGAGCGGCTGCTGCTGGATGTGCTGGAGGGCGACTCGACGCTGTTCATGCGCCGCGACGAAGTGGAAGCAGCCTGGGCGTGGGTGGACCCGATCATCGCGGGCTGGGAAGAGCACTTCCAGGCGCCCCGCCACTACGCGGCCGGCAACAACGGGCCGGAGCAGGCCAACAGCCTGCTGGCCCGTCATGGCAGAACCTGGCACGGGTGAAGCATTGCCAAATCCAAGCCTTGCGCAGACTAGGGGAAAGTGGCTGTGCGCTCCGGCGCTACTTTCACCCCCTACAGGACTCTACCTAAATGGCTAAATGCACCGATTTTGTCGCTTACAACCAAACCGCTGCGGGCGAACAGACCTTCCGCGTCCACGGCACCGTCACTGTACCTAGCCCGGCATTCGAGCCGGTACTGGTCGAGCCGGACGTCCGCCACCGCGGCAATTGGGAGGTACTGCATCTGGAGCTGGTGGATACCGGCGTGGTGGCCAATGCCGTTCTGACCGAAAAAACCGTCGAATTTCTTCGCGACGGCGCCTGCCCGTTCAGCCAAGTAGAAATCATTCATTCGGAAGGTTCCTTCAAGGTTGAGATCGAACCGGCCCAGGCCTGCGATTGATACGCCCAGCCAGGTGGCATACGGTTGCCGCCTGGCTCCCCACCGCTGGCCGTCGGCCGGGGTGAATATTCATACAGTAGGCGTTTGCCCCCGGGTCAGCCTCCCCCTAGAATGGCGGGATGCACACAGACGACCTCTCCCTCCTGCTGAACTCCCTCAACGATGCCCAACGCCAGGCCGTAGCCGCCTCGGTCGGGCGTCAACTGGTGCTTGCCGGCGCCGGTTCCGGTAAAACCCGCGTGCTGGTTCATCGCATTGCCTGGCTCATCCAGGTAGAGCAGGCCTCGCCGCATTCGATCCTGTCGGTGACGTTCACCAACAAGGCGGCGGCAGAAATGCGCCACCGGATCGAGCAACTGCTGGGCATCAACCCGGCGGGCATGTGGGTGGGCACGTTCCACGGGCTGGCCCATCGCTTGCTCCGGGCCCACTGGCAGGAAGCAGGCCTGGTGCAGAACTTCCAGATTCTCGACAGTGACGACCAGCAGCGGCTGGTCAAGCGGGTAATGCGCGAGCTGGGCCTGGACGAGCAGAAGTGGCCGGCACGCCAGGCACAGTGGTTCATCAACGGGCAGAAGGACGAGGGCCTGCGGCCGCAGCATATCCAGCCTGGGGGCGACCTGTTCCTGTCCACCATGCGCGACGTGTACAGCGCCTACGAGCAAGCGTGCGAGCGGGCCGGGGTCATCGATTTCTCCGAGCTGCTGCTGCGCGCGCTGGACTTGTGGCGGGACCACCCCGGTTTGCTGGAGCACTACCAGCGGCGCTTCCGCCATGTGCTGGTCGACGAGTTCCAGGATACCAACGCCGTGCAGTACGCCTGGCTGCGCCTGCTGGCGCGCGGCGGCGACAGCCTGATGGCGGTGGGCGACGACGACCAGTCGATCTACGGCTGGCGCGGCGCCAAGATCGAGAACATCCACCAGTACACGGCCGATTTCCCTGACGCCGAGCTGATCCGCCTGGAGCAGAACTACCGCTCCACAGGCGGCATCCTCAAGGCTGCCAACGCCTTGATCGCCAACAACAGCGGCCGCTTGGGCAAAGAGCTGTGGACCGACATGGGTGAAGGCGAACCGCTCACCTTGTACGCCGCCTACAACGAGCATGATGAAGCGCGCTACGTGGTGGAAACTATCGAAAGCCTGATCAAGCAGGGCAATACCCGCAGCGACATCGCCATTCTGTACCGCTCCAACGCCCAGTCGCGGGTATTGGAAGAAGCCCTGCTGCGCGAGCGTATTCCTTACCGTATCTATGGCGGCCAGCGCTTCTTCGAGCGTGCGGAAATCAAGAATGCCATGGCCTACCTGCGCCTGATCGAGGGCCGGGGCAACGACGCCGCCCTGGAGCGGGTAATCAACGTACCGCCTCGCGGAATCGGCGAGAAAACCGTCGAGGCCATCCGCGAGCATGCGCGTCACAGCCAGGCTTCAATGTGGCAGGCCATGTGCCAGCTGATTGCCGCCAAAGCGCTGAAAGGCCGCGCCGCCAGTGCGCTTGGCGCGTTCATCGAGCTGATCGAAGGGTTGGCTGCCAAAGTGGCGGACATGCCGCTGCACACCATGACACAGACCACCATCGAGCAGTCGGGCCTGATTATCTACCACCAGGAAGAAAAGGGTGAAAAGGGCCAGGCACGGGTAGAAAACCTTGAGGAACTGGTGAGCGCGGCGCGTAACTTCGAATCGACCGAAGAAGACGCCGACCTTTCGCCGCTGTCCGCCTTCCTCGGCCATGCCTCGCTTGAAGCGGGCGATGCGCAGGCTGACGAGCATGAAGACAGCGTCCAGCTGATGACCTTGCACAGCGCCAAAGGCCTGGAATTCCCTTATGTGTTCCTGGTGGGCATGGAAGAAGGCCTGTTCCCGCACAAGATGAGCCTGGAAGAGCCTGGGCGCCTGGAAGAAGAGCGTCGCCTGGCCTATGTGGGCATCACCCGGGCCATGCGCCAGCTGGTCATGAGCTATGCCGAGACGCGTCGGCTTTACGGTAGCGAAACCTACAACAAGGTTTCACGGTTCGTACGTGAAATTCCGGCAGGCCTGGTTCAGGAAGTGCGTTTGTCCAACAGCGTCAGCCGCCCCTTCGGCGGGGCCAAAACAGCTGCTGGCAGCAACCTGTTCGCCAACGCCAACATCCCGCAGACCTCGTTCAACCTCGGCCAGCGCGTACAGCACGCGGTATTTGGCGAAGGCGTGATCCTGAATTTCGAAGGCTCAGGCGCCCAGGCGCGGGTTCAGGTGAATTTCGACGAAGGCAGCAAGTGGTTGATGCTGGGGTATGCCAAGCTGGAAGCGATCTGAACCCTGGGCCGTACCTTGCGGGTGCGGCCCTGCAACATTTAGGCAAAAGCTCGAAACATTATGTCGCTGGCCATGTGCCCAGGAACCTGTGCACCATGACGCGCGTGCAATCCACAACAGGGGATATCCCACTTATGCAACGTTTTCTTAGCATCGCACTGGCGCTTTGCGTCGGCCTGACGCTGAGCCTGGACGCCAACGCCAAACGCTTTGGCGGCGGCAAGAGCTCGGGCTCCGCGCCTATCCACCAGACCCGTCAAGCTACGCCAACCACGCCCGCTGCCACGCCGACCGCGCCTGGCCGTGCACCGGCAGCTGCCAGCGGTGCTTCGCGCTGGCTGGGCCCACTGGCAGGCTTGGCCGCCGGTGGCCTGCTGGCGTCCATGTTCATGGGCGACGGCTTCGAGGGCTTCCAGATCATGGACTTCCTGATCGTCGCGCTCATTGCCTTCCTGGTGTTCCGCTTCATTGCCGCACGACGTCGCCAGCAGCAGCCACACATGGCTGCGCCTGGCCATGCGCCGATGCAGCGTGAGGTGTACGGCCAGCCTGCGCAGCCCTCCATCTTCGGCGGCTCGGCAGCACCTGCTGCGGCAGCGGCGCCGGTGATCAACGCGCCAGCCTGGTTCAACGAGCAGAGCTTCCTGGCCGCTGCCCGCAACCACTTCCAGTCGCTGCAGCAGCACTGGGATGCCAACGAAATGGACAAGATCGGCGAGTTCGTTACCCCGCAGATGCTCGAGTTCCTCAAGCGCGAGCGTGCCGAACTCGGTGATGGCTTCCAGTCGACCTATATCGACAATCTCGAAGTGCAGCTGGACGGTGTTGATGATCGCGCCGACCGCACCGACGCTACCCTGACCTTCCGCGGCGTGTCGAAAAACTCGCGCTTCGACCAAGGTGAGGCATTCAGCGAAAGCTGGCACATGGTTCGCGCCCAAGGCGACAACCAGCCATGGCTGGTTGCCGGTATCCGCCAAAACGGCTAACCGCGCACGCTGCACCCAAAAACCCCGGGGCCCTCCCCGGGGTTTTTGCTTTTGTCATAGCGGCCTACTAGGGTATAACCCGCAGCGTTGTCATCTAGGTCTGAGGAAGTGAACCGTGGAAGAAGTGATCGAACAACTCCGTGAAGCCAACGAGCCAGTGCCGGTGCCCCTCGAGCTTCCGGATGAGGAATTGTTGGTCGAGATCGAAGAACAACTGTTCATCAACATTCCGTTTGTGTTCAAAGAGTTCTTGTTGAACGTAAGTGACGTTGTATACGGCTCACTGGAGCCTGTTACGGTCACTGACCCGCAATCGCATACCTACCTGCCTGAAGTCGCCGCCAATGCATGGGACGTCGGCGTACCGCGTGAGTTGATCCCGCTGTGCCAGGATGGCGAGAACTACTACTGCGTTGAAGAGGACGGCACGGTGGTGTTGTGGGATGCCGAGGATGAGCTGGTCGGTGAAGAGAGCTGGGAGTCGGTGTGGCACTGGGCGCGGGATGTCTGGCTGGAAAGCTGAGCTAATGGCCGGGTGATTGGCCTGTAAGAGCGGGCTTTGCGGCGATGGGGGCGGGCGCCGCTTTGGCGGCGCATCGCGAGCTTTGCTCGCTCCTACGGGCGGTGTTAGTGGGTGTTCTCCCGGCTGTTCTCCAAGGTTTCCAGCAAGGCGATCTGCATGCGTGTATGGACGCGGATGAACCAGCGCCACAGCAACGCCACTACTACCGCCGCAACCACCGCGATAATCAGCAACAGCTCGTTGGTAGGCAGAATGCTCGCCGACAGTGCCGAGAGCAGCAGGAAGATCACCAGCAGCGACAACAGCGGTATCACCTCTGCGATTACACGCCGTACACGTTGGGTATGGCGCCCGGCCATTTCTGGCTTCACACCCATCTCGGCCAACAGCATCGACAGCGCCTTGAGCTTGCGATAGGCCGCAATCAGGAAGGGCAGCGACAACAACAGTGCCGCCCCCCAGATCATCGCCTTTTGCTGGCTGATATCGCCCACCCATTGCGTGAGCCAGGCACCGATACGCCCTGCAAAGTAACCGCCACTGAAGAAGATGGCGATCACCAGGGCCAGGTTTACCCCGACCTGCATGAGGATGCGCCGTATCATCGCCGCCACCATGGCACCCTCACCCTGGGGCTGGATGCTGCGCAACCACTCGCCATATAACGACAACACCCTGGCCAGACGACCAGGCACCACCTTGCCCAGCTTGATCGACAACGGGTCAGCGGCACGAATCAGGTAGGGGGTAAGCAGTGTGGTGATGGCCGAGACGGCAACGGCTACCGGGTACAAAAAGTCACTGGTGACCTGCAGGGTCATACCCAACGCGGCGATGATGAATGAAAATTCGCCAATCTGGGAAAGGCCCATGCCAACCCGTAACGAAGTGCGCCCATCATTACCGGCAATGAAGGCCCCCATGCCGCACGACAGCATCTTGCCCAGCACCACCGCCAAGGTGATCACCACGATGGGCCAGGCGTAATCGATCAGCACCTGCGGGTCGATCATCAGGCCGATGGCGACGAAAAAGATGGCGCTGAACATGTCGCGCACCGGCTCGATCAGGCGTTCGATTTTCAGCAACTGGCGCGATTCGGCCATGATCGCGCCAATCAGGAACGCCCCCAGCACCATGCTGTATTCCAGCTTCACCACCAGCAGGCAGAAGCCGAAACACAGGCCCAGCACGGTGATGAGCAGCATCTCGTTGCTTTCAAACTTGGCTACATAAGCCAGCAGGCGCGGTACCAGCAAAATGCCGATAACCAGGGCAACGATCATGAACAGCGACAACTTGCCAACGGTGGAGAACACCTCACCGGAGCTGACCGTGCCACTGACGGCGATACCCGAAAGCAGCGCAATGATGCCGATGCCCAGAATGTCCTCGACAATCAGCACGCCGAAAATCAGCTGGGCAAAACGCTCGTTTTTCATCTTCAGGTCGTTGAGCGCCTTGACGATGATGGTGGTTGAAGAGATGGCCAGGATGGCGCCCAGGAACAGCGAATCCATGGTGTTCCAGCCAAACCAGCGGCCAATTTCGAAGCCGATCCATATCATCAGCACGATTTCCAGGAAGGCCGCGATGAACGCGGTAGCGCCAACCTTGAACAACTTGCGCAAGCTGAATTCCAGCCCCAGGCAGAACATGAGGAAGATCACCCCCAGTTCGGCCAGGGTCTTGATGGTGTCCTCATCGTGGATAAGGCCGAAAGGCGGGGTATGCGGGCCGATGATGAAACCGGCAACGATGTAGCCCAGTACCACGGGCTGCTTGAGGCGATGAAAAAGGATGGTGACCACGCCCGCGACCAGCATGATGACCGCCAGGTCCTGGATGAAGCTGATGGCATGCATGGCGCGATACTCCTTTTCTCGTCATTTGGTGAATGCCCAGGCAGACCGCGCCTGCGCCGAGGCAAGCCAAGCAAGCAGTACAGACTGTATTGAACAATGGAAGGCCCGTGGTTCACGGGTGTACTCAGGTTAACATTGCACCCAGGCGCAAAATGCCAGTGCAATATGATGAAACAGATCGGCTGGGAAACCGCCGCCGATGGCAGTATCGGCGTGACGCCCGCGCGCCCACCGACGTCCCGTATTGGCCTGGCAACTCAACGAGAGGGGAACTGCGATGCCTGAAGATAACGCCCCCCATTTGCCCGATTCAGCGCAACCACACCGTGAGCACACTATGGAACCTGGAAACGCCCAGCTGAGCATGACTGTCCTGATGACCCCGGACATGGCCAACTTTTCTGGCAACGTACATGGCGGCACCCTGCTCAAGTACCTCGACGAGGTGGCCTATGCATGCGCCAGCCGCTATGCCGGCTCCTATGTGGTGACCCTGTCGGTCGACCAGGTGATCTTCCGCGAGCCCGTGCACGTGGGCGAGCTGGTGACCTTCCTGGCGTCGGTGAACTACACCGGCAACACATCCATGGAAGTAGGCATCAAGGTGGTGACCGAGAACATCCGCGAGCGCTCGGTACGCCACTCCAACAGCTGCTTCTTCACCATGGTGGCTGTGGATGACAACCGCAGGCCGGTGTCGGTCCCGCCGCGCCAACCCCAAACCAGCGAAGAAAAGCGCCGCTTCCTGCAAGGCCAGCAGCGCCGTGAGATTCGCCAGGAACTGGAAAAGCGCTACCAGAACCTGAAAACCGACGCGACCTAGAACGCCAGCGGCTGCGCCTCGAAGCGTACCCGGGGGTGAGCGATGCGATCCTGGGCACGCACCAGTTGCAGTTCGTAGCTGGCGCACGCCTGGGTTTCCAGCAGCACCTCGTGCACGGCCGCTGCGGCGAATTCGAAGGCCTGCTCCCAACTGTCGCCCAGCAGCACCCGGGCCAGAAAAAGGCCAGAGGTAAGGTCGCCAACCCCTACCGGCTGACGCGGGAACGCCAGCAAAGGCCTGCGCAGGTGCCAGCTGTGCTCAGCGGTTACCAGCAGCATTTCGAAGTGGTCTTCGCCACGCCCCGGGTAGGCCAGGTGCTTGACGAGCACTACCTTGGGCCCCCGTTGCAACAAACTGCGTGCCATGCCGACGCAATCCTGCAGGGACTGCGCGCGGCGCCCGCAGAAGCTGTCCAGCTCCAACTGGTTGGGGCACAGGATATCGGCCTTGCCAACGGCTTCTTGCAGCAAAAATTGGCTGACTTCCTGCGGCACGCTGCAGCCCTTCTCCGGGTGCCCCATCACCGGGTCGCACACATACAGTGCTTTGGGGTTTACCGCCTTGATGCGCGCCACACCGGCCAGAATCGCCCTGCCCTGTTCAGCACTACCCAGGTAACCGGACAACACCGCGTCACAGTGCCCCAACTCACCGATATTGGAAATGCCTTCCACCAACGCAGGAATTTGCGCAGGGGCGAGCACTTCGCCGGCCCACTGGCCATACTGTGTGTGGTTGGAGAACTGCACGGTATTGAGCGGCCAGACATTGACCCCGATACGCTGCATGGGAAACACCGCAGCGCTGTTGCCGGCGTGGCCGAACACCACATGGGACTGAATGGCGAGCAGGTGCGGAGTACGTTTCATGCAGGGGTTCCAAAGCGGTTTCAAGACTGCGCAGTATGAACTCGATTGCCACCTGTACGACAGGCCAGGGACGCAGTTAAGCTGGATCTACCTGTTTGGAGCATACGCAAATGTTGACCCTGGAGAACCTCTTCCTGCTGATGCTGGTGGCCACCGCAGGCGCCTGGCTGTGGCACAACCACGGCTTGCGCGAAAAAGCCCTGGAACGGGTCAAGCAGCATTGCGCCAAGCTGGACCTGGAGTTGCTGGACGATGCGGTCGCCCTCAAGCGCATCGCCTTCGTGCGCGATGCCAAGGGCCGCAAACGGCTGGCGCGCATCTATGGGTTCGAATTCACCGTGACCGGCGAGCAGCGCCACCCAGGGACCGTGACCCAGTTCGGCGCGCACAGCGTGCAAATTGAGCTGGCGCCCTACCCGTTCGAAATCAAGACGCCGCCGCGCACCGATAACGTCATCGAAATGCAGCAGTGGCGCCAGCAGCATAACCGCTGGCATAACTGATCAGCTGACCCGGCACGCAGCGAACACGGCCTGAAGCGACGCCTCGGGTTGCGGTTCATCGAAAATCAACTCGATACGGCTATCGGTGCGCCAATCGCTGGGTTGCCAGGCTGGGACACTGCCATCCAGCCCGTTGAAAGACTGCCAACCAGCCGCAGTGTGGATAACCCCCTTCGCTCGCCGCCACGGCAGGCGCTCCACCGCGGCTGCGATGACTTGTGGATAAAACTGCTGGCTCGGGTGCCAACGCCAGCCAATGCTCCAGCCGCCCTCCCCCTGCTGCGTCATGGACAGTGGCAGCGTAGGATCCGCCCAGACGACCAAGGGCCTGCCGTGCAGATTGTCGACAATCTGGTTATCCACAGGTGAATGTTGGATAACGCCGCTACTGCGCAGTGGAAGGTTTGCCAGAGGCAGGCGCCCCTGCTCCACCCAAGCAAGCTTAGCTGTTGATAATTTGTTATTTATCAACAGCTTAGTATTTTCATCCACAGTGTCTGACTTGTTGATTACCAGTAGCTCGCAAGCTGCCAGAGCACGCCTTTGTGCATCCGACAGTAGATCATCCACCAGCAGAGAGCGGGCATCGACCACCATGATCAGAGGCTGCACCGTCAACACATGCTGCCAAGGTTCGCTTTTCAGTTGATCCAGCAACTGCAACGGGTGCCCCAACCCGGAAGGCTCGATGAACAGCCTGTCGGGCTTGGCCTTACGCAGAAGCCGACCCAAACCAACCTGGAAAGGCACACCACTCACGCAACACAAACAACCGCCAGCCACTTCGCCTATCGCGACGCCATCGTCGTCGCGGGCCAGCAAAGCGGCGTCCAGGCCCACCAAGCCGAATTCGTTCACCAGCACTGCCCAGCGCTCGCTGGCAGGCCGTTGTGCCAGCAAATGGCGGAGCAGAGTGGTCTTGCCGGCCCCCAAGGGGCCTGCAATCACGTGGGTGGGGATATCGTGGAACATGGCTGATCTATGGCTGGCTGGGGTAGCCCACTATGCGCCGTCACGCCAGCCAGTCAAGGCTGAGCAGCAGGCGGCGCTGTGGCCCGGCAGGTGATCGGTGCACAAGCCCCGCCCCCTCATTGCCCTGCCACTTCTCACCTTTGAGCAATGCCACCTCACCCGCGTGCAGACGATTTATGCTGTGCAGATCAACCACCGCTGTGGATAAGTTTTCTCGGGTGTGGGTATCACTCTCCAGCCATTCACTCCCTGGCCCTGAGTAGGTACACAGCAGCCTCACAGGCACGTTATCCACATGGAAGCGCGGGCACATCGGCCCTTCCAGCACGCGAATGCGCAGCCCTACCCGGCGAGCGCCCAGCAGGCAGGTGTAGGCCTCGACCAACCATGTCACGTCAGCGACGAAGGCCCCGTAACCCTCCACGTCGGCGGCCTCCGCCAAGAGGTCGGCAAGTACCGGCGCCCTGTGCTCATCCACCTCGATCACGCGCTGGTCTGCCAGTGATGGGCCAAGGCCCACCACGACTGCGGCGAAGTCCTCCAACTGCGGCGGCAAATGCCTGCGCCACACAGACATGTTCACACCGTCCTGCAGCACATCCGCCAGTATCTGAGGAGAATCGCCGAATACCTGGCGGATATCCACAAGCTGAAGGGCCTGATTCATGCGGCAGCCTGCTCAAGCCATGGCCCAAACGGGTCCTCCAGCCGCAGCCAGCCCATCGGGCCGAGTTCCATCTCTTCATCGGTGAGCAAGCAAGCCTCCAGCGCTGTGGATAACTCATCGAAATCGATGTTTTGCCCTATGAACACCAGCTCTTGCCGGCAGTCGCCGGTGTCAGGCGTCCAGTGCTTGAGAATGGCAGCGGTGTTATCCACATCCTCCGGCCACTGATCCTTCGGTACGAATCGCCACCATCGCCCTGCCAAGCCATGGCGCATCATGCCGCCCGCCTGAGACCAGCTTCCGGCCTCCTGGTACTTGCTGGCCAGCCAGAAGAAGCCTTTCGAGCGCAGTAGGCGCCCATTGGTCCAAGGGGTGTGGATAAAGTCGAAGAAGCGCTGTGGATGAAGCGGGCGCCGTGCCTGCCATGTGCTGGCGGCGATGCCGTATTCCTCGGTTTCAGGCACGTGCTCGCCGCGCAGTTCCTGCAGCCAGCCCGGCGCCTGGGCTGCCTCGTCAAAATCGAACAGGCCGGTGTCGAGAATCCTGGCCAATGGGACTTGGCCCATGACCATAGGCACAATCTGCGCCCGGGCGTTGAGGCTACGCAGAATCGCGATGAGTTCTTCCCGTTCTGCCTGGCTGATCAGGTCGATCTTGCTCAGCAACAATACGTCGGCAAACTCCACCTGCTCGATGAGCAGGTCGGTAATCGAGCGCTCGTCTTCATCGCCTAATGTTTCGCCACGGCTGGCCAGGCTATCGGCAGCTTGATAATCACTCATGAAATTCAGGCCATCGACAACGGTGACCATGGTGTCCAGCCGCGCCAGGTCTGACAGGCTGCGCCCTTGCTCGTCCCGGAAGGTGAAGGTTTCTGCAACGGGTAGCGGCTCTGAAATGCCCGTCGACTCGATAAGCAGGTAATCGAAACGGCCTTCTTCAGCCAGCCGCGCAACCTCCTCCAGCAGGTCTTCGCGCAATGTGCAGCAGATACAACCGTTGCTCATTTCCACCAGCTTTTCTTCGGCACGGTTCAAGCTGACGTTGCGTTGCACCTCGCTGGCATCAATGTTGATTTCACTCATGTCGTTGACGATAACCGCCACCCGAAGGTTGTCGCGGTTACGCAGTACATGGTTGAGCAACGTGCTTTTGCCGGCCCCCAGAAAGCCGGAGAGCACGGTAACGGGAAGGCGATCAGACATGGCAAACCTCTACAGGCAGAAGCATTCGAAACGATGCATTGCACAATGTTATAAAGTAACAATACAATTTCGCCAAGCTGTTCCTGACAAACGAGAGCTCGCCAGTGCCCCAGATGAACGTGCAACGCATCCTCATGCTACTGATGCTCGCCTTGCCCTGCAGCGCGTTGGCGATGCCTCCCAGCCCTAAACTCGCCCTTTGCACCCGTAGCGCCACGCTGCTGGCCTGCCAGGACCGCGCCGGCGGCTACTACAGCGTGCGAACAGAGGGCAGCACGTTTTATTTACGTGGCTACGACGTCCAGAGCAGGCGCCTATGGGCACAGACTAATAGCCGTTACGGCAGCCTGACTTTCTTCACAGGCCTGGCAAGCAATGGGGAAGCGTGGGTTGGATACAGCCGCAGGGTGGGCTGGACCACGTTGAACAGGGTATCCAGCTCAAGCGGCCAGCGTTTCAACCTGCACTGCAGCCTGGTCGGCGGATGCCGCTGAACACACTACTTTCTGGAATACCCAATGACTCAGCTGAAGCTACCCGATATCGCCGCACAGAACCTGGACCAGTCCCAGCCGTTGGATTGGGTAGGCATGTGCGGCATCGCTTTGCCCATCACCTTCGAAGGGCGTACGGCGGCTGCAAAAATCGATGCGGGAGTAAGCCTGGTGGATGGCGGCTCCAGAGGCATTCACATGTCGCGGCTTTACCTGGCGCTGGAATCTCTGGAGCAAGTGCCGTTGACGCCTGTCGTACTACGACGGCTACTGGCCAACTTCCTCACGAGCCATGAGGGGCTTTCATCCGCGAGTTACATCCGCCTACGCTTCGAGCATCTGCTGAAAAGACCTGCACTGGTTAGCCCTCTGGCTGGCTGGAAGAGCTACGAAGTAGAAGTGAATGCGCGTATCGAAAACGAAATGTTCCACGTGGAACTATCCGTGTCAGTCCCCTACTCGTCTACCTGCCCATGCTCGGCGGCGTTGGCCAGACAACTCATCCAGCAGCAGTTCCAAGCCACATTCACGGCTGAGCACGTGGACCGGGAAGCGGTACTGAGGTGGCTGGGCACGGCAGAGGGCATCGTTGCAACCCCCCATAGCCAAAGAAGCCTGGCCAAGATTCAAGTAAGGCTGCGGAGTAATCAGGCGGCGTTACCCATCACCGAGCTGATCGATCAGGTGGAGACCAGCCTGGGTACTGCCGTGCAGACAGCGGTAAAGCGTGGTGATGAGCAAGCCTTCGCACTGGCCAATGGCCAAAACCTGATGTTCTGCGAGGACGCCGCACGAAGGCTGCATGAAACATTAAAGCAGACGCCGTGGAGCAGCGCGTTCAAGGTACGCGTGGAGCATGCAGAAAGCCTGCATGCCCACGACGCTGTGGCGACAAGCCAGTGGGGCTGGGAGGTCAGGTGCGAGGCTTGACCGCGCCGCAATCGTTACCCAGCCATACTGCGCGGGTATTCATGCTGCCCTGCTGCTGCACCCCAGAGGCATTGAAGGTACCGTTCACCTGCGTGGTGAATTCCCTGTCACTGAGGAACGTGGCCTGACCGCTGCCTTGGGCTTTGGGGCAGCTGAACTGAAACTTCCAGACGTTGCCCGTGCGGTCAGTAATTTTCTGCGTGCAGCCCGACTTCGGGTCCTGCAAGGGGATGTCGTTGGTTGCCACCTGCTGCGGGGTCAGGCAAGAGCGCACGCCCTTACCGCCCACGGTAACGCCCTGCTTGGCCAACACACCTTCCATCATTGCCCGTTGCTCGGGTGGCAGGTTCTTCAACTGGCTGAGCATGAATTCCATATCGGGTAGCGGTTTACCGTCCACCTGCATGTTGCTGGTGGTCAACTCCCACAAACCCGGTTGCAGCATCTGGGCCTGCGCACCGGCACTGCTCAAACCCAGGGCCAACGCCAACAGCGGCAGACGAATCTTCATGGACAAACGCTCCTGAAAAAGCCGGACGACCCGGACAATATCCCGCTTAGACGCTAAAAATAAGCGGTTGTTGCAGGCGAACCCGGAACGTGTTCTGTTACCTAAGGTGTATTCAATAAGCAGGACGCATATGGATTACCACAGCCCCTACTTCTTCGGTTACCTCTTGGGTGTTGTTCACCTGTTGGGAATCGTCGCCGCGCTGCACGCGCTGTTTACCGTGCGCACTGCCCAAGGTGCGATAGCCTGGGCGATGCCGCTGTTTTTCATCCCGTACTTCACGTTGATCCCTTACCTGATATTCGGTGCCCGCTCGTTCTACGCCTACATCAAGGCCAGGCGCCAGGCCAATCAGGAGATGCACGTGGCAATGGCCAACCTGAACTGGCGACCGTGGGTTGAAGAAGCGCTGGCGGCCCGCGCCTCGGCCAGCTACGCCGCGCTAAGGGCGATGCCCAAGCTCAGCCGCATGCCATGCCTGGCCAATAACCAGGTGGAGTTGCTGATTGATGGCAAGCAAACCTTCGATGCGATCTTCGAAGCCATCGAGAACGCCAAGGAAGTCGTGCTGGTACAGTTCTTCATCATCCACAACGACGCTTTGGGTAAAGCGTTGCAAGCGCTGTTGCTGCGCAAGGCTGCCGATGGCGTGAAGGTGTTCGTGCTGTACGACCGGGTAGGCAGCCACGCTTTGCCGGCGAGTTACAGCCAGCGGTTGCGCGAAGGCGGTGTACAGATCCATGCCTTCGCCACACGCCGAGGCTGGTTCAACCGCTTGCAGGTCAACTTCCGCAACCATCGCAAGATCGTCGTGGTGGACGGCGTGGTGGGCTTCATCGGCGGGCACAACGTCGGTGACGAATACCTGGGGGCCGACCCCAAGCTGTCACCCTGGCGGGATACGCACGTACGCATCAGCGGGCCTGTGCTGGCCTGCCTGCAGGAATCCTTTGCCGAAGACTGGTACTGGGCCACCCGCCAGCTACCGCCGTTGATTCTGCTGGATACCTACCCCGATAACGGCGTGCTCTGCCAGGCCCTTGCCAGCGGCCCGGCCGACTCGCAGGAGACCTGCGCGCTGTTCTTCCTGGAAGCGATCCACTCCGCCACCCGGCGAGTCTGGATCACCAGCCCCTACTTCGTTCCCGACGAGGCGGTATTCGCCGCACTGCGCCTGGCGGTGTTGCGGGGTGTGGACGTGCGGGTACTGATCCCGTCACGCCCGGACCACCGTGTGGTCTACGCCGCCTCCAGCCTGTTCGCGTTCGAAGCCGTGCGCGCGGGTGTGCGCATGTTCCGTTATCAGCCGGGGTTTCTGCATCAGAAAGTGGTGCTGGTGGATGACGAGATCAGCGCGATAGGCAGCGCCAACCTGGACAACCGTTCGTTCCGCCTTAATTTTGAAATTACCTTGCTGACCGTGGACCGTGACTTCGCCGACAAGGTCGAGCAGATGCTCAATGACGACTTTGCACAAGCACGGGAGATAACCGCCGAAGACAGCCAGACCACTCACCGGGTGCAGCAATTGGGCATGCGCATTGCGCGCCTGATTTCACCCGTTCTGTAGGCGCCATACACAACCAAGGCGACCCTGCCATTTCGGTAGGGGTCGCCCGGTTTGCGACGGCGGTCAGCGATACAGGTGTTCGCGGGTCCAGGGCAGGTCGTGGTGCCCATCAGCGTAGGGCTTCACTGCCAGTATCTGGTGCAGGTTGATCCAGCCCTTTTCGAAGGCATAGGCACAACCTGCCAGGTACAGCCGCCAGATACGCAGGGTTTTTTCCGGGACCAACGCAGCGGCATTGTGCAGCTGGTTTTCCAGGTTCTCGCTCCAGTGGTGCAAGGTCTTGGCGTAGTGCATGCGCAAGCTCTCGACATCCACCACCTCAAGCCCCGCTTCGCATACGCTGGCCGTAATCATCGACAAGTGCGGCAGCTCCCCATGGGGGAATACGTAGCGGTCGATGAACTCACCCGCCCCCCGCCCTACAGGCCGACCATCCACATGCTTGGCCGTGATGCCGTGGTTCATGACCAGGCCGCCTTCACGTACCGCATTGAATAGCGTCTGGGAATACAACGGCAAGTTGGCGTGCCCCACGTGCTCGAACATGCCCACACTCACGACCTTGTCGAAGCGACCGTCCTGGGGTAAATCCCGGTAGTCCAGAATCTGCAGGTCGACCTGGTCGCCCAGGCCCTCATCCTCGACGCGCTGCCGCCCAAGTTTGAGCTGCTCTTTGCTCAAGGTTATGCCGAACACCTTGGCGCCGTACTCACGCGCCGCGAAGCGGGCCAGGCCACCCCAGCCGCAGCCGACATCCAACAGATATTCACCTGCACCCAGGCGCAGCTTGCGGCAGATATGGTCGAACTTGTCCTGCTGGGCCTGCTGCAACGTGTTGTCCGGCTCACGGAAATAGGCGCAGGAATACACCATGTCCGGGTCCAGCCACAGCGCGTAGAACGCGTTGGAAACATCGTAGTGGTAAGAGATCGCCTCGGCGTCGGTGTCCTTGTCGTGGGCCAGCCGCTGGGGGATACGCTCATCCTCACCACCCAGCAAGGCTTCACTGAGCTCGTCACACACCCGGATGGCTTCGGCAATGTCGCCTTCCAGTTCGAGCTTGCCCTCGACGAAGGCAGTACCCAGCTCATTCATGCTCGGATGCGTGAGCTGGGTAATCAGCTGTGGCTCCTTGACCAGGATAGTCACCTGAGGGCTGGGCCCAAGGTCAAAGTAGTTGCCGTCCCACAGCTTGAGGCGCAGTGGCAGATGCAGATGCTGCAATGCCGGTGGAAGTTGAGCAAACATGAAGCACCCTCCCGTCCCCTGTGCAGGGGAAGACCCATGTCATTTCGAAAGCCACCGGCATAGCGTAGTTCATTGGCAGGGAGTTTCTGTTAAACGAAGGGCGTAGGTGAGCACTGGCGCCTAAAGCTTCATGTTGAGCGACACGAATGCAGAGCGGCCCGGTGCAGGGGAGAACATGGCCTGATCATTACCGCCCCAGAAGAAATTGTCGTACCAGACATACTCGTACTGGCGGTCAAACAGGTTTTTCACCTGCAGGTCGACGCTGGTGACAGGCGTTATGCGATAGCTGACGCTGGCATCTGCAACCACGAAGCCACCGTACTTGCCCTTCTCGTTCAGCTCATCGATGTAGTAGCTGCCCTGGGCCCGCCCTTGCACGCCGAACTTCCAGTCATCGTTATAGCGATAGTCCACGCCCACATTGCTGATGTACCGGGGGGTAGAAAACACTTCCTTGCCAGACAGCGACTGGCCGGACGCAGAGTAGGCCTTCACTACCTTGGCCTCCTGAATGGCGTGAGAAGCCCAGACCGTCCACTGTTCATCCAGTTGCGCGGTGATCTGCATGTCTACACCCCGCCGGCGCGTTTCACCCAACCCTACGGTAGTGCCCGTACTTGGCATGTTGGCCACTTCGTCGGTGGCATCCTGTTGCCAAAGTGCAACCCGGGCCTGGGCGCCTTCGAAGGGGCGGAACTTGATACCGACTTCCTTGCCGGTGTTGATAGAAGGGTCGTAAGAAGCCTGGCCTGGCGTCATATAAGCGGGCGGGGTAGACCCCGTCAGAATCTGGAAGGTTCGCCCCCAGTTGGCGTACAGGTCGATATCGGGGGTAAGGCTGTAGATCACGCTGAGCTTGGGTTGACGGATCCAGCCGTAGTCCTGCAGCGGCGCTTTTACGCCCCCGAGCAGCTCGGTGTTGCCAGAGAACTTGTCCACCCGCATGGCCGGGATGATCTTCAGTGACTCGGTGGGCTGGATCACAGCCTGCACATAGCCGCCGATGTTGCGCAGGGTGTAGCTGTCGTCATTCTGCACCCGGGCCGGCTTTACATCGAAATCGGTAGGGATACCGAAGCTGTAGCGCAGGCGCCTATAAGTGTTGTCCTGCTCTTCGTAATTGATGCCGCCATCGAGGGTGAGCAGGTCGTTGATGCGCCAGGTGAGGTTGTTGAGCACCCCGGTTTGCTGCTCATCCCACTGCCGGCGCTGCCGCGGCGCATTGCCTGGCCGATAGTCTGTAAAGGTGATGGTGCGGTCATCGTTGTAGCTGTTGAAGTACAGCTTGCTGCTCAGGTTGAGGTCGTCGTTGATCTGCCAGTCGCCGTGCAGGCTGAGGTGCTTCATGTCCCGGTCATCGCCATCGTTGGCATTTTTTTCGGGGGACTGCGTACGGCTGGCGTGCATCTGTTCGCGGGTCAGAAAACCCGGCTCTTCAGCCTGGTGATGGTACAGCCGTGCAATCAGCCCAATGCGGAAGTTCTGTTCATCATTGCTGACAAACCACTTACCGCCCAGTGCGTACTTGTTGGACTGGCTATGGTCACGGTAGCCGTCGCTGTCCTGCTTGGCGAGTATGTAGTTCTGGGCGACGTTGCCTTCTTCGTGGCCGACCGCCAGCTGTATTTCGCGGGTGTCGAAGCTGCCGTAGGTAACCCGGCTATCAACGTAGTTGCCACCCTGGCGGGTGGCGAAGTTGATGTTGCCGGCAATGTTGTGCAGGCCGTAACGCGGGTCGTTGGTACCGCGCACCACTTCGATGTAGTCGATATCCAGCGGGAAGATCATGTCGATGAAGCGCTGGTTGCCGCTGTTCACGTTGCTGGGAATGCCGTCGATGAGGGTCTTGATGCCGTTGATGTAGCCCTCGCCATTGAATGCACGGAACGTGACCTTGCCAGACTCGGCGCCCTGCCCCGTTTCCGTGAGCTGAATACCCGGCATCTGGCCCAGCAACTGCCAGCTGTTCATCACGTTCTTTTCCTGCACCTGGTCGCCACCCAGCACATCCACCGAAGTGAGTACATGTTCGGTGCTCAGTGCCACCCCTGCATTTTGGGTGATGTTCACCTCGCCAAGGGTGATGGTGGAGTTGCCGGTCTGGTCGGCGAACAGTTCAGGGGAGAACATCACCGTAAACATGGCGAGGGAGGCCGGGGTGAATCGCATGGGAGCTCCTGGGCTGCAAAGATGAAAGTGTGGGCGGCGCAGGTCTGGGCCTGCTTTATCTGCAAACGTTATATCATAACTAATAATGACTGTAATGAGCCTGATATTGGCCGAGCACATGCGCCCCGTAAGGGGCTCCCAGAATGCTCACTTCATCAGTTCAAAGCAGCTAACGTCAGCCGATATCCGCCATGGCCGTGTCCACCGCCTCAATCAACATGTCTGCATGCTCTTTGGTATAGGTCAGCAGTGGTCTGATCTTGAGCACGTTTTCCAGTGGCCCTGAGGCACTGATCAGCACACCCTTTTCCCGCATGCTGTTAACCACCTTCCGAGCCTGCTCGGCTGCCGGCTGCCGGGTAACGCGGTCGGTCACCAACTCGACACCCAGGAACATCCCCGCGCCGCGCACCTCGCCCATGCACGCATGCCGCTGCGCAAGCCGGGACAACCCCTCAAGCAGGTAGCCGCCAATGACGTGCGACTGCTGCTGCAGGTTCTGCTCCTGAATAACATCCAGCACCGCCTTGCCCGCCGCGCACGACACCGGGTTACCCCCAAAGGTGTTGAAATAGCGCATGTGCCTGCCAAAGCAATCGACCACCTCACTGCGCCCCACCAGGCCAGCAATGGGTTGCCCGTTGCCCATGGGCTTGCCCAGCGTGACCATATCCGGCTGCACGCCATGGCGCATGAAGCCCCACATGTTCAACCCGGTGCGAGCGAAGCCTGGCTGAACTTCGTCGGCGATATACAGCAAGCCTTCGGCCTGGGCCGCTGCAATGCCCGCGGCCATGAAGCCAGGGGGCCCAACCAGTACACCGTCACTGGAGAAAATGCCATCCATGACGATGGCGGCGGGGCGTATGCCGTGTGCTTGCATGTCCTGGATGGCTGCCTTTATGTCGGCTTCAAACAACGCGGAAACGTTGTCGGTACCCAGCCGGTAGGCATCCGGCGCCCTGACGGTGCGCACATGGCTGGGCAACACCATACCGCGACCCAGGGAGGGCGACAGCTCAGCCACATCGCCGGTAACACCGTGATAGGCAAACTGGGTGATGATGATGCCGGTACCGCCGGTATAGTGCCTGGCCATGCGCAGTGCCAGGTCGTTCGCTTCACTGCCGGTACAGGTGAACATTACCCGGTCCAAGTCACTCGGGAAGGTCCCCAGCAGCTGCTCGGCGTAGTCGAGAATGCCCTCCTGCAAATAGCGTGTATGGGTGTTGAGCTGCTGGGCCTGGCGATGCATTGCCTCCACCACGCGCGGGTGGCAGTGCCCAATTGATGCGACGTTGTTGTAGGCATCCAGGTAGCGACGGCCCTGCTCATCGAACAGCCACACGCCCTCGCCTCGCACCGTGTGCAGCGGCCGTTCGTAGAACAACCTGTAGGCAGGGCCCAGCAAGCGTTCACGACGTTCTACAAGGCGCCGCTCCTGCTCCGTGAGCCGCGCCGCATCGTCTGGGGTGAAGCCATTGACCATGCTCATGCCCTGCCCTCCCGGCTGCAGGCCGCCAGTATTCGGTTTTCGATCTCCGCCCGCGGCAGGGCCGCGATCGATGCAAGGCTCGCCCATGCACGCTGGGAGTTACGGTGGATGTAGGCGCGGTTTTCCGGGTGCAGCTGCGCACGCCATGAATTTATGCACAGGGCCGAGGCCAGCCGGGTGCGCAGCAGCTCAGGCAGCAGTTGCAGCTCTTCGCGGGCAAGCGGGTTGTGCTGGTGATATGCGGCGATGACATCCAGCGCCGGCGCCAGGGCGTCGCCATCGTGGCCAAGATGGTACGAAGCCGCCACAGCCACTTCATTGATCAGGGGCGCGTGGACCATGTCTCCGAAGTCGAGGATGTTGCGCAATATATCCGGGTTGTCAGCATCCACGATGATGTTATGGGGGTTCATGTCGTTGTGGATAACTTGCCTGCGCAGCCCAGCCATTGTCGGCACCACTTGCGCTTCGAACTGATCCAGGCTCTGCTCCACCAGCGCGCGACCCTGCCCCGGTTCGAGATGGGCAAGCAGGGGCCGAAGGTGCGCCGCATGTTGCATGTCCCAGAGCAACGTGTGGCGGGCAGCCGGGTGATCGAAAGCTTCCAGCGCAACATCCAGGCGGGCGAGAGACGCCCCCAATGACCGACGAAACGCTTGGGTAGTGCGGCCTACCCGGTGCAGTTGCATACCGTCGACGAATGACAGAAGCCGGGCCAGCATACGTTGACCGTTGACTTCGACGCGCACGAAGTGGTCGCCGGCCAGTGAGGTGTGTACGCGCTGCACAGGCAAGGCTGGGTCACGCAAGGCGATGCAGCGCATTGCCTGATTATGAAAATCGACAACGTCAGGGTTTTCCAGCGGATGGGAAAGCTTCAGCAAGCGGGATGCCCCGTCAGGCAATAGCACCCGAAAATTCAGGTCTCTTTCACCGCCAAGTTTTTCGAGCGTGCCGCTTAAGCCGAAGTGCCGATGCAGCATCTCCCCCGCCTGGGCATCACTGACGTGCGCCGGGGCGACTTCCAGCAAGCTGTCACCGATTGCGAAATTTTCAAGCGGCATACCCCTACCCCTTATCTGGCGCGAAATCGGCGCCTGCCCCGCAGGCGCCATCATGCATTACTTGTTGACCCAGGCGTTGAAGCGCTCTTCCAGGTCTTCGCCATGGTCGATCCAGAACTCGGCATCCGTAGCCCGGGCGTTCTTGAGGTTGTCTGGCGCGGTTGGCAATTTGTCGCCGACTTTTCTGTCCACCAGCTCTACCGCATGCCTGTTGCTTGGCCCGTAGGGAATGGCTTCGACGAAATGCTTCTGTTGCACAGGTTCGCTTGCAAAGGCAATGAACGTTTCTGCCAGGGCTTTGTTCGGGCTGCCTTTCACAATTGCCCAGTGGTCCAGGTCGTACAGGCTGCCGTTCCACTGCATGGCAAATGACTGGCCCTCGTCCTGGGCCGACGTCACCCGGCCGTTGTAGGCCGAGGTCATTACCACATCACCGGATACCAACCATTGCAGAGGCTGTGCGCCGGAATCCCACCACTGGATATTGGGCTTTATCTGGTCCAGCTTCTTGAACGCGCGCTGCACACCGGCTTCGGTTCCCAGCACCTGGTACAGATCCTTCAGGGGGACCCCATCGGCAATCAGGGCGAATTCCAGGGTGAACTTGGCACCCCGGCGCAGGCCCCGCTTGCCCGGGTACTTCTTTACATCCCAGAAGTCGGCCCAGCCCTGGGGCGCCGAGGCGACTTTTTTGGGGTCGAATGTGAGGACAGTCGACCAGATGAAAATACCGACCCCACAATCGCTCACCGCAGCAGGGATGAAGTCTCCTTTCTTGCCGATCCGGCCCCAATCCAAAGGCTCGAACAGGCCTTCACTGCACCCGCGAATCAGCTCGGGCGACTCCACTTCCACCACATCCCAGCTGGTTTTGCCGGTATCGGCCATGACTTTGATCTTGGCCATTTCGCCGTTGTAGTCATCTGCCGTAATGGGGGTGGCGTACTGTGCAGTGAAGGGTTGGTAGAAGGCCTTTTCCTGGGCCTGGCGGTTGTTCCCGCCAAAGGACAGGACGGTCAGCCTCTCAGCGGCGCTGAGGGGGCCTGCGAGTGTTCCAAGTATCAGTACCGCTGCGATTTTCTTGTTCATGCGTCTCTCCAGGTGCGCTACGAGGTCGTGGGCAGCTTCAAGGGATGGCAGTTTTTTTGTAGTGGCAGCAAACAGATCAGGCAGTGCGCCTCTCAGGAGGCGGCGAGTCATTTAACCACAATCCAAATATGATGCATCATATTTTTAAGCTATGCTCTTCCCACTCATCACCGAAAGGACGCCACCATGACCGAATCACGCACCTTGTTGCTCACCGGCGCCAGCCGCGGCATCGGCCACGCGACGGTTAAGCACTTCAACGCGGCTGGCTGGCGAGTCTTCACCGCCTCTCGCCAGGACCTTGGCGAAGGCTGCCCATGGGCTGAAGGCCTCGCCAACCACATTCACCTCGACCTGGGCAACATCGAGGACGTCCAGGCCAGGCTGCCGGAGATCCGCGAAAAACTGGGCGGCCGCCTGGACGCGTTGGTGAACAACGCCGGCATTTCACCCAAGGGCGAGCACGGCGAGCGCCTGGGTGTGCTGGAGTCCGACTACGCCACCTGGCTGAACGTGTTCAACGTCAACCTGTTCTCCACCGCCCTGCTCGCCCGCGGGCTGTTCGAGGAACTGAAGGCTGCAAAGGGCTCGGTCATCAATGTCACCTCCATCGCAGGCTCCCGGGTACACCCCTTTGCAGGCGTGGCCTATGCCTGTTCCAAGGCGGCGCTGTCTGCGCTCACCCGGGAAATGGCCCATGATTTCGGCCAGCACGGCGTAAGGGTCAACGCCATTGCACCCGGTGAAATCGACACGTCGATCCTGTCTGCAGGCACCGAGCTGATCGTTGAGCGTTCGATCCCGATGAAGCGCATGGGTAAACCGGAGGAAGTCGCAGCGCTGGTGCACTTCCTGTGTACCCACGGGGCGTCTTACGTGAACGGTGCAGAAATACACGTGAATGGTGGGCAACATGTTTGAGTTATTCGATAATCTGCCGTGGAAGGTTCCCCTCCGCCGCCGGTCCTGTGCCGTACACGAGTAAGCAATGAACTACCCCATCGAGAACCTGAAACACTCCTACTTGGGCAGCGGCATCTATGGCCTGTTACGCGAGGCGTTGATTACCGGTCGCTTCCAGCCCAACGACAGGCTGCGTATTCGCGACCTGGCCGAGCAACTGGGCACCAGCGTTACGCCGGTACGGGATGCGATTCTGCAACTGGCCAAGGAGCAGGCGCTGGTTCTCAAAACGCCCAGGGACATCCGCGTCCCGATGCTGACCTCCAAGCAGTTTCTGGAAATCCGCCGTATACGCCTTTCCCTGGAAGGCCTGGCTGCCGAAACAGCAGCCGCGCACGTGACAACGCCACAGCTCGAACGGCTCGAAAGCTGTATCGAGGACAACCTGGCTGCGATCCAGGCCAACCACTTGGCGGCCGCACTTACCCACAACCACGAATTCCACTATGCGCTCACCGAAATAGCCGACATGCCGATGCTGTCCAGCCTGCTTGATGGCCTGTGGATGCGCACAGGGCCGCTGATTGCGCGGGCGTATGGCAGCTTCAATGAACGCATGGCCATCGACCATCACTGGGAAGTGCTGGCGGCGCTAAAGAACAAGGACGGGGCTGCCGCCCGGGAGGCGATCTGTGCGGATATTCTGGATGGGAGCCAGAAGATGCTCGAGTATGTGCAGCTTGAGCATGACTAGGTGGGCAGCTCAGCGACCGCTCGCCTGCCGAACCCAAGCCAACGGATGAACTAGGCCGCGCCGCTGCGCAGGCGCAGGGCATCCCGAGCGGGCGGAAGGCCGAAAGCGCGGGCGTAGTCACGGCTGAATTGGGACGGGCTTTCATAGCCTACTCGGTAACCCGCACCGGCAGCATCCAGGGCCTCCGCCACCATCAGGCGCCGCGCCTCCTGCAAGCGCAACTGGCAACGGAATTCAAGCGGGCTCATTGATGTGACCGCTTTGAAATGAGCGTGGAAGGTGGACCGGCTCATGCCTGCGATGCCGGCAATATCGTCGATGCGCACCGCTTCCTGGTAATGGGCACGCAGCCAGGTAATGGCTTTTGCAATCTGACGCAGGCGGCTGTCGGCCTTGGCCATCTGCAACAGCACGCAGTTGCCAGGGCGGGTAAGCAGGCGATAAAGCACCTCACGTACTACCAGCGGCGCCAGCTCCGCTGCATCTTGCGGGGTGTCCAGTAAGCGTGCCAGCCTGCCCACTGCGTCTAACAGCTCGGGTGTGCTGCCATTGAGTTCGATGCCACTCGGCATTGAATCGGCTGTTTGGTGGCTGGCGCCTGGGTTGCGCAAGGCAAGCTCACTGAGCACCGCCATATCCAGGTCGAGTACCAGGCACAGATACGGTTCTGCCTCGCTGGCTTCGATAATGGAGCCCATCACCGGAATGTCTACTGAGGCGACAAGGTAGTTGGCCGCGTCGTAAACATAGGTCGCGGGCCCAATGGATACCTGCTTACGGCCTTGGACGATGTAGCAGAGGGTGGGTTGATACACCACAGGCATGGGGATTGTCGGGGTATCTGAACGCACCAACGTAACCCCTGCCAATGGCGTCGAGTGAAAGCCATTGGAAGGTGCATGACGGCTGATGACGTCGATCAGTGTGCGCCGCACATTCATGGTAAGCCCCAAAACGTTATGCGGTGGAACGCCCGGTAACTCGGAGGATGCTGCAAGCATGCGGGACGATCCGTATACGTGCAAGCCGCCGCCCTGTCGCAAAGTCCCCTTACGCAATCACCCTCTGATTCGTAAGGAGCCCCTATGTCCACTCGCTCAGCACTCGATCAATACCGCCTGCTTGGCCGCTCCGGCATTCGCGTTTCCCCACTGGCACTCGGCACCATGACCTTCGGCTCTGACTGGGGATGGGGAACGGATGAAGCCGGAGCCCGGCAAATTTTCGACCGCTATGTCGAGGCAGGCGGCAATTTCATCGATACCGCCGTCAATTACACCAACGGTGCCTCGGAGCGCATGCTTGGCCAGCTCATGAAAGGCCAACGCGAGCGTTTGATCATTTCAACCAAGTACACGATGGCCCGTTCCCCCGGTGACCCCAACTCAGGCGGCAATCACCGTCTCAACCTGATGCGCTCGGTGGAAACCAGCCTTCGCCAGTTGGACACAGACCGTATTGACCTGCTGTACCTGCACGCCTGGGACTTCACCACAAGCGCAGAAGAAGTCATGCGTGGCCTGGATGACATCGTGCGCAGCGGCAAGGTGCTGTACCTGGGCATCTGCAACACACCTGCTTGGAAGGTGGCGCAGTTGCAAGCGCTCGCCGATCTGCGCGGTTGGTCGCCGTTGGTGGCCCTGCAAATCGAATACAGCCTGGTGGAGCGCACAGTGGAGCACGAGTTACTGCCCATGGCCCGGGAAATGGGGCTGGCCGTAGTCCCGTGGTCGCCGCTGGGCGGCGGCATCCTGACCGGGAAATATGGGCCCGAAGACCTGAGCGATAGCAAGGAAGCCGCCGTAGCGGCAGACCGCAAGGGCGTGATCAGTGCCACGGGGCATTTGACCGAGCGCTCGTTACAGATTGCCAGCGTGGTGGTCGAGATCGCGAGGGAAATAGGCGCCACACCTTCCCAGGTTGCGGTTGCGTGGGCCTTGCACAACCCGGCCGTGGTCGCGCCCATTATCGGAGCAAGAACATTGACTCAAGCCGAGGACAACCTGAACGCACTCAGCATCGAGCTGGATGTAACACATATCGCCCGTTTGGATCAGGCAAGCGCCCCAGCGCCCATTTTCCCAGGCCGGTTTATTGCCACACCGATGGTGCAGCAATTGGTATTTGGCGGCGCCCAGGTCCAGAAGCGAGCGGGCCAGGAAGCGCCAGCGCCTATCACCCGCTAACCGCCATGTTTATTAACAGGAGGCACAACCATGGCCTGTATCCGTATACCCGATTGCGTCTGCCGCATCGTCCTCTGTGCGTCGCTTGCCTGCTTTGCGACCGCAGCCTCGGCCACTTCCGTGCAAAACCAGGAGGCCGCTGCCGCAGACAACAAAGCGGTGGTTGCCGCGGCCTTTGATCGCTGGGCGGCAGGGGGGGCAGACTTCTTCAACGAAGTGGTGGCACCGGAGGTGGTGTGGACCATCGAGGGATCAGGACCCAACTCGGGGACTTACAACGGGCGGGATGATTTGATGCAGAGGGCTGTTCGCCCCCTCACCACACGCCTGAAGACGCCGATCCGGCCGGTATCGAAGCAGCTTTGGGCCGATGGGGAGTACGTCATCATCAGCTGGAAAGGCGAAGCCATTGCTGGCGATGACAGGCCGTACACCAACAGCTATGTGTGGATACTGCGGATGGAAAAGGCGCGCGCGGTTGAAGTGACAGCCTTTCTGGATCTGCAAGCTTATGACGAGGTGCTGCGTCGCGTTCCTCAACCTCGGGAGGGGTGATTTGTACGCTTGGCGAGCTGGGGCCCCTGGAACGGGGGCCCCGCGTAGCAGG
>NZ_BCAV01000006.1:0-49627 GCF_001320125.1 Pseudomonas sp. NBRC 111119
CGCTCCCACAAGGTGGACTGCGCCAGCGTTCAGGTTTTGTGAAAGACAGTTGCTCCCACAGTGATTGCGCCAGCTTTGAGATCTTGGGGAAGACAGTTGCTCCCACGGGTCCCTGCTGAAGCATCACGTTATCTGCGGGTTTTGCAGGGGATAGGCTGCCAGGCGGGCCAAAGCCTTTTAACTGGCAGCCCTGAGCTTGGAGGCTTTGTATCCCAGCAACACCCCCATCACTCCACCGTCACCGACTTCGCCAAGTTCCGCGGCTGATCCACATCAGTACCCTTGAGCACAGCCACGTAATACGACAGCAACTGCAGCGGTATGGTGTACAGGATCGGCGCCAGGGCATCGGCGATGTGCGGCACTTGGACCACATGGGTACCTTCACCATTGCTCAGCCCGGCCTGCTCGTCGGCGAACACCACCAGCTCACCACCGCGGGCACGCACTTCCTGCAGGTTGGACTTGAGCTTTTCCAGCAGTTCGTTGTTCGGCGCAACGGTAACCACCGGCATGTCGTTGTCCACCAGCGCCAGCGGGCCGTGTTTCAGCTCGCCAGCCGGGTAGGCTTCGGCATGGATATACGAGATTTCCTTCAGCTTCAGTGCCCCTTCCATGGCAACGGGGTACTGGGCACCACGGCCCAGGAACAGGGTGTGGTGTTTGTCGGCGAACAGCTCGGCGATTTTTTCGACGGTAGCGTCCATGGCCAGGGCTTCACCCAGCCGGGCCGGCAGGCGGCGCAGTTCTTCGACCAGCTCGGCTTCCACGCCGGCCGCCAGAGTGCCGCGCACCTGGCCCAAGGCCAGGGTCAGCAACATCAGCGACACCAGCTGGGTGGTGAAGGCCTTGGTGGAGGCCACGCCGATTTCCGGGCCGGCCAGGGTCAGCAGGGTCAGGTCCGACTCACGCACCAGCGAGCTGATGCCGACGTTACAGATGGCTAGGCTGCCGAGGAAGCCTAGCTCTTTGGCGTTGCGCAGGGCCGCGAGGGTGTCGGCGGTTTCACCGGACTGGGAGATGGACACGAAAAGGGTGTCGGGCTGCACCACCACCTTGCGGTAGCGGAACTCGCTGGCTACCTCTACCTGGCAAGGGATCCCCGCCAGGCTTTCCAGCCAGTAACGGGCAACCATGCCTGCGTGGTAGCTGGTGCCGCAGGCCACGATCTGCACGTTGCGCACCTTGGCGAACAGCTCGGCCGCCTGTGGCCCGAAGGCCTGGACCAGCACGTGGTCAGTGCCCAGGCGACCTTCGAGGGTGCGCTGTACCACGCGCGGTTGCTCGTGGATTTCCTTGAGCATGAAGTGGCGATACTGGCCTTTATCAGCGGCTTCTGCCCCTTCGTGGTACTGCACGGTTTCGCGCTGAACCTCACGGCCACCCTGGTCCCAGATGCGCACCTGGTCACGGCGGATTTCGGCGATGTCCCCTTCTTCAAGGTACATGAAGCGGTCGGTGACCTGGCGCAGCGCCAGTTGGTCGGACGCCAGGAAGTTCTCACCCAGGCCCAGGCCAATGACCAGCGGGCTGCCGCTGCGCGCTGCCACCAGGCGGTCGGGTTGGTGAGTACTGATCAGCGCCAGGCCATAGGCGCCATGCAGGCGCTTGACCGCTGCCTTCAGGGCGTCGGCCAGGTCTGGGAGGCTTTTGAGGGTGTGGTGGATAAGGTGGACGATGACTTCGGTGTCGGTCTGCGATGCGAACACATAGCCCAGCCCCTTGAGCTCTTCGCGCAGCGCTTCGTGGTTCTCGATGATGCCGTTGTGCACCACAGCCACTTCATGGCCAGAGAAATGGGGGTGTGCATTGCCTTCGGTAGGTGCGCCGTGGGTAGCCCAACGGGTGTGGGCAATGCCCAGGCGCCCGGCAACCGGCTCGGCCACCACAGCAGCTTCCAGCTCACTGACCTTGCCAATACGGCGGCGACGCTGCAGCTCGCCGTCCTGGGTCAGCACGGCCAGGCCTGCACTGTCGTACCCACGGTATTCCAGACGCTTCAGGCCCTCGATCAGGATGGCGGTGATGTTGCGCTCGGCGACTGCACCCACGATTCCACACATGTCTATTTACTCCTGGCTGATCGCGGCGCAGATCAGGTTGACGCCGCGGGCTTGAATTTGTTGGCGTGCCTCGCTGGGCAGGCGTTCGTCTGTGATCAGGGTGTGCACCCTGCTCCAGGGCAGTTCGAGGTTGGGGATCTTGCGCCCGACCTTGTCGGACTCGACCATCACGATCACTTCGCGGGCGACTTCGGCCATCACCCGGCTCAAACCCAGTAGCTCATTGAACGTGGTGGTGCCACGGCTCAGGTCGATGCCGTCGGCACCGATGAACAACTGGTCGAAGTCGTAGGACCGCAACACCTGCTCGGCTACCTGCCCCTGGAACGATTCCGAGTGGGGGTCCCAGGTGCCACCGGTCATCAACAACACCGGCTCGTGCTCGATTTCGCTGATGGCGCGGGCCACGTTGAGCGAGTTGGTCATCACCACCAGCCCAGGCTGGCGCCCCAGTTCAGGGATCATGGCCGCGGTGGTGCTGCCACTGTCGATGATGATGCGTGCATGCTCGCGAATAAGGCCTACCGCAGCACGGGCAATTGCCCGCTTGTAGGCAGATACCGGCTGGGCCGGTTCCACCAGCAGCTCCTGCGGTACCGGTACGGCACCACCGTAACGACGCAACAACAGCCCGTTGCTCTCCAACGCGGCCAAGTCTTTGCGGATGGTCACTTCGGAGGTATCGAAACGCTTGGCGAGGGCATCGACCGTCACCTCGCCGTGCTCGCTGAGCAGAGCCAGGATGTTGTGCCGACGCTGAGGTGTGTTTCGTTTCGACATTGGGCTTTTAAGTTTCGGTTCGAAAGATAATGGTTGCAATCAAAACCTAAGCCAGCGCGCTCGTCAAGGTGTGGATAAAAATTCCTGACAAAACGTAATGCAGCACATCAGAAATAAAAAAGCCGATTTATTCACATAAATCGGCTTTGGCGTAGAAGTCTGTGGATAACTCAGCCCTTTTTGATTTTCTCCGGCCGCTTCCAGCCGCTGATATTGCGTTGTCGGGCACGTGCCACGGCCAGTTCACCTGCCTCGACGGCCTGATTGATGGTGGAACCTGCCGCAGTGGTTGCGCCGGCTTTGATTTCCACCGGTGCGACCAGCGAATTGTTGGAGCCGATGAACACGTCCTCGCCCATCACGGTCTTGAACTTGTTGGCACCGTCGTAGTTGCAGGTGATGGTGCCGGCGCCGATGTTGGTACGCGCGCCGACCTCGGCATCGCCCAGGTAGGTCAGGTGACCCGCCTTGGCGCCTTCACCCAGGTGGGCGTTCTTCAGCTCGACGAAGTTACCCACATGGGCCTTGGCCTCCAGCACGCTGCCTGGGCGCAAACGGGCGAACGGGCCAGCGTCACTGCCCTCGCCCATCACCGCGCCGTCCAGGTGGCTGTTGGCCTTGATGATCACGCCCTTGCGCAAGGTGCTGTCCTTGATCACGCAGTTCGGGCCAATCTGTACGTCATCCTCGATGACCACCTTGCCTTCAAGAACGACGTTGATATCGATCAGCACATCCCGGCCCACGGTCACTTCACCGCGCACATCGAAGCGCGCCGGATCACGCAGGGTGACCCCTTGGCTCATGAGCCGACGGCCTTCTCGCAACTGGTAGTGACGCTCAAGCTCTGCCAGCTGGCGGCGGTCGTTGGCGCCCTGCACTTCCATGGGGTCGTGCGGCTGCTCGGTGGCCACCTCCAGGCCATCGGCCACGGCCATGGCGATCACGTCGGTGAGGTAGTACTCGCCTTGGGCGTTGTTGTTGGACAACCGGCCCATCCAGTCGGCCAAACGTGCGGCAGGCAGGGCCAGAATGCCGGTGTTGCCCTCGTTGATGGCCTTCTGCGCGTCGCTGGCATCCTTGTGCTCCACGATGGCCGTAACCTTGCCGTCTGTGTTGCGCACGATCCGGCCATAGCCGGTGGGGTCCTGCAGCGTGACGGTGAGCAGCCCCAGGCGCTGCTCGCTGGCCTTGGCCAGCAGCCGTTGCAGGGTCTGCACTTCGATCAGTGGCACATCACCGTAAAGCACCAGCACCGTATCGGCAGTAAGGGCCGGCAGCGCCTGCGCCAGTGCATGGCCAGTGCCCAGCTGCTTGTCCTGCATGACAAAGTTCAGGTCGTCACTCGCCAGCCGTTGCTGCACCAACTCGGCACCATGGCCAACCACCACATGAATGCCTTGTGGCTGCAACTGCCGGGCGCTGTGGATAACATGGCCGAGCATGGAGTTGCCGGCTACCGGGTGCAGCACCTTGGGCAGCGCCGAGCGCATGCGGGTGCCTTGGCCGGCGGCGAGAATAACGATATCGAGTGACATTGACTGGCTACCAATCCTGGGCGGTCAGTGAAATGACCGGAGGGGAATTCGGAAAAAGAAAAAGGGTAGCCGAGGCTACCCTTTTACTCAATCGCAACAGCAGTGATCAGCGTGGGCCGATTACTTGCCTCTGCGCATTTGCTGGACGGTACGCAGCTGCGCTGCGGCCTCGGCCAGACGTGCGGCGGCGGCACCGTAATCGAAGTCCGCGCCTTTCAGATTCAGGGCGTTCTCGGCAGCCTTGAGGGCTTCCTGAGCCTGCGCTTCATCCAGGTCTGCAGCACGTTGCACGGTATCGGCAAGCACCTTGACCATGTTCGGCTGAACCTCGAGGAAACCACCAGAGATGTAGAACACCTCTTGGGCGCCACCCTGCCTGGTCAGCGTGATCGGACCTGGCTTCAGATTGGTGATCAGCGGCGCGTGGCCTGGAGCGATACCAAGATCACCCAGGTTACCGTGCGCAACCACCATCTCGACCAGACCGGAGAAGATCTCTCCTTCCGCGCTGACGATATCGCAATGGACTGTCATAGCCATCTGCTTGCCTCAACCTGATAGCGCCCCTTGCGGGGCGCAGGAATTACAGTTTCTTGGCTTTCTCGATCGCTTCGTCGATGCTGCCGACCATGTAGAACGCTTGTTCTGGCAGGTGGTCGTAGTCACCTTTGAGGATGCCGCTGAAGCCAGCGATGGTGTCTTTCAGGGAAACGTACTTGCCTGGCGAACCGGTGAAGACTTCGGCTACGAAGAACGGCTGCGACAGGAAGCGCTGGATCTTACGAGCGCGGGCTACCAGTTGCTTGTCGGTCTCGGACAGCTCGTCCATACCCAGGATCGCGATGATGTCCTTCAGCTCTTTGTAGCGCTGCAGAACATACTGAACGCCACGCGCGGTGTCGTAGTGCTCGTTGCCGATCACGTTCGGGTCCAGCTGGCGCGAAGTCGAGTCCAGTGGGTCGACCGCTGGGTAGATACCCAGGGAGGCGATGTCACGGGACAGAACGACGGTGGCGTCCAAGTGGGCGAAGGTGGTCGCCGGCGATGGGTCGGTCAAGTCGTCCGCAGGTACGTAGACGGCCTGAACGGAGGTAATCGAACCTTCCTTGGTGGAGGTGATGCGCTCTTGCAGAACGCCCATCTCTTCAGCCAGGGTCGGCTGGTAACCTACTGCAGAAGGCATACGGCCCAGCAGTGCGGATACTTCGGTACCGGCCAGGGTGTAACGGTAGATGTTGTCGACGAACAGCAGAACGTCGTTACCTTCGTCACGGAACTTCTCAGCCATGGTCAGGCCGGTCAGCGCTACGCGCAGACGGTTTCCTGGTGGCTCGTTCATCTGACCGTAGACCAAGGCTACTTTGTCGAGAACGTTGGAGTCCTTCATCTCGTGGTAGAAGTCGTTACCCTCACGAGTACGCTCACCCACACCAGCGAACACGGAATAACCGCTGTGTTCCATGGCGATGTTACGGATCAGTTCCATCATGTTTACGGTCTTGCCGACACCGGCACCACCGAACAGACCAACCTTACCACCCTTGGCGAACGGGCAAACCAGGTCGATAACCTTGATGCCGGTTTCCAGCAGGTCGTTGCCGCCCGCCTGGTCAGCGAACGAAGGCGCTGGCTGGTGGATACCGCGACGCTCTTCTTCACCGATCGGGCCGGCTTCGTCGATTGGGTTACCCAGGACGTCCATGATGCGGCCCAGGGTGGCCTTGCCGACTGGAACCGAAATGGCCGCGCCGGTATCGACGACGCCCAGACCGCGCTTCAGACCTTCGGTCGAGCCCATCGCAATGGTACGAACCACGCCGTCGCCCAGCTGCTGCTGAACTTCCAGGGTGGTTTCCGCGCCTTGTACTTTCAGCGCGTTGTAAACACTCGGCACGACGTCACGTGGGAATTCCACGTCGATGACGGCGCCGATGATTTGAACGATACGTCCGCTACTCATAGCTGGATCCTCTGAATATGTGAACCGTTAAACCGCGGCAGCGCCGCCGACGATTTCCGAGATCTCCTGGGTGATCGCAGCCTGACGCGCCTTGTTGTAGATCAACTGAAGCTCTTTGATCAAATCACCGGCGTTGTCTGTGGCGTTTTTCATGGCGATCATCCGGGCCGCTTGTTCAGCAGCGTT
Organism: Pseudomonas sp. NBRC 111119; assembly: GCF_001320125.1. Taxonomy (NCBI): domain Bacteria; kingdom Pseudomonadati; phylum Pseudomonadota; class Gammaproteobacteria; order Pseudomonadales; family Pseudomonadaceae; genus Pseudomonas; species Pseudomonas sp. NBRC 111119. The sequence goes on from NZ_BCAV01000006.1 coordinate 6,528, forward strand.
GTTCTCGACCACCGCCTGGTACACCTGCGACTCCACATAACGCACCATCAAGCCGTCCAGCAGCTCTTTTGCGTCGGGTTCGTACAGGTAATCCCAGTGGTGCTTGAGATCCTGATCCGGGGTTGCCACCAACGGTACCAATTGCTCGACCGTTGGCTTCTGGGTCATGGTGTTGATGAACTTGTTCGAAACCACCGAAAGGCGATCGATACGGCCGTCCAGGTAGGCGTCCAGCATCACTTTGACGGAGCCGATCAGGTCATTGATCGATGGCTCTTCGCCCAGGTGGCTGATCGCGGCTACAACGTTGCCGCCAAAGATGCGGAAGAAAGTCGCACCCTTGCTGCCGATCACGCACAGGTCGATTTCCACGCCCTGTTCGCGGTTTACGTTCATGTCCTTGACCAAGGCCTTGAACAGGTTGGTATTCAAGCCACCGCACAAACCACGGTCACTGCTCACCACGATATAACCAACGCGCTTTACAGGGCGCTCGATCATGAACGGGTGGCGGTATTCCGGGTTGGCGTTGGCCAGATGACCGATCACCTGGCGGATACGCTCCGCGTAAGGACGGCTAGCAGCCATGCGCATTTGTGCCTTGCGCATTTTGCTGACCGCCACTTTCTCCATGGCGCTGGTAATTTTTTGCGTGCTTTTGATGCTCGCAATCTTACTGCGAATCTCTTTTGCGCCTGCCATGTATCACCTATCAGGTTAGCAAGCGGGGGCCTGAGCCCCCGCTGCGGCTTACCAGGTCTGGGTGGCCTTGAACTTCTCGATACCGGCTTTCAGGCCTGCGTCGATTTCGTCGTTGAAGTCACCCTTCACGTTGATCTTCGCCATCAGTTCAGCGTGATCACGGTTGAAGAAGGCGATCAGCGCTTGCTCGAAGCTGCCGACCTTGGAGACTTCTACGTCAGTCAGGAAACCACGCTCAGCGGCGTACAGCGACAGCGCCATGTCCGCGATGGACATCGGTGCGTACTGCTTCTGCTTCATCAGCTCGGTTACGCGCTGACCATGCTCCAGCTGCTTGCGGGTCGCTTCGTCCAGATCGGAAGCGAACTGGGCGAATGCAGCCAGCTCACGGTACTGAGCCAGAGCGGTACGGATACCACCGGACAGTTTCTTGATGATCTTGGTCTGAGCGGCACCACCTACGCGGGATACCGAAACACCGGCGTTTACTGCAGGGCGGATGCCCGAGTTGAACATGGCCGACTCCAGGAAGATCTGACCGTCGGTGATGGAAATCACGTTGGTCGGAACGAACGCGGAAACGTCGCCAGCCTGGGTTTCGATGATCGGCAGAGCGGTCAGGGAACCGGTTTTGCCAGTCACTGCGCCATTGGTGAACTTCTCGACGTACTCTTCCGAAACGCGCGATGCACGCTCCAGCAGACGGGAGTGGAGATAGAACACGTCGCCTGGGTACGCTTCACGTCCTGGTGGACGGCGCAGCAGCAGGGAGATCTGACGGTAAGCAACGGCTTGCTTGGACAGGTCATCGTAAACGATCAGTGCGTCTTCGCCGCGGTCACGGAAGAATTCGCCCATGGTGCAACCGGCGTAAGGCGCCAGGAATTGCAGTGCGGCGGATTCCGAGGCGCTGGCAACCACCACGATGGTGTTTTTCAGTGCGTCGTTTTCTTCCAGCTTGCGAACGATGTTGGCAACGGTCGAACGCTTCTGGCCGACAGCTACATAAACACAGAAAATACCGGAGTCTTTCTGGTTGATGATGGCGTCGATGGCCATGGCGGTCTTGCCGATCTGACGGTCACCGATGATCAGCTCACGCTGACCACGGCCGACAGGGATCATGGCGTCGACGGACTTGTAGCCAGTCTGTACAGGCTGGTCTACCGACTTACGCCAGATCACGCCCGGAGCAACTTTCTCGACCGCGTCGGTCTCGGTGTTGCCCAGCGGGCCTTTGCCGTCGATCGGGTTACCCAGTGCGTCGACGACGCGGCCCAGCAGTTCCTTACCAACCGGAACTTCCAGGATGCGGCCGGTGCACTTGGCGCTCATGCCTTCGGCGAGGGTGTCATAGGCACCCAGGATCACTGCACCTACGGAGTCTTGCTCCAGGTTCAGTGCCATACCGTAGACGCCGCCAGGGAACTCGATCATTTCGCCGTACATGACGTCGGCCAGACCGTGGATCCGCACGATACCGTCGGAAACCGAAACGACGGTACCTTCGTTACGGGCTTGGGAGCTCACATCGAGGTTGTCGATGCGGCCCTTGATGATTTCACTAATTTCGGAAGGATTGAGTTGCTGCATTGCTCTGCTGCCCCTTCAAACTCAAGATTTCAATGCTTCGGCCAGTTTCGCGATTTTGCCGCGAACAGAGCCATCGATTACCAGGTCACCGGCGCGGATGACGACGCCGCCAATCAGGCTGGCATCCTCCGACGCGTGCAGGCGCACTTCCTGGCCTAACCGTGCACTGAGAACCTTGGCGAGTTTGTCTTGCTGTTCTTGGTTCAACGCGAAGGCACTGGTGACTTCCACGTCCACGGATTTCTCTTGCTCGGCCTTGTACAGGTCGAACAGAGCGGCAATCTCCGGCAGAAGCAGGAGACGGTCGTTTTCCGCGGCAACATGAATGAAATTCTGTGCCTGTGCATTGAACTTGTCACCGCACACGTCAATGAACGTGGCGGCCTTTTCTGCGCTCGTCAGTCGCGGGGCCTTGAGCAGGCGCTGCATGGTGTCGTCTTGCGACACCGCAGCAGCCAGGCCGAGCATGGCTGACCAATTGGCCAGTTGCTGATGGGCCTGGGCATGCTCAAAGGCAGCCTTAGCGTAAGGTCGGGCCAACGTGGTCAGTTCTGCCATGATCGCCCTCGCTTAAATTTCAGCGGCCAGTTTGTTAACCAGCTCCGCATGCGCGTTTTGATCGATTGTGGCGCCAAGGATCTTTTCAGCACCGCCAACGGCCAGGGCACCCACTTGGGCACGCAGGGCATCTTTAGCGCTGTTCAGTTCCTGTTCGATCTCGGCCAGAGCCTGAGCCTTCACACGGTCAGCTTCGACGCGGGCCTGATCACGGGCTTCCTCGACAAGCTGAGCAGCGCGTTTCTTGCTTTGCTCAATGATTTCGGCTGCCTGTGCTTTTGCTTCGCGCAGTTGCTGACCCGCTTTTTCTTGGGCCAGCTCCAGGTCACGAGCTGCGCGGTTGGCAGCGTCCAAGCCGTCGGCAATCTTCTTTTGGCGCTCTTGCAGAGCAGTGATGACCGGAGGCCATACGTACTTCATGCAGAAGAGTACAAAAATCAGAAAAGCAACGGATTGGCCAATCAGGGTTGCATTAATGTTCACGCCAACACCTCGCTCGGTCTTAATTCATACAGCCATCAACTCGTGAAGACGAGTGATTAGCCGGCGATCTGACCAACGAACGGATTCGCGAAGGTGAAGAACAGAGCGATACCCACACCGATCATGGTGACGGCGTCGAGCAGACCGGCAACGATGAACATTTTGACCTGCAGCATCGGAACCATTTCAGGCTGACGAGCAGCGCCTTCCAGGAACTTGCCGCCCAGCAGGCCGAAACCAATGGCGGTACCCAGAGCACCCAGGCCGATCAGCAGAGCAACAGCGATAGCGGTCAGACCAACTACAGTTTCCATCTTTCCTCCCGACTTTTACGTCGTATTGGTTAGGTTTTTAGTTTGAAGCGGTAAAACAAATCGTTTGGTACAGCATGCCCTTGCGGACTTTTTAAGCCCTCCCCCCAAACGAGCGGGGAAGGCTATCAGACACGCCAGGCGGTCTTAATGGTTATCTTCGTGCGCCATCGACAGGTAGACGATGGTGAGCATCATGAAGATGAAGGCTTGCAGGGTGATGATCAGGATGTGGAACACAGCCCACGCCCATTGCAGCACGATGCCAAGGCCGCTGAGCCACAGCAGACCCGAGCCGAACATGACCGCGATCAGGATGAACACCAGTTCGCCGGCGTACATGTTACCGAACAGTCGCAGGGCCAGAGAGATTGGCTTGGCGATCAGGGTGACGAATTCCAGCAGGAAGTTCACCGGGATCAGCAGGATCTGCACGAAGATGTTCTTGCTGCCGAACGGGTGCAGGGTCAGCTCACCAATGAAGCCGCCCAGGCCCTTGACCTTGATGCTGTAGAAGATGATCAGGGCGAACACGCAGAAGGCCATGGCCAGGGTCGCGTTCGGGTCGGTGGTGGACACGGCACGGAACGGAATGTGCGGGTCACCGGAAATCAGGATGGCCAGCTGAGGAATCCAGTCGACCGGTACCAGGTCGACGGCGTTCATCAGGAACACCCAGACGAAGATGGTCAGCGCCAGCGGGGCGATCACCGGGCTACGGCCATGGAAGGAGTCCTTCACGCTGCCGTTGACGAAGTCCACCATCACTTCCACGAAGTTCTGCAGGCCGCCGGGTTGGCCGGAAGTCGCCTTCTTGGCCGCCATGCGGAAGATGAACAGGAAGATCAGACCCAGCGCGACGGACCAACCCAGGGTGTCCAGGTGGAACGCCCAGAAGCCCATTGCCTTGGCTTCTGCAGCCGAATGGGCGAAGCCCCAGCTGCCGTCTGGTAGTTGACCGTAGGTCAGGTTCTGCAAGTGGTGCTGGATATAGCCCGAAGCGGTTTCTGCTGCCATGGTTGCCTCAAACGCCCTAAGGTCTCGAAAGTCTTTTATTCATCAGCAGGGGCGCGAACCAGCTGACCAAAAGGGTCAGCACGAAGACGCCGAATACTGCTAACGGCGCCAATGGCTTCACTCCTGCAAAGGTCAGTGCAAACAGCACTGCCGTTAAAATCATCTTGCCTGCCTCGCCCGCGTAAAACGACTTGACGATGGCTTGTGCTGCCCGTGCCCCGCTGAAGCGAAAAGCCTTCCAGGCGAAATACACATTGGGTAGCCACGCGATCAGGCCTCCACAAAGGCCCGAATAACCGCTGACCGCCCCTCCCCACTGCCACAACACCAACGCTGCCAGCAGCAGTACAACAAATTGAGCAAGCAGTACCGGAAAAACCGCCCAGCGATGGAAAGGCAAGCGGTTTGGCGTGCGTATTTCCATCACAACTGCTCCCCGAAAGTCGACCAACCCGTCAGCTATGACTTGGCATAATTTGTGCCGACAAAATGCGCGCAGAGTATAGGGGTGGATTAACCCCTATTCAACTCTTCGTAGTGATTTACGGCCGCACGCTACAACGGGAATTGTTTCAGCGGATGTGAGCAAGCACGCCCTGCAACTCGTCCAGCGAGTTATAACGAATGACCAGCTGCCCCTTGCCCTTGTTGCCATGGCGAATCTGCACCGCAGAGCCCAGCCGCTCTGCCAGCCGCTGTTCAAGGCGTGCGATGTCCGGATCAGGTTTGCCCGGTTCTACCGGATCAGGTTTGTCACTCAGCCACTGACGCACCAGCGCCTCGGTTTGGCGCACGGTCAGCCCACGTGCGACAACATGACGCGCCCCCTCCTCCTGGCGATGCTCTTCCAGGCCGAGCAGGGCACGGGCGTGGCCCATTTCCAGATCACCGTGGGCGAGCATGGTCTTGATCGCATCGGGCAAGGTAATCAGGCGCAGCAGGTTGGCCACCGTCACCCGCGACTTGCCCACGGCGTCGGCCACCTGTTGCTGGGTCAGCTCGAACTCCTGCTGCAGGCGCTGCAAGGCGAGTGCCTCCTCCAGCGGGTTAAGGTCCTCGCGCTGGATGTTCTCGATCAGCGCCATGGCGATGGCGGTTTCGTCGGGTACCTCGCGGACCATGGCAGGGATGGTGTCCAGGCCGGCCTGCTGGGTGGCGCGCCAGCGGCGCTCACCGGCAATGATCTCGTAGCGGTTGTCGCCGATCGGCCGCACCACAATGGGCTGCATCACCCCGTGGCTGCGGATGGAATGGGCGAGTTCTTCGAGCGCCTGTGGATCCATGTCGCGGCGCGGCTGGTACTTGCCCCGCTGAATCAACTCCACGGGCAGGTGTTGCAATTCCTTCTGGTCGATCTTTACAGCCTGCTCTTCGAGCGCGCTGACGGAAGGACCGCTGAGCAGCGCATCCAACCCACGTCCGAGACCTCGTTTCTTGACGGCCATGCGGATTCCTTAAGTTGTTTGTGCAGTGCGGGTTTGACGACGCTGACGGCGAACCAGTTCGCCAGCCAGGGCCAGGTAGGCCAGCGCGCCACGCGACTGCTTGTCGTAGGCCAGCGCCGGCATACCGAAACTGGGCGCTTCGGCCAGGCGGATGTTGCGCGGTATCACGGTGTCGTACAGCTGCTGGCCGAAGTGCTCCTTCAACTGCGCAGAAACATCGTTGTTCAGGCTGAGGCGCGGGTCGTACATGGTCCGCAACAGGCCCTCGATCTTGAGCTCGGGGTTCAGCCGTGCAGCGATGCGCTTGATGTTATCCACAAGGTCGCTCAGGCCTTCCAGCGCGTAGTACTCGCACTGCATGGGGATGATCACGCCATCGGACGCAACCAGGGCGTTGAGCGTGAGCATCGACAGCGACGGCGGGCAGTCGATCAGGATGAAATCGTAATTGTCGCGGATGGGCGCCAGTGCATTGCGCAGGCGGCTCTCCTTGACCTGCATCTCCAGCAGCACCACTTCGGCAGCGGTCAGGTCACGGTTGGCCGGCAGCAACTGGAAACCACCATGCTCGGAATAGTGCATGGCCTGGGCCAGGTCACATTCGCCGATCAGCAGGTCGTACACCGAGTGCTCGAGCTCGTGCTTGTCCACCCCGCTGCCCATGGTGGCGTTGCCCTGCGGATCGAGGTCGATCAGCAGCACACGGCGCTTGGTCGCAGCCAGCGAGGCCGCGAGATTGATACAGGTGGTGGTCTTGCCTACACCACCTTTCTGGTTCGCGATTGCGAATACCTTAGCCATTGTTGCGTGTGTTCCCAGTCAAGCCTTGCGGCGCAGTATCAGCAGATGGCGCTGGCCCTGGCAACCCGGAACGGTCAGGGCCTGCTCGCTTTCCACTGTGAAGTCTGCGGGCAATGCTACCAGTTCATCGGCAGGATGCAGCCCCTTCATTGCAAGCCATTGCGTCCCGGTGTCGCCCAGGTGGCGGGTCCAGTTGGTGAAGTTCTCCATGCTGCTGAACGCACGGGAGACGATGCCATCGAACGGACGTGCAGGCTCGAACGCCTCCACGCGGCTGTGGATAACCGTGAGGTTGTCCAGCTTGAGCTCCATTTTCACCTGGGTCAGAAAGCGCGTTTTCTTGCCATTGGCATCCAGCACCGTCACACGCTTGTGCGGATGCAGAATAGCCAATGGCACCCCAGGCATACCACCGCCGCTGCCCACGTCCAGCCATTCATGGCGTTCGCTGTGGATAAACGGCATCACGCTGAGGCTGTCGAGCAAGTGGCGCGAAACCATCTCGTCGGGGTCGCGCACAGCGGTGAGGTTGTAGGCTTTGTTCCATTTAATCAACAGAGCAAGGTAGCCAAGCAGCTTGTCGTGTTGCTCCGGGCTCAGTGGCACCCCCAGCTCGCGGGCACCTGTGGACAACTCTTCGGCATGTTGCGGTGTGACCAGGGCACTCAAGCGCTTTGCTCCAACTCGCGGCCGGCGCCGCGTTTTTTCAGGTGAATGAGCAACAGGGAGATCGCGGCCGGTGTAACACCGGGGATGCGCGAAGCCTGGCCCAGGGTTTCGGGGCGCGTCTGGCCCAGCTTGCCCTGAATCTCCTTGGACAAGCCAGAAATGCTCGAATAGTCGATATCCACAGGCAGGCGCGTGTCCTCGCTGGCCCGCAGGCGAGCGATCTCGTCCTGCTGGCGGTCGATGTACCCGGCGTACTTGGTGCGGATTTCCACCTGTTCGGCAACCTGTGGGTCAATCGGCTCACCGTTGGTGGCCTCAATCAGCCCGGCGTAGTCGATTTCAGGGCGCGCCAGCAGGTTGAGCAGGCTGTATTCATGGCTGAGCGGCGTGCCGAACTTATCCACAATGGCTTGGCCTTGTTCCGTATTCGGCCGCACCCAGGTGGTTTTCAGGCGCTGCTCTTCACGCTCGATACCGTCGCGCTTGGTGCAGAACGCTACCCAGCGCTGGTCATCGATCAGGCCCAGTTCGCGGCCTTTTTCGGTAAGCCGCAGGTCGGCGTTGTCTTCGCGCAGAATCAGGCGGTACTCGGCACGGGAGGTGAACATCCGGTACGGCTCCTGGGTACCCAGGGTGATCAGGTCGTCCACCAGCACACCGATGTACGCCTCGTCGCGCCGCGGGCACCAGCTGTCGCGGCCCTGGGCACGCAGTGCGGCGTTGGTCCCGGCCAGCAGGCCCTGGGCGCCGGCTTCCTCGTAACCCGTGGTGCCGTTGATCTGGCCGGCGAAGAACAAACCGCCGATAACCTTGGTTTCAAGGCTGTACTTCAGGTCGCGTGGGTCGAAGTAGTCGTACTCGATGGCGTAACCGGGGCGAACGATGTGGGCATTTTCCATACCCCGAATCGACCGTACCAGCTCCAGCTGCACGTCAAACGGCAGCGAAGTGGAGATGCCGTTGGGGTACAGCTCATGGGTGTTCAGGCCTTCCGGCTCGATGAATACCTGATGGCTTTCCTTGTCGGCGAAGCGGTGGATCTTATCTTCGATCGACGGGCAGTAGCGCGGCCCAACCCCCTCGATAACCCCTGAATACATGGGCGAGCGGTCGAGGTTGGAAGCGATGATGTCGTGGGTCCGCGCATTGGTGTGGGTGATCCAGCAACTGACCTGGCGCGGGTGCATGCCCGCATTGCCCATGAACGACATCACCGGAATCGGGGTATCGCCGGGCTGCTCGGTCATCAACGAAAAGTCCACGGAGCGGCCATCGATACGCGGCGGGGTACCGGTTTTCAGCCGACCCACCCGCAGCGGGAGTTCACGCATGCGGTGTGCCAGGGCGATCGAGGGTGGGTCGCCGGCGCGACCGCCGGAATGGTTTTGCATGCCGATATGGATCAACCCGCCGAGGAATGTGCCAGTGGTCAGTACCACGGCATCGGCGAAGAAACGCAGGCCCATCTGGGTGACGACACCCTTGACCTCATCCTGCTCGACGATCAGGTCATCGCAGGACTGCTGGAATATCCACAGGTTCGGCTGGTTTTCCAGGATCTCGCGGACCACTGCCTTGTAGATGGCGCGGTCTGCCTGTGCCCGGGTTGCCCTAACGGCTGGGCCTTTGCGGTTGTTCAGCACACGGAACTGGATACCGCTCTTGTCGGTGGCCAAGGCCATGGCGCCGCCCAGGGCATCGATCTCTTTCACCAGATGGCTCTTGCCAATACCACCAATAGCGGGGTTGCAGCTCATGTGACCGAGGGTTTCCACGTTGTGGGTCAGCAGCAGGGTTTTTACACCCATGCGTGCAGACGCAAGCGCAGCCTCGGTACCGGCATGGCCGCCGCCGATGACGATCACTTCAAAACGGGAAGGGAAATCCACCACGCACCTCGTGCCTGTTTTTGCGAATAGAGAAGGTAAGCCGACAAGTATAGGGACTTCACCCCCCTTAAAGGAACCGCCTGAGCAAATTTTGACCAGTCTGTGGATGAATGGCAGACAACAGAAATCAAAGAAGAGAAATTTATAAAAGCTTTGTTTTTATGTTTATTCTTATGCACAGCCTTATCTGTGGATAAGGTTCTGCACGCCTTTCAAATAGCCATGTACAGAGAAATTAAACCCTGTGGCCTAGTACCCAGGAGGGCTATGGATAAGCGGTTTTAGCCTGTGCATAAAAGGTCTGTTTACCCACAGGGCAGTTTACCCTCAACAAAAACGCCTGCTTATCAACTGAGCTCATTGAGGGTTTTCCACAGGGCTCCTGTTACCCAATTGAGCCCGAGGCGGCCAAAAAAAGCGCAAAAAAAAGCCGCTCCATGTGGAGCGGCTGTGCCCGAGGCTGCGGTGAACTACTTGCCGATGCAAAAGCTCGAGAAAATTCGGCCCAACAGGTCGTCAGAACTGAAGGCGCCTGTGATCTCGCCCAACGCTTGCTGCGCCTGGCGCAGGTCTTCGGCCAACAACTCACCGGCACCCGCAAGCGTCAGTTGTGCCCGCCCATGCTCCAGGTGCTCACTGGCCTGGCGCAATGCATCAAGGTGTCGACGGCGGGCGCTAAACCCGCTTTCGGCAGTTTGCTCGTACCCCATGCAGGCCTTGAGGTGATCACGCAGCAACTGCAGGCCGCCATCGTTGCCTTTGGCACTGAGGGTGAGGGTGACGTGGCCATCCGCGCTCTGCTCAAGCGCAATAGGCTCACCACTCAGGTCTGCCTTGTTGCGGATGAGTGTGACCTTGGACGGGTCAGGCCGCTGGTCGAGAAACTCCGGCCACAGCGCGAACGGGTCACTGGCTTCGGGTGCGGTGGAGTCCACCACCAACAGCACACGGTCCGCTTCACCAATGGCCTTGAGCGCACGTTCAACGCCAATTTTTTCTACCTGGTCTTCGGTTGCTCGCAACCCTGCGGTATCCACAACGTGCAGGGGCATCCCGTCGATGTGGATATGTTCACGCAGGATGTCCCGGGTGGTGCCGGCGATATCAGTGACGATTGCCGCTTCACGCCCCGCCAGCTGGTTTAGCAAGCTCGATTTGCCGGCGTTGGGCCGACCCGCAATTACCACAGTCATGCCATCACGTAGCAAGGCGCCCTGCCCGGCTTCGCGCTGGACTGTGGATAACGTTGCTCGTACAGCATCCAGCATCGACAGCACGTGGCCATCGGCAAGGAAATCAATCTCTTCCTCAGGGAAGTCGATTGCAGCCTCCACGTAGATGCGCAATGCAATCAGGGCTTCGGTCAGGCTGTGGACACGTTTCGAGAATTCCCCTTGAAGCGACCGCAGGGCATTGCGCGCGGCCTGGCTGGAACTGGCCTCGATCAGGTCGGCGATCGCCTCTGCCTGCGCCAGGTCCAGTTTGTCATTGAGAAATGCGCGTTCGCTGAATTCCCCTGGCCGGGCCAGACGGCAACCCAGTTGTACGCAACGCTGCAGCAACATATCCAGCACCACCGGGCCACCGTGGCCCTGCAGCTCCAGCACGTCCTCCCCGGTGAACGAGTTAGGGCCCGGAAAGAACAAGGCAATGCCCTCGTCCAGCACCAGCCCATCCTCACCTCGAAACGCGCCGTAATGGGCGTGGCGCGGGGTCAGGTGACGGCCGGTGATCCATTCGCCGGCCCTGCCTGCCAGAGGCCCTGACAGCCTGACGATCCCCACCCCACCGCGCCCTTGGGCGGTGGCAATGGCGACGATGGTTTCACGCACAGTATTCATGCTCGAAAGCCTCTACGACAAAAACGACAGATAGCAAAAACGCCCCACTGGGGGGCGTTTTTATTCACAGGCTAGCGCAGTAGCCCGTCAGGCAGCAGCTTTTTTGCTGGCTGCTTCGATGCTGCGGGTGATGTACCACTGCTGAGTGATGGACAGGCAGTTGTTCACAACCCAGTACAGCACCAGGCCAGCCGGGAACCACAGGAAGAAGAAGGTGAAGATGATCGGCATCATTTTCATCACCTTGGCTTGCATCGGGTCCGGCGGGGTCGGGTTCAGACGCTGCTGGATGAACATGGTGGCGCCCATGATGATCGGCAGGATGAAGAACGGATCCTTGATCGACAGGTCGGTAATCCACAGCATCCAGGGGGCCTGGCGCATTTCGACACTTTCCAGCAGCACCCAGTACAGGGCCAGGAATACCGGCATCTGCACCAGGATTGGCAAGCAGCCGCCCAGCGGGTTGATCTTCTCTTTCTTGTACAGCTCCATCATCGCCTGGGACATCTTCTGGCGATCGTCACCGAAGCGTTCTTTCAGCGCGGCCAGCTTGGGCGAAACGGCACGCATGCGCGCCATGGAACGGTAGCTGGCAGCCGACAACGGGAAGAACAAGCCTTTGATCAGCATGGTCAGCACGATGATCGACCAGCCCCAGTTACCCAGCAGGCTGTGGATATGTTGCAGCAACCAGAAAATCGGCTGGGCAATGAACCACAGGAAGCCGTAGTCCACCGTCAGTTCCAGGCCTGGGGACAACTCCTTGAGCTTGGACTGGATCTTCGGACCGGCATACAGCATGGCACTGGTTTCGGCCTTGCCGCCCGCAGGCACGCTAAGTGCCGGGCCGGTGTAGCCGATGATGTAGTTGCCTTGGCTATCCTTGCGGGTCTGGACGACGTTGTTGTCCGACTTGGCAGGGATCCACGCGGTTACGAAGTAGTGCTGCAGCCAGGCGACCCAGCCTCCAGACACATTTTCTTTCAAACTACCTTTGTCGATGTCCTTCATCGAGACCTTTTTGTAGGGCTCGGAAGGTGTCCACAGGGCTGCGCCCAGGTAGGTGGCGGTACCGGTAGCGGTGCTCGACGATGGATCGGAGCTGGCATCACGCTTGAGCTGGGCAAACATGTTGCCGCTCCAGGCCTGGCTGCTCTGGTTGTCGATCAGGTAGCTGACAGTGAGGTCGTATTCACCGCGCTTGAAGCTGAAGCGCTTGATGTAGTTGACGCCGTTGTCGCTGAACTTCAGGTCGACGACCAGTTGCTCCTGGCCGTCGGCCAGCTGATAGCTCTTCTGCTCGGCCGCATAGAGTGGGCGACCGGCCGAACGTGCATCAGGGCCGTTGGCGCCTGTCAGGCCGCTTTGTGCCAGGTAGACGCGTTCGCCACCGTTGTCGAACAGCTGGAACGGAATATCCGGGTGATCCTGACGGCGCGGGTACTGCGGCAGGTTCAGCTGGACGATGTCACCACCGACCGGATCGATAGCCAGGTTCAGGACGTCGGTCTTGACCCGGATCAGGTCCTTGCTGACAGCGACCGGTGCGAGCTCGGCCTGGCTGGTCTCGGCGTTGGCACTAGGCACATCGGCGCTGGCGCCGGCGTTACCCGCCGGTACACCGTCAGGCAAGCCCGGGTTGGCAGTGCTGGCAGCAGTATTCTGAGTCGGCAGGGCAGCCTGGCCGTAGTCCTGGTTCCACTTGAGGACCATGACGTAGGACACGATTGCCAGGGCGACGATCAGGATCGTGCGTTTAATATCCATGATTACTCGGCTATCGAAGAAGTTCGGGAGGAAGGAGCGGGAGGAACGGGATCGAAACCGCCGTCGTTCCACGGATGACAACGCCCCAGGCGACGAACGGCTAGCCACCCACCACGCCAGAGGCCGTGGTTTTCGATGGCTTCATAGGCATAACAGGAACAGCTGGGGAAGAAACGACAGTGGCTGGCCATCAGAGGACTAATGGCATAACGGTAAAACTGGATCGGAACGAGTGCCAGTTTACGCATCTTGGCTGTCTACCCCTACGGAATTGGCGGTGGCTGCTGGTGCCGGTCGGCTGCGCGCCAGGCGTTTCCAGAGCTTGCCAAAGTGTTGGTGCAATTCCGGGTTTTCCACTTCACCCAATCCCTTGCGCGCGACGATCACGATGTCCAGGCCGGCAAGCGTTTGCTGGTTAAGACGAAAGGAATCGCGCATCAAGCGCTTGAGGCGGTTGCGTTGAACGGCGAGCTTGACACTCTTCTTGCCGATCACCAGGCCAAGGCGCGGGTGATCCAGCCCGTTCTCGCGAGCAAGGATCAGCAGGTTTTTCCCTGGAACCTTGCCGGTTGGGGAGTCGAAGACCGCTTTGAAATGCCGGGGTGTAAGCAGTCGCTTTTCCCGACTGAAGTCCTGACTCACCACCTGTGCCGAAAAATCAAATGGCCAGACGCTTACGGCCTTTGGCACGACGACGCGACAGTACGGCGCGGCCGTTCTTGGTAGCCATACGAGCACGGAAACCGTGAGTGCGCGCGCGCTTGATGGTGCTTGGTTGGAAAGTACGTTTCATGGCGTGTTACCTGGGTTTGTCGACGACGGGCCGGGATGGCCCCCTTTTAAGAGACCGGCGATTCTAGAGAAAGCAAGCCCGTAGGTCAATTTCCAACCAGCCTTTCCTTATGTACGGCGGGATGAGTGGCAGCGCGCGGTGGGCCAGCGTCGGCTTGATTGAGCAGTCAGATCACGTTCAACATGAAAAAAAGAAGAGACATATAAAAAGCTTTTCTGAAGAACTTATAACGCTTAGGTGGATAACTTTCTGTGGATAACCCCTCACAGGCCTTGTAAAACAGGCTTTTCAGCGATTCAAAAGTCTGTTTCAAACCGGTGCTGCGCCTGTTTCGGGCCTGGAGAGAACATGTGGATAAAAGAGGTCGTTATCCACAGTGGAGTTATCAACAGATTTCGACCCAGGGTTGTGCATAGCCCTCAGGTTGCGTTATCCACAGGGTTTATTCACAGCTGCGTCAGGTCGTTTTAGTCGGTAAATGGCTGTTTTGCCATGGCTACCGTGGTGTCCACATGTGGATAAGTTGACGCTCGATCGGTACAATGGCGGTTTGTTTCGGCCTTATCCGGCTTTCAAACTCAGGGGATATCCGTGTCAGTGGAACTTTGGCAGCAGTGCGTAGAGCTTCTGCGCGACGAACTGCCTGCCCAACAATTCAACACCTGGATCCGTCCGTTACAGGTCGAAGCCGAAGGCGACGAGTTGCGCGTCTACGCGCCCAACCGTTTCGTCCTTGATTGGGTCAATGAAAAGTACCTGGGGCGTTTGCTGGAACTGTTGGGGGAAAATGGCAGTGGCATTGCCCCCGCTCTTTCGTTGCTGATTGGCAGCCGTCGCAGCTCAGCACCCCGTGCTGCACCCAACGCCCCGGTGAGTGCAGCCATCGCCGCCTCGCAGGCCCAGACCCAGGCGCAAAAAGCCGTGCCTGCTGCTGTGGCCCCCGAGCTTGCTGCGGTGGCCCCGGCCGAAGCTTCCACTGTTGAACAATCCGCTCAGCAGTCTTCAAGGGACAGCTTTGACGCCATGGCCGAACCTCCCTCGGCCCCTGTCGTCAATGGCCGGGCCGAGCAACGCACCGTGCAGGTAGAGGGCGCGCTCAAGCACACCAGCTACCTGAACCGCACGTTCACGTTCGATACCTTTGTAGAGGGCAAGTCCAACCAGCTGGCCAGGGCAGCGGCATGGCAGGTGGCCGACAACCCCAAGCACGGGTACAACCCGCTGTTCCTTTATGGGGGCGTGGGCCTGGGCAAGACTCACCTGATGCACGCTGTGGGTAACCACCTGCTGAAGAAGAACCCGAATGCCAAGGTGGTCTACCTGCATTCGGAGCGCTTTGTCGCGGACATGGTCAAGGCGCTTCAGCTGAACGCCATCAACGAGTTCAAGCGTTTCTACCGCTCTGTGGATGCATTGCTGATCGACGATATTCAGTTCTTCGCCCGCAAGGAGCGCTCCCAGGAAGAATTCTTCCACACCTTCAACGCCCTGCTCGAAGGTGGCCAGCAGGTCATCCTGACGTCCGACCGCTATCCCAAGGAAATCGAAGGCCTTGAAGAGCGACTGAAGTCGCGTTTCGGTTGGGGCCTGACTGTGGCAGTCGAGCCGCCAGAACTGGAAACCCGTGTGGCGATCCTGATGAAGAAGGCCGACCAGGCCAAGGTCGAGCTGCCGCATGATGCCGCGTTCTTCATCGCCCAACGCATACGCTCCAACGTTCGTGAGCTGGAAGGTGCGCTGAAACGGGTAATCGCCCACTCCCACTTCATGGGGCGCGAGATCACCATCGAGCTAATCCGTGAGTCGCTCAAAGACCTGCTGGCCCTGCAGGACAAGCTGGTGAGTGTGGATAACATCCAGCGCACGGTGGCTGAGTACTACAAGATCAAGATCTCCGATCTGTTGTCCAAGCGGCGTTCGCGCTCGGTGGCGCGCCCACGGCAGGTGGCCATGGCCCTGTCCAAGGAGCTGACTAACCACAGCTTGCCAGAGATCGGCGACATGTTCGGTGGTCGGGACCATACGACCGTGCTGCATGCCTGCCGCAAGATCAACGAACTTAAGGAATCCGACGCGGACATCCGCGAGGACTACAAGAACCTGCTGCGTACGCTGACGACCTGATGGCCGTTGGCGCAGCTAGCTAATTGAAGGCAAGGGACTAGACCATGCATTTCACCATTCAACGCGAAGCCCTGTTGAAACCCCTGCAACTGGTCGCCGGTGTCGTCGAGCGCCGCCAGACCTTGCCGGTGCTGTCCAACGTATTGCTGGTTGTACAGGGCCAGCAATTGTCGTTGACCGGTACCGACCTGGAGGTCGAACTGGTAGGGCGCGTGCAACTCGAAGAGCCAGCCGAGCCTGGCGAAATCACTGTCCCGGCGCGTAAGCTGATGGACATCTGCAAGAGCCTGCCTAGCGATGTGCTTATCGACATCAAGGTGGACGAGCAGAAACTGCTGGTCAAAGCTGGCCGTAGCCGCTTTACCCTGTCGACGCTGCCAGCCAATGATTTCCCCACTGTGGAAGAAGGCCCAGGTTCGCTGACCTGCAACCTGGAACAGAGCAAGCTGCGCCGTCTGATCGAGCGCACCAGCTTCGCCATGGCCCAGCAGGATGTGCGCTACTACCTGAACGGTATGTTGCTTGAAGTCTCGCGCAACACGCTGCGGGCTGTTTCCACCGATGGTCACCGCCTGGCCCTTTGCGCCATGAGTGCACCTATCGAGCAGGACGATCGCCACCAGGTGATCGTGCCACGCAAAGGTATTCTGGAACTGGCCCGCCTGCTGACCGACCCTGAGGGCATGGTCAGCATCGTTTTGGGTCAGCATCACATCCGCGCCACTACCGGTGAGTTCACATTCACCTCCAAGTTGGTGGACGGCAAATTCCCAGACTACGAACGCGTGCTGCCTAAGGGCGGTGACAAGTTGGTAGTGGGCGACCGTCAAGCCCTGCGCGAGGCCTTTAGCCGTACCGCGATTTTGTCCAACGAAAAGTACCGTGGCATCCGTCTGCAGTTGGCTGCCGGGCAGCTGAAAATTCAGGCCAACAACCCTGAGCAGGAAGAAGCTGAGGAAGAGATCAGCGTGGACTATGAAGGCAGCTCCTTGGAGATTGGCTTCAACGTCAGCTACCTGCTGGATGTGCTGGGGGTTATGACCACTGAACAGGTTCGCCTGATCTTGTCGGACTCCAACAGCAGCGCGCTGCTGCAGGAGGCAGGCAACGACGACTCTTCGTATGTTGTCATGCCGATGCGTTTGTAACCCGTAGCAGGCGACATGTCCCTTCGACGTATCATGGTCACCGCGGTGCGCAATTTGCACCCGGTGACACTCTCCCCCTCCCCCCGCATCAATATCCTGTATGGCGACAATGGCAGCGGCAAGACCAGTGTGCTGGAAGCCGTGCATCTGCTTGGGCTCGCTCGGTCGTTCCGCAGCACCCGCTTGAACCCGGTCATCCAGTATGAGCAGGCCGCCTGTACCGTGTTCGGTGAGGTGGAGCTTGCTGAAGGTGGGGCTTGCAACCTTGGGGTATCCCGTGAGCGGCAAGGGGACTTCACCATACGCATAGATGGGCAGAACGCGAGGAGTGCCGCTCAACTCGCGGAGCTGTTGCCCCTTCAGCTGATAAACCCCGACAGTTTCCGTTTACTGGAGGGCGCTCCAAAAATCCGTAGACAGTTTCTGGACTGGGGAGTGTTCCACGTGGAACCTAGGTTCATGCCTGCGTGGCAGCGTCTGCAGAAGGCGCTACGGCAGCGGAACTCATGGTTGCGACATGGTACACTTGATGCTGCTTCGCAAGCCGCCTGGGACAGGGAATTATGCCTGGCCAGCGCGGAGATAGATGAATACCGTCGCAACTATATCAAGGCCTTGAAGCCCGTCTTCGAGCACACCCTGAGCGAGCTGGTTGAGTTGGACGGGTTGACCCTTAGCTACTATCGAGGCTGGGACAAGGACCGGGAACTCCAAGAAGTGCTCGCCTCCTCTCTCCTTCGCGATCAGCAGATGGGCCATACCCAGGCCGGCCCACAACGTGCTGATCTGCGTCTTCGCCTGGCTGCCAATAACGCAGCCGATATCCTGTCGCGTGGTCAGCAAAAGCTAGTGGTATGCGCGTTGCGCATTGCCCAAGGTCACCTGGTCAGCCAGGCGCGGCGGGGTACCTGCATCTATCTCGTGGATGACTTGCCATCCGAACTGGACGACCAGCATCGCCGCGCGTTGTGCCGCTTGCTTGAAGAATTACGCTGCCAGGTATTCATCACCTGTGTAGATCAAGAACTACTGAGGGAAGGCTGGCAGACGGAAACGCCAGTTGCTTTGTTCCACGTGGAACAAGGCCGTATCACCCAGACCCACGACCATCGGGAGTGAAGGCATGAGCGAAAATCAAACGTACGACTCCTCCAGCATCAAGGTGCTGAAAGGTTTGGATGCCGTGCGCAAGCGCCCCGGCATGTACATTGGCGACACCGATGATGGTAGCGGCCTGCACCACATGGTCTTCGAGGTGGTCGACAACTCGATCGACGAAGCCCTCGCAGGTCACTGCGACGACATCACCGTCATCATCCATCCGGACGAGTCCATCAGTGTCCGCGATAACGGTCGCGGTATTCCGGTAGATGTACACAAAGAGGAAGGCGTGTCCGCTGCTGAGGTCATCATGACCGTGCTGCACGCTGGCGGTAAGTTCGATGACAACTCCTACAAGGTATCCGGCGGTCTGCACGGTGTAGGGGTATCGGTAGTGAACGCGCTTTCCGAGAAGCTGGTGCTGACCGTTCGCCGTAGCGGAAAAATCTGGGAACAGACCTACGTGCACGGCGTACCCCAAGCGCCAATGGAAATCGTCGGTGACAGCGAAACCACCGGTACGCATATCCACTTCAAGCCGTCTGCCGACACGTTCAAGAATATCCACTTCAGCTGGGACATCCTGGCCAAACGTATCCGTGAGTTGTCGTTCCTCAACTCGGGCGTTGGTATCCTGCTGAAAGATGAGCGCAGCGGTAAGGAAGAGTTCTTCAAGTACGAAGGTGGCCTTCGTGCATTCGTTGAGTACCTGAACACCAACAAAACCCCGGTGAACAGCCAGGTATTCCACTTCAGCGTGCAGCGCGAAGACGGTGTAGGTGTTGAAGTCGCCCTGCAGTGGAACGACAGCTTCAACGAAAACCTGCTGTGCTTCACCAACAACATTCCGCAGCGCGACGGTGGCACACACCTGGTTGGCTTCCGTTCTTCCCTCACCCGTAGCCTGAACAGCTACATCGAGCAGGAAGGCCTGGCCAAGAAGAACAAGGTTTCTACTACTGGCGACGACGCCCGTGAAGGCCTGACCGCAATCATTTCGGTCAAGGTTCCGGACCCCAAGTTCAGCTCGCAGACCAAAGACAAGTTGGTATCCTCGGAGGTAAAAACCGCCGTGGAGCAGGAGATGAACAAGTACTTCTCCGACTTCCTGCTGGAAAATCCCAACGAGGCCAAGGCTGTCGTCGGCAAGATGATCGATGCCGCCCGTGCCCGTGAAGCTGCCCGCAAAGCGCGCGAGATGACCCGCCGCAAAGGTGCGCTGGACATTGCCGGCTTGCCGGGCAAACTGGCTGACTGCCAGGAGAAGGACCCTGCCCTCTCCGAACTGTACCTGGTGGAGGGTGACTCTGCAGGTGGCTCGGCCAAGCAAGGCCGTAACCGTCGTACTCAGGCCATTCTGCCGCTGAAGGGCAAGATCCTGAACGTCGAGAAGGCGCGTTTCGACAAGATGATCTCGTCCCAGGACGTGGGTACGCTGATCACCGCGCTGGGCTGTGGTATCGGCCGCGATGAGTACAACATCGAGAAGCTGCGTTACCACAACATCATCATCATGACCGATGCTGACGTCGACGGTTCGCACATCCGTACCCTGCTGCTGACCTTCTTCTTCCGCCAATTGCCAGAGTTGGTAGAGCGTGGCTACATCTATATCGCTCAACCACCGCTGTACAAGGTGAAGCGTGGCAAGCAAGAGCAGTACATCAAGGACGACGAGGCCATGGAAGAATACATGACCCAGTCTGCCCTTGAAGACGCCAGCCTGCACCTGGACGAATCCGCGCCTGCGGTATCGGGTGTGCAGCTTGAGGCACTGGTCAATGAGTTCCGCAGTGTCATGAAGACGCTCAAGCGCCTGTCGCGCCTGTACCCGGAAGAGCTGACCGAGCACTTCATCTACCTGCCGGAAGTTACCCTGGAACAGCTGGGTGACCACGCCGTCATGCAGGCCTGGCTGGCCCAGTTCCAGGCGCGTCTGGATAACACGCAGAAGTCTGGCCTTGCCTACAAAGCCAGCCTGCGCGAAGACAAGGAACGTAACGTGTGGCTGCCGGAAGTGGAAATCATCTCCCACGGCCTGGCCAGCTATATCACCTTCAACCGCGACTTCTTCGGTAGCAATGACTACCGCACGGTGGTCAACGTGGGTAGTAAGTTGTCCAGCTTGCTGGGTGAAGGCGCCTACGTGCAGCGTGGCGAACGCCGCAAAGCCATCGTCGAGTTCAAGGAAGGCCTGGACTGGCTGATGAACGAGACCACCAAGCGCCATACCATCCAGCGATACAAAGGGCTGGGTGAAATGAACCCGGACCAGCTGTGGGAAACCACAATGGACCCAACGGTGCGCCGTATGCTGAAGGTCACCATCGAAGATGCCATTGCGGCTGACCAGATCTTCAACACCCTGATGGGTGATGCGGTCGAGCCACGCCGTGACTTCATCGAGAGCAACGCGCTGTCGGTTTCCAACCTGGACTTCTGATCGGGTTGTAAATTGCCCCGCAGCAAAGAGCCCGCTTCGGCGGGCTTTTTGCTGTTTGAATAAAAGACAGATGACAGGTCACGTCGCGGGGTTAACCCCCAGCGCCTTCAACCGCCGATACAGGGTGCGCTCGCTTACGCCAAGGTGCCGTGCCAGTTCGCTGCGCGAGCCGTTGAAGTGCGCCAGCGCCTGCGCCAGATTCCCCAACTGGCCAGCCCCCCTCCCATCCCAACTTCCGGCGCCCATGTTCGCGCCAACGTCCTCCGGTAAATGCTCAGGCTTGATCACGCCGTCATCAGCAAACAACCTCGCCCGCTCCAGAATATTGCGCAGTTCACGGATATTGCCGGGGAACGGATGCAGCGCCAGTTGCTGCAATGCCGCCTCATCCACGCTGGCAGTGGGTGTACCTGCCATGCGTTTTAACAAGCTCTCGGTCAGCAGGGGCAGATCCTCTACCCGCTCCCTCAGTGCCGGCAGGCGAATGGGGAAGCCGCTGATGCGGTAGTACAGGTCCTCCCTGAATGTGCCGTCAGCCACCATCTGCTTGAGCGGTTTGTGCGTGGCCGATACCAGGCGGAAATCAGAGTGCACCGTACGCAGGCTGCCCACCGGGCGAAAGCTGCCTGTCTCGATCAGCCGCAACAGCTTTACCTGCATCGGCAACGGCACTTCACCGATTTCGTCCAGGAACAGCGTGCCGCCATGGGCCGCTTCGGCCAGGCCGATCTTGCGCTGGTTTGCCCCGGTGAAGGCACCCTTCTCGTAGCCGAACAACTCGCTCTCGAACAGTGAATCGGTCAGGCCCGTGCAGTCGACTACCACCAACGGGCCGTTAGCTCTCGGGCTGCCCATATGCACGGCGCGGGCAAAAAGCTCCTTGCCGGTGCCTGACTCGCCCTGCAGCAAGACCGGGATCTGCGCCGGCGCTGCACGTTGCAGGCTGGCAAGCGCAGCCTTGAAGGCCGGCGCCCGGCCGACAAGCCCCTGCTCCTGGGGCTGCGCCGAGGCGAGGGCTATGCTGGTGAGACGCTCGACAAACGCTACCACCCTGCCCTGCTCGTCGAGAATCGGCCGCAGCTCTACATCCACATGCTCCGGGCCCCGTGGCGTGTGGTGAATGTGCAGGACGCGCTCAGGCTGCTTGCTCCCCCAGGCTTTGCGCAGGGGGCAGTGCTCACCGGCCTGATCGCAGGGCACTGCATAGTGGTGAGATACCTTGTGACATTTCTCGCCAAGTGGCGCCTGGTCGTCGCGGCCAAACTGACGGCGGTAGGCAGCATTGGCGGCCAGAATGTTGTAGTCGGTGTCCAGGACGATGGTGGGCAGCGCATCATGTTCCAGGTAAGACACCAAGGCCAGAATAAGCGGATGTGGTTCAGGCATGACGGCACCGGTCTGATAACCCGGTCGAGGGTAACAAGGACTGCCAAACACTGCCATCGGCTGACAGCCAGCCTGCCATTTCGGCTGCCAAAGGGTGACGAGGCCAGTGACACCTGCCCTGAAGCAGCCTGTATTCGCTTGAAGGCGCCTGGCATGCATCTTGATAACCCTTCCCCTACCACCTGTGTCCGTACGAGCCCGGTGGACAATTGGAGAACGTGATGATCATCGGTAACAACCTTCAAGTGGAAGCCTTCTTTGACAAGGCAACCTCGACCATCAGTTATCTGGTGATGGACCGCGAGACGCGCCAGTGCGCACTGATCGACAGCGTGCTGGACTACGACCCCAAGGCTGGCCGCACCAGCACTGCTTCTGCGGACCAGCTGATCGCGCGGGTCGAAGCACTCGATGCCAAGGTGCAGTGGGTGCTTGAAACCCATGTGCATGCAGACCACCTTTCGGCAGCGGCCTATCTGAAAGGCAAGCTGGGCGGTTGTACGGCCATCGGCGCGCACATCACCCAGGTGCAGAAAGTGTTTGGTGCCCTGTTCAACGCGGAGCCCGACTTTGCCCGGGACGGTAGCCAGTTCGATGCCCTGCTTGAGGATGAAGAAGGGTTTCGCATTGGCAACCTGCATGCTCGCGCCCTGCACACACCGGGCCATACACCCGCCTGCATGAGCTTCATGATCGAGGATGCCGGCGAGACAGTACTGTTTGTGGGGGACACCCTGTTCATGCCGGACTACGGCACCGCCCGTTGCGATTTCCCAGGCGCCGATGCACGCACGCTGTATCGCTCGATTCGCCGCCTGCTGGCCTTCCCCGACACCACCCGTTTGTTCATGTGCCACGACTACCTGCCTGAGGGCCGGGCCCTGCGATACGTCACCACCGTAGCCGAACAGCGTGCCCACAATATCCATATTCACCAAGGTGTCGACGAAGACAGCTTCGTTGCCATGCGCGAAGCGCGAGACAAAACCCTGGACATGCCTGTGCTGATCTTGCCGTCGGTGCAGGTGAACATGCGCAGCGGCCAGTTACCCGCGCCGGACGACAACGGCGTGCGTTACCTGAAAATCCCGATCAACGCCCTGTAACCGCTTTGCCCCATAACCAGAACTCAGGATTCATTGCCATGCCTGCCTTGTTGTCCCCTGCCACCTGCACACACCATCAGGTGCTGATTGTCGGCGCCGGTGCCGCCGGCATCGCCACTGCCTCGAGCCTTATCAGCCGCGACCCGTCGCTGGATGTGGCGTTGATCGAACCCGCCGAGGTGCATTACTACCAGCCAGGCTGGACCATGGTAGGTGCCGGTGTATTCGATGCACCCAGTACTGCCCACACCATGGCGTCCACCATCCCTCGCGGCGTGCGCTGGCTGCAAGCCCGGGTCACGGGCTTCGACCCGGTCAGCCGGCACGTGGTGCTGGAGGGCGAGCGGACGATCAGCTACGAGCAACTGGTGGTGTGCCCCGGGCTCAAGCTGGACTGGGCTGCCATCGATGGGCTTGAAGACACCCTTGGCCGCAATGGCGTCACCTCCAACTACCGCTACGACCTGGCACCCTACACGTGGGAGTTGGTGCAAAACCTCAAGCAGGGCCGCGCGCTGTTCTGCCAACCGCCCATGCCGATCAAGTGTGCTGGCGCGCCGCAAAAGGCGTTGTACCTGTCGTGCGACCACTGGCTGCGTCACGGCCGATTGGGCGCGGTCAAGGCGAGTTTCTACAACGCCGGCGGCGTACTGTTCGGTGTGTCTGACTATGTGCCTGCGCTCATGAAGTACATTGAGAAATACAACGTCGACCTGCATTTCTCCCAGCGTCTGGTAGCCGTGGATGGCCCGAACAAGCGCGCCACATTCGTGCGAACACTGCCTGATGGCAGCAGTGAGCGCCACACCGAACCTTTCGACATGCTGCATGTGGTGCCGCCACAAGTGGCGCCGGACTTCATTCGTAACAGCCCTTTGGCTGACAGCAACGGTTGGGTGGATGTAGACCCTCATAGCCTGCGCCATCGCACTTACGCCAATGTGCATGCCTTGGGTGACGTCGCCAACACCACCAATGCCAAGACTGCCGCCGCCGCCCGCAAGCAGGCGCCCGTGGTCGCCAATAATGTGCTGGTAGCGTTGGGCAGGCGCACGGGCCTGGCCAGGTATGACGGTTATGGTTCATGCCCGCTGACCGTCGAGCGTGGGAAGATTGTGCTGGCTGAATTCACCTACGGCGGCAAGCTGGCGCCCAGCTTCCCCACATGGCTACTCGACGGCCGGCAGCCGACCCGCCTGGCCTGGTTGCTCAAGGCCCGTGTACTGCCACCGTTGTATTGGCAGGGCATGCTCAAAGGGCGCGAATGGCTAGCCCGGCCCGCACCGCTGGCCACCGAGGGCGCGCAGTGATCGAGCATCAGCTGCTGGGCGCAGGCCTGGGCGCGATCATTGGCGCGGTGCTGGCACTGACCGGTGCCGGGGGCGGCATTCTTGCTGTGCCTCTGCTGGTGTTCGGCCTGGGGCTGACGATGGTTGAAGCTGCCCCCATCGGCCTGCTGGCCGTTGGGTTGGCAGCCGCTGTGGGGGCTATTATCGGCTTGCGCCAAGGGGTAGTGCGCTACCGTGCCGCATTGCTCATCGCAGCGGTGGGCGTTCTGTTCGCACCATTGGGTCTGATGATGGCCCATCACCTACCCAACACCCCACTGCAGTTGCTGTTCGGCGGCGTGCTGGTCTACGCCTGCCTGCGGATCTGGCGCAAGGCTGCCCGCGAGCTTAAGGGTGAAACCGTGGGTGCACACCGGCTGATCGAGCCTTGTGTGCTCAACCCGCTGCAGGGCCGTTTGCGCTGGACGCTGCCCTGCGCAAGGGCGCTCGCCGGCACGGGGGCGTTGTCCGGTCTGCTTTCAGGGCTGCTGGGTGTGGGCGGTGGTTTTGTCATCATCCCTGCCCTGAACCGCTACACCAATCTGCGCATGGCCAGCATCGTTTCAACATCGCTGGCGGTGATCGCGCTGGTATCGGCTGGCAGCGTTATCAGCGCCACCCTGGCTGGTGTAATGCACTGGCAGGTGGGCGCGCCTTTTGCCCTGGGGGCAGTGGTCGGGTTGTTAATGGCGCGGCCCCTGGCAGCAAGGCTGGCGGGGCCACGCTTGCAGCAACTGTTTGCGCTAGCCGGTTGGGCCGCAGCGTTGATGCTGATGGGCAAGGCGTTACTGGGCTAGCAGTTCGTCCTGCTCTGCAGCGCACAATGCCAGCAGGTAGTCCCAGACCACCCGCAGGCGTACCGACTTGTGCAGTTCGCGGCGTGTACAAATCCAGTAGCTGCGCTGGATGGTTTCGCCCGGCAGTACGCGCACCAGGGTTGGATCATGGCGGGCCATGTAGTTGGGGAGTACGGCGATGCCCAGCCCGGCCCGCGCCGCCACCTGCTGGGCGATCACGCTGGTGCTGCGAAACACCACGTTAGGCGACCGGCAAAAGCTGTTGAGAAACAGCAGTTCCTGGCTGAACAGCAGATCGTCCACATACCCGATCCAGCTATGGCGGGCCAGGTCTTCGCGGGTGCTCAACGGCGCCGAGCGGTCCAGGTAGGCCTGGCTTGCGTACAGTGCCAGGCGGTAGTCGGTGAGTTTGCGGGTAATCAGCAGATCGGCGCTGGGCCGCTCCAGGTGAATACTGATTTCGGCCTCGCGGTTCAAGATGCTCACAAAGCGCGGTACCGCCACCAACTCAACCTCAAGGCCCGGGTAGCGTTCGAACAGGGCGTTCATGCGTGGCGTGAAGAACATGATGCCGATGCCCTCGGTTACCCCCAGACGAATCTTGCCAAGGGGGGCAATGGCCTGGGTGATTTCTTCCTGCGCCAGCAGTGCGACGTTTTCCATGGCCTCGGCATGCTTGAGCAGCGCATGCCCCGACGGGGTCAGTTCATAGCCTTGGGCATGCTGGACAAACAACGCGGTGCCCAGGCTCTGCTCGATGCTCTCGATGTGCCTGGCGACGGTGCTGTGAGTGGTGTTAAGCCGCTTGGCTGCCGTCAGCAGGCGGCCGCTGCGCTGCAACTCCAGGAAAAACCGCAAATCGTTCCAGTCGAACATGCTGATCCCTGTACGTTCGAACGCCCACTCAGCCTGGGCGTTGCCATGGTTACCGTTGTGCTAAAACGCACAGCGGCTGCGCGAAATCTCGTCTTTATTCCACGAAATTACTCACTAAGCTGGATCAGGACAAGAATAAAAACAGTTCAGAGGTCGCCAATGCCATCAACCGATTCTGCCTTTGACTACGTGGTCGTGGGCGCTGGCCCTGCGGGTTGCCTGCTTGCCAACCGGCTGTCTGCCGACCCTTCCAGCCGTGTTCTGCTGCTGGAGGCCGGGGGCCGTGACAACTACCCCTGGATTCATATTCCCGTCGGCTACCTTTACTGCATCGGCAACCCGCGCACCGACTGGTGCTTCAAGACCGAAGCCCAGCCAGGGCTGGCTGGCCGAGCACTGGGTTACCCTCGGGGCAAAGTGCTGGGTGGCTGTTCCTCCATCAATGGCATGATCTACATGCGCGGCCAGGCCGCCGACTATGACGGTTGGGCCGAGCAAGGCAATGCAGGCTGGGCCTGGAAAGATGTACTGCCGCTGTTCAAGGCCAGTGAAAGCCACTTCGCCGGCGCCAGTGAGTTCCACGGCGCCAGCGGCGAGTGGCGGGTAGAGCGCCAGCGCTACAGCTGGCCGATCCTCGACGCCTTCCGCGATGCCGCTGAGCAGGTTGGCATCGGCAAGGTGGATGACTTCAACACAGGCGACAACGAAGGCTGTGGATATTTTCAGGTGAACCAGCGCAGTGGTGTGCGCTGGAATGCTGCCAAGGCATTCTTGCGCCCGATCCGGCACCGGCCCAACTTGACGGTGCTGACCGGTGTGCAGGTGGACCAGGTGCTGCTGAACAATACCCGCGCGCGGGCGGTGAAGGCGTTCTGGCAAGGTGGCTGGCACGAGTTTGCGGCGCGCCGTGAAATCATTCTGTGTGCGGGAGCGGTGGGTTCACCCGGTATCCTGCAGCGCTCCGGGGTGGGCCCAAGCCAGTTGCTGACCCGCCTGGGCATCGGTGTGCGCCATGCCATGCCTGGCGTTGGCGGCAATCTTCAGGACCACCTGCAACTGCGCCTGATCTATCAGATCGGCAACACCCGTACCCTCAACCAGATGGCCAACAGCCTGTGGGGCAAGATGGGCATGGGCCTGCGTTACCTTTACGATCGCAGCGGCCCGCTGGCCATGGCCCCCAGCCAGTTGGGGGCGTTCGTGAGGTCGAACGCGCAGCAGGCCAGTGCCAACCTGCAATACCATGTACAGCCTTTATCGCTGGAACGCTTCGGCGAGCCTCTGCACACGTTCCCCGCCTTTACCGCTTCGGTGTGCAACCTGCGCCCGGCCAGCCGCGGGCGTATCGATATCCGTGACACGGACATGAACAGTGCACCGCTGATCGACCCCAATTACCTCAGCGACCCGCAGGACCTGCGCGTGGCTGCCGAAGCCATTCGCCTTACCCGCCGTATCGTCCAGGCCCCTGCCCTCGCCGCCTTCGCGCCGAAGGAATACCTGCCAGGTGCGGCCCTGCACAGCGAGGCAGACTTGATCGAGGCGGCTGGCAAGATCGGCACCACCATCTTCCACCCCAGCGGCACCTGCCGCATGGGCAGTGGCACGCTGGACGTTGTGGATAACCAGCTGCGTGTGCATGGCATCCCCGGGCTGCGTGTGGCGGATGCCTCGATCATGCCGCAGATCACCTCCGGCAATACCTGCTCACCCACCTTGATGATCGCCGAGAAAGCGGCGCAGATGATTCTCAAAGGAGCCAATACCCCAACCTACGTGAGCGAAAACGCACTACCGACGCCCTGACCAGGGTGCGTGCAACACCGGTAGCTTGCGGTCGAAAGCTGCCGACAGTGGAACAACAAGAATAATCACTGTGGCCCTGCGGGCCGAGGACAGCAACGATGTCGGACTACATTCAAGAGCAGGACGCGCCGGCCAGCAGCCCCAGCCGTCGTGAAGAACGCAAGATCATTTTCGCGTCATCCCTCGGGACGGTTTTCGAGTGGTATGACTTTTTTCTCTATGGCGCGCTGGCAGCCGTTATCAGCAAGCAGTTTTTCGCCGGCGTCAACGACACCACCGCCTTCATCTTTGCCCTCATGGCATTTGCTGCAGGCTTCCTTGTGCGGCCCTTCGGGGCACTGGTGTTTGGCCGGCTAGGTGACATGATCGGCCGCAAGTACACCTTCCTGATCACCATCGTGCTGATGGGGCTGTCCACCTTCGCCGTGGGGCTGTTGCCCACCTACGCCAGTATCGGTATCGCCGCGCCCATCATTTTGGTGGTGTTGCGCATGCTGCAGGGGCTGGCCTTGGGTGGTGAGTACGGGGGCGCGGCCACTTATGTAGCCGAGCATGCGCCGCCCGGCAAGCGCGGCTTCCATACCGGGTTCATTCAGTCCACGGCCACCCTCGGCCTGTTGCTGTCATTGCTGGTGGTGCTGGGTAGCCGGTACATCAGTGGCGACCAGTTCGAAACTTGGGGCTGGCGCTTGCCGTTCCTGCTGTCGATCGTGCTGCTGGGCATCTCTACTTGGATCCGCATGAGCATGCACGAGTCGCCCGCGTTCGTGAAAATGAAGGCCCAGGGCAAGGTCAGCAAGTCGCCTATTCGTGAATCGTTCACGTCCTGGCCCAACCTTAAAGTGGTACTCACGGCGCTGTTCAGCATCAACGCCGGGCAGGCGGTCACATTCTATACAGCGCAGTTCTACGTGCTGTTCTTCATGACCCAGATGCTGAAAATGGACGCGGCCCAGGCCAATACTCTGCTGATCATCAGCGTGGTGATTGGCGCGCCCTTCTTCGTGTTCTTCGGCTGGCTGTCGGACAGAATCGGCCGTAAACCCATCCTGATGCTCGGGTTGCTGCTGGCCACGGTGCTGTACTTCCCGCTGTTCAAGGCCTTGAGCTTTTACGCCAACCCCCAGATCGACAACGCCAGCCGACAGGCGCCGATCGTTGTGACCGCAGACCCTAAAGGCTGTACCTTCCAGTTCGACCCGGTGGGCAAGGCACGCTTCGACAGCCCCTGCGACAAGGTCAAGACATTCCTGGTGAAACAGGGCCTGCCCTACAGCTCTGTGGCAGTGGCCGGTAGCGACGTGGTGGTGAACATCGGTGACAAGACCATCAATGGCTATGATGAAACGGCCATGCGCGCCGCCGTTGAACAAGCGGGTTACCCTGCCAA
Organism: Pseudomonas sp. NBRC 111119; assembly: GCF_001320125.1. Lineage (NCBI taxonomy): Bacteria > Pseudomonadati > Pseudomonadota > Gammaproteobacteria > Pseudomonadales > Pseudomonadaceae > Pseudomonas > Pseudomonas sp. NBRC 111119. The sequence continues at coordinate 35,905 of NZ_BCAV01000006.1, forward strand.
GGCTGACCCTGCTCAGGTGAACCAGGTGATGGTGGTGGTGTTGATCGTAGCCATGATCCTGATCGCTACCATGACCTATGGCCCGCTGGCCGCCGTGATGGTGGAACTGTTCCCCACCCGCATCCGCTACACCTCGATGTCGCTGCCTTACCACATTGGCAACGGCTGGTTCGGCGGGTTTCTGCCGACGGTTTCCTTTGCGTTGGTGGTGTATACCGGCGATATCTTCTATGGGCTGTGGTACCCGGTGCTGATTACTGGCATCAGCCTGGTGGTGGGTATTTTCTGCCTCAAAGAAACCAAGGATGTAGATATCGACAAGGTGTGAAGCCGACCACACTAAGTGGGGGCTGCAGCGCAGCCCCTGTCACCTCAAACTGGCCCAGGACCTAACGGCCAGTTTTTTTATGCCCTAAAAAAACTTATGCACGATTTTCCCGAAAAAACCATACAAGGAAATATGTAATTAATTCAGTTAGTTAGGTTTGATTTCCTGCAATTGATCCATAAATTGCACACACGTTATCCACAGATCAGGAGGCACTGTTTACCTGAGCGTCTTCCTCAACAGGCGGCAGCGATCCCAGCGCCCGTTGCGTCGCTTCGTTCCAGGCAGCGGCGCGGTCATTCAGCTCCGCAATGGCTCGCGGGCCCGTGCCGTGGGCATACATGGGCTCGCCAATCACCACCTCGATGGTGCCAGCACGTTTGCCCCAGCCTGTCTTGGGCCAGTATTTACCTGCGTTGTGGGCAATAGGCAGCACCGGCAACCCAGCATTGACCGCCAAGGCCGTACCACCCCGGGAGAATTTGCCGACGGTGCCAAACGGCACACGCGTACCCTCCGGGAAAATCAGCACCCAGGTTTTCTGCTTGAGCAATTCATCGCCTTTGCTGGCGACCTGCCGCAGCGCTTCCTTGGGGTTGTCGCGGTTGATTGCGATGGGCCTCAGCATGGCCATGGCCCAGCCAAAGAACGGCACGTACAACAGCTCGCGCTTGAGCACCTGGCTCAGGGGCGAAAAGTACTGGGACAGGAAAAACGTCTCCCAGGTGCTCTGGTGGTTCGACAGGATCACGCAGGGCACAGCCGGCACGTTCTCGGCGCCTGTGATCTTGTAATCGATGCCGACCATCACGCGGGCGAGGAACACCGCGCAGCGGCACCAATACACGTTGATGAACCGGTAGCGCTTGGGGAACGACAGAAACGGCGCGATGAAGAAGCTCAGCGAGCACCACAGCAACGAACTGGTGCCCAGCAGCAGGTAAAAAAGAAAGACTCTGATCGCCTGCAGGATCGACATAGTGGTTTGTACCATTGCGGGGCCTGCCCGCTGCATGAAAATGCGCCTGGCGGCGCACTGTTTAGATTAGTTCTCTGGCGATAGCCGCCAGGTCGTCGAAAATCAAGGTGGATTCTGGAACGCCCTTCGCCAGGGTTCGTTCACCTTTGCCGGTTTTCACCAGCACAGGTTGGGCACCCACGGCCAGCGCGGCCTGAAGGTCACCGGTGCTGTCGCCAACGAACCACACGCCCTGAAGGTCGGCCTTGTAGTGGCTGGCGATGGCCCGCAGCATGCCCGGCCTGGGTTTGCGGCAGTCGCAACCCTCGTCGGGCCCGTGCGGGCAATAAACAATGTGGCCCACCCCGCCACCCTGCTCGGCCACCAGCGCGCGCAGGCGCGCGTGCATGGCCTCAAGGGTGGCGACGGTGTAATAGCCACGGGCGATACCGGACTGGTTGGTGGCCACGGCCACCGTCCAGCCCGCCTTGCTCAGCTGCGCGATCGCCTCGATCGAGCCTGGGATGGGTACCCACTCGTCCAGCGTCTTGATGTAGGCGTCGGAGTCATGGTTGATCACCCCGTCACGATCGAGTATCAGCAGCTTCACGGCTTACCCCAGCAGCGAAATATCAGCCACGCCCAGGAACAGACCGCGCAGGCGGCTGAGCAGGGCATATCGGTTGGCACGCACCTTGGCATCCTCGGCATTCACCATGACCGCCTCGAAGAAGGCGTCGACCGGATCACGCAGGGCTGCCAGGCGGGCCAGCGACTCGCTGTACTGGCGCGCTGCAGCCATCGGTTGCACGGCCTGGTCGGCCTGCTGGATGGCCGAGTACAGGGAGAACTCGTTGGCGTTGTCGAAGTACTTGGGCTCGACCTGTTCGGCGATGGCGCCTTCGGCCTTGCTCAGCAGGTTCGACACACGCTTGTTGACGGCAGCCAGTGCTTCGGCTTCGGGCAACTTGCGGAACGCCTGCACGGCTTGGACGCGCTGGTCGAAGTCCAGGGCCGAACCTGGCTGCAGGGCGCGTACCGAGAGGTAAGTGGCAACATCGATGCCTTCATCTTCGTAGCGCGCACGCAGGCGGTCAAAGATGAATTCCAGTACCTGTTCGGCCAGCCCGGCAGTTTTGACCTTGGCGCCGTACTGCTTGACCGCGAACTGCACTGCACCGGTCAGGTCCAGGTCCAGCTGTTTCTCGATCAGAATACGCAGCACACCCAGCGCTGCACGGCGCAGGGCGTACGGGTCTTTGCTGCCGGTGGGCAGCATGCCGATACCGAAGATACCCACCAGCGTGTCGAGCTTGTCGGCGATGGCCACGGCAGCACCGGTGAGGGTCTGCGGCAGCTCGGCACCCGCGCCGCGGGGCATGTACTGCTCGTTCAGTGCCAAGGCGACGTCTTGTGGCTCACCATCGTTGAGTGCGTAGTAGTAGCCGGCAACGCCCTGCATCTCGGGGAACTCGCCGACCATTTCGGTGGCCAGGTCGCACTTGGACAGCAGCCCGGCACGGCCAGCGCGCTGGGCATCGCCACCGATCAGCGGGGCTATGAAGGCTGCCAGTTTGGAAACGCGCTCGGCCTTGTCGTAGACCGTACCCAGCTGGGCCTGGAATACCACGTTCTTGAGGCGTTCGTTGAAGGTTTCCAGCGGCTGCTTCTTGTCTTGCTTGAAGAAGAACTCAGCGTCGGTCAGGCGTGGGCGGACCACTTTTTCGTTACCCTGCACGATCTGCTTGGGGTCACGGCTCTCGACGTTGGCCACGGTGATGAAGCGCGGCAGCAGCTTGCCTTCGCTGTCCAGCAGGCAGAAATACTTCTGGTTGTCCTGCATGGTGGTAATCAGTGCTTCCTGTGGCACTTCGAGGAAGCGTTCCTCGAACGAGCACACCAGTGGCACAGGCCACTCGACCAGCGCGGTCACTTCGTCCAGCAGCGCCGGCGGCACGATGGCAGTGCCTTCCTGCTGCATGGCCAATTCGGCGGTGCGCTTGGCGATCAGGTCGCGACGCTCGGCGAAGTCTGCCAGCACATGGGCCTTGCGCAGGTCTTCGACGTAGTTGGCCGGGGCAGTGATGGCGACGTTTTCCGGGTGGTGGAAGCGGTGGCCACGGGAATCACGGCCAGCTTCTTGCGACAGGATGGTGCAGTCGACCACCTGATCGCCCAGCAGCATCACCAGCCACTGGGTTGGGCGCACGAACTCTTCACGGCTTGCCGCCCAGCGCATGCGCTTGGGAATGGGCAGGTCGTTGAGCGAATCTTCGACGATGGTCGGCAGCAGGCCTGCGGTCGCCTTGCCCGGGATGTGCTGGGAGAAGCGCAGCTTCGGGCCGCTCTGGTCGATATCGGCCAGCTCCACGCCGCACTTCTTGGCAAAGCCCAGGGCGGCCTGGGTTGGTTCGCCTTCGGCATTGAAGGCTGCCTGCAGGGGTGGGCCGTCGATGTTGATGCTGCGGTCAGGCTGCTGCACGTCCAGCTGGCGAATCAGCACGGCCAGGCGGCGCGGCGCGGCGTACATGGACTTGCCGGTGTAGTTCAGGCCGGCGGCCTGCAGGCCCTTTTCGATGCCTGCCAGAAACGCCTCGCCCAGGCTGGCGAGGGCCTTGGGTGGCAGCTCTTCGGTGCCCAGTTCTACCAGGAAATCTTGAGCACTCATTGTGCAGCCTCCAGCTTAGCCAACACTTCGTCACGCAGTTCAGGGGTGGCCATCGGGAAGCCCAGGCGTGCGCGGGCTTGCAGATAGCTTTGCGCCACGTCCCGGGCCAGGGTACGCACACGCAGGATGTAGCGCTGGCGCTCGGTCACCGAGATGGCGCGGCGGGCGTCCAGCAGGTTGAAGGTATGAGAAGCCTTCAGCACCATTTCGTAGGTCGGCAGCGGCAGCTCCAGCTTGATCAGGCGGTTGGCTTCGCTTTCGTAGAAATCGAACAGCTCGAACAGTTTTTCCACATTGGCGTGTTCGAAGTTGTAGGTGGACTGCTCCACTTCGTTCTGGTGGAACACGTCGCCGTAGCTGACCTTGCCGAACGGGCCGTCGGCCCAGACCAGGTCGTACACCGAATCCACACCCTGGATGTACATGGCCAGGCGCTCGAGGCCGTAGGTGATTTCACCGGTAACCGGGTAGCACTCGATGCCGCCTACCTGCTGGAAGTAGGTGAACTGGGTGACTTCCATGCCATTGAGCCAGATTTCCCAGCCCAGGCCCCAGGCGCCGAGGGTTGGCGATTCCCAGTTGTCCTCGACGAAGCGGATGTCGTGCACCAGCGGGTCCAGGCCGATGGCTTTCAGCGAGCCGAGGTACAGCTCCTGGAAGTTGGCCGGGTTGGGCTTGAGCACTACCTGGAACTGGTAGTAGTGCTGCAGGCGGTTGGGGTTCTCGCCATACCGCCCGTCGGCCGGGCGACGGCTAGGCTGCACGTAGGCGGCGTTCCAGGTTTCTGGGCCGACGGCGCGCAGGAACGTGGCGGTGTGGAAAGTGCCGGCGCCTACTTCCATATCGTAGGGCTGAAGCACCACACAACCTTGCTCGGCCCAGTAGTTCTGCAGGGCGAGGATCAGGTCTTGGAAGGTACGCACGGCTGGCGTAGGCTGGCTCACGAAATTCACCTGTATCTGGGGATGCGGATGTAAAGAGCGGGAGTATAACCTGATTCGCCTCGCCCTCTACTCATTGGAGCCTTATGCCACGCTGCTTTTGGTGTACCGACGACCCGTTGTACCAGGCCTACCACGACCAGGAATGGGGGACACCCCAGCGTGACCCGGCGTTGCTCTTCGAGATGCTTTTGCTCGAAGGGTTCCAGGCTGGCCTTTCGTGGATCACCGTGCTGCGCAAGCGCGAGCGTTACCGCGAGGTGCTGTATGGCTTCGACCCGGTGAAACTGGCGGCCATGGACGACGACCGTATCGAAGTACTGATGCAGGACGCCGGCATCATTCGTAACCGCCTCAAGCTCAAGGCTGCCCGGCGCAACGCTCAGGCCTGGCTGGCTGTGGATAACCCCGCCCAATGGCTGTGGTCGTTCGTGGGCGGTGAACCGAAAATCAACCATTTCACCGGGCGCAGCGACATACCTGCCGTGACCGAAGAAGCCAAGGCGATGAGTAAGGCGCTGCAGAAAGCCGGCTTCACGTTTGTCGGGCCCACCATCTGTTACGCCTTCATGCAGGCCACCGGCATGGTCATGGACCACACCACCGACTGTGATCGCTACCCCGCCTTGTGCCGCTGAAGGGTTACAATGCGCGCCTTGCTGAAATAAGGAATTAGCCTGTGGAAAAGTTCAAAGGCGCCCTGATGGTCGGGGTGCTGCGCCTGTTCGCCAAGCTGCCCTGGGGCGCCGTGCAGCGCGTGGGCGCTGGTATCGGCTGGCTGATGTGGAAAGTGCCCAACGGGTCGCGCAACGTGGTGCGCATCAACCTGGCCAAATGCTTCCCGGAAATGGACCCGGTTGCCCGTGAGCAACTGGTTGGCCAGGCACTGCGTGACATCGGCAAGTCCTTCGTCGAAAGCGCCTGTGCCTGGATCTGGCCACCGCAGCGCTCCCTGGACCTGGTGAAAGAAGTGCATGGCCTGGAAGTACTGCAGCAGGCCCTGGCTTCGGGCAAAGGGGTGGTTGGCATCACCAGCCACTTGGGTAACTGGGAGGTGCTCAACCACTTCTATTGCAACCAGTGCAAACCGATCATTTTCTACCGCCCGCCCAAGCTCAAGGCGGTGGACGACCTGCTGCGCGAGCAACGGGTGCAGATGGGCAACCGCGTAGCGCCGTCGACCAAGGAAGGCATCCTGAGCGTGATCAAGGAAGTGCGCCGTGGTGGGCAGGTGGGGATCCCGGCCGACCCGGAGCCTGCGGAATCGGCAGGTGTGTTCGTGCCGTTTCTCGGCACCCAGGCGCTGACCAGCAAGTTTGTGCCGAACATGCTGGCCGGCGGCAAGGCGGTGGGGGTGTTCCTGCATGCGCTGCGCCTGCCCGATGGCTCGGGCTTCAAGGTGTTCCTGGAGGCAGCCCCGCAGGACATGTACAGCACCGATGTGAACGTGTCGGCGGCGGCGATGAGCAAGGTGGTGGAGCGTTATGTGCGCGAGTACCCTAGCCAGTACATGTGGAGCATGAAGCGCTTCAAGAAGCGCCCGGAAGGCGAACCGCGCTGGTATTGAGCCAGCCTGCTGTAGCCGATACCCAGTGGGAGCGGGTTTACCCGCGAATGCAATGTTGGCTTCACCGACGCATTCGCGGGTGAACCCGCTCCCACTGGGTCCGCGTTAACTCGCTGCTTTATCGAGTTTCTTCAGGAACACCGTCATCTCTTTCTCGGCCTGCTTGTCCCCATGGGCCTGTGCCGCCACTATCCCGTCCTCCCAGGCCTTGCGCGCCGCCGGCAGGTCGCCTTGCAGCTGGTACGCCTTGCCCAGCAGCTTCCAGGCTGCGGAGTACTTCGGGTCCTGCTGCACACACCGCGCCAGGTGCACGGCCGCTTCAGCGCCGTTGCCTTCATCCAGCCAGGCCTTGCCCAGGCCAAACCTCAGCAGCGGGTTATCCACACCCTTGTCCAGCATCTTTTCCAGTGACTCACGCATGCGCCCTGCTCCTAGAAGAAACTCAGGCCGACGTGGAACAGCTTCTCCACATCGCGAATATGCTTTTTATCCACAACGAACAGGATCACATGGTCCCCGGACTCGATCACCGTCGCGTCATGGGCAATGAGCACGCCTTCGTCACGGATGATGGCACCAATGGTGGTGCCGGGCGGCAGGTCGATGGCTTCGATGGCCTTGCCAACCACCTTGCTCGACTTGGAATCACCATGGGCCACCGCCTCGATGGCCTCGGCAGCGCCACGGCGCAGGGAGTGCACGCTGACGATATCGCCCCGGCGCACATGGGCCAGCAAGGTGCCGATGGTGGCCAGCTGCGGGCTGATGGCGATGTCGATTTCACCGCCCTGCACCAGGTCGACGTAGGCCGGGTTGTTGATGATGGTCATCACCTTGCGCGCGCCCAGGCGCTTGGCCAGCAGCGACGACATGATGTTGGCTTCGTCGTCGTTGGTCAGGGCCAGGAAAATATCCGCATCGGCGATGTTTTCTTCCAGCATCAGGTCTTTGTCAGAGGCGCTGCCCTGTAGCACCACGGTACTTTCCAGGTTGTCGGACAGGTACCGGCAGCGGGCCGGGTTCATCTCGATGATCTTTACCTGGTAACGGCTTTCGATGGCCTCGGCCAGGCGCTCGCCAATCTGCCCGCCGCCCGCAATGACCACGCGTTTGTTGGTTTCATCGATACGTCGCAGCTCGCCCATCACGGCGCGAATGTCTTTTTTCGCGGCAATGAAGAACACCTCGTCGTCGGCCTCGATCACCGTATCGCCTCGCGGTGTGATCGGCCGGTCGCGGCGGAAGATGGCCGCCACCCGGGTGTCGACGCTGGGCATGTGGGCGCGAATCTGGCGCAGTTGCTGGCCTACCAGCGGCCCACCGTAGTAGGCCTTCACTGCGACTAACTGCGCTTTGCCTTCGGCGAAGTCGATCACCTGCAGGGAGCCTGGGTGCTCGATCAGGCGCTTGATGTAGTTGGTAACCACCTGTTCGGGGCTGATCAGCACATCCACGGGGATGTGGTCGTTGTCGAACAACTCTTCGCGGGTGAGGTAAGCCGTTTCACGCACCCGGGCGATCTTGGTGGGGGTGTGGAACAGCGAGTAGGCCACCTGGCACGCCACCATGTTGGTTTCGTCGCTGTTGGTGACCGCCACCAGCATGTCGGCATCGTCGGCGCCAGCCTGGCGCAGCACCGTGGGCAGCGAGCCGCGGCCCTGTACGGTGCGGATATCCAGGCGGTCGCCCAGGTCGCGCAGGCGGTCACCGTCGGTGTCCACCACGGTGATGTCGTTGGCCTCGCTGGCCAGGTGCTCGGCCAGGGTACCGCCTACCTGGCCAGCGCCGAGGATGATGATCTTCATCCGCTACTCCCTACCCGTTGGGCTTAACCGCGCGCGGCGGCGATCTTGATCAGCTTGGCATAGTAGAAGCCATCGTGGCCGCCTTCCTGGGCCAGCAACTGGCGGCCGTGGGGCTGGCGCAGGCCGGCTTCGGTGGCCAGGTCCAGCTCGCGGGCACCCGGGGTACGCGCCAGGAAGGCGTCGATTACCTCGGTGTTCTCGGTCGGCAAGCTGGAGCAGGTGGCGTACAACAGCATGCCCCCCACTTCCAGGGTGGGCCACAAGGCGTCGAGCAGCTCGCCTTGCAAGGCGGCCAGTGCCGGAATGTCATCGGCCTGGCGGGTTAGCTTGATGTCCGGGTGGCGGCGGATCACGCCGGTGGCCGAGCACGGTGCATCCAGCAAGATGCGCTGGAACGGCTTGCCGTCCCACCAGCTGGCCGTGTCGCGGGCATCGCAGGCGATCAGCTCGGCCTGCAGTTGCAGGCGCTCGAGGTTTTCGCGCACGCGGGTCAGGCGCTTGGCTTCCAGATCGACGGCTACCACGTGGCCCAGCCCGGCCTCGGCTTCCAGCAGGTGGCACGTCTTGCCGCCCGGGGCGCAGCAGGCATCGAGCACGCGCTGGCCAGGGGCCAGTTCCAGCAGGTCGGCGGCCAGCTGTGCGGCTTCGTCCTGTACGCTCACCCAGCCCTCGGCGAAGCCTGGCAGGCTGCGCACGTCGCACGCTTCGGCCAGCACGATACCGTCACGGCTGTACACGCAAGGGCTGGCGCTGATGCCAGCCTCCCCCAGCAATGCCAGGTACGCGTCGCGGCTGTGGTGGCGGCGGTTGGCCCGCAGGATCATCGGCGGGTGGGCATTGTTGGCGGCGCAGATGGCTTCCCATTGCTCAGGCCAGAAGGCCTTCAGGGCCTTTTGCAGCCAGCGCGGGTGCGCGGTACGTACCACCGGGTCGCGCTGCATGTCAGCCAGCAGTGCGTCACCTTCGCGCTGTGCCCGGCGCAGCACGGCATTGAGCAGTGCCTTGGCCCAAGGCTTTTTCAGCTTGTCGGCGCAGCCAACGGTTTCGCCAATGGCTGCGTGGGCGGGAATACGGGTATGGAACAGCTGATACAGGCCCACCAGCAACAGGGCCTGCACATCGGCATCGGCGGCCTTGAAGGGCTTTTGCAGCAACTGTGCGGCCAGCAATTCCAGCCTGGGCTGCCAGCGCGCAGTGCCGAATGCCAGGTCCTGAGTCAGCCCGCGGTCGCGCTCATCCACCTTGTCCAGCTGGGCCGGCAGTGAGCTGTTGAGCGAAGCCTTGCCGCTGAGTACAGCGGCCAGCGCACGGGCGGCGGCGAGGCGAGGGTTCATTGGCCCAGCACCTTGCCGGCGACGAACTTCTCGCGGCGGCTGTTGAACAGGTCGCTGAAGTTCAAGGCCTTGCCACCCGGCAGCTGTACGCGGGTCAGGCTCAGGGCCTGGACACCGCACGCAACGACGAGGCCATCCTTGCTGGCGGACAGGATCTCGCCCGGGTTGCCCTGGCCTGTGGATAAATTGGCGGCCAGCACCTTGAGGCTTTCACCATCCAGGGTGCTGTGGCACACCGGCCAAGGGTTGAACGCGCGCACCAGGCGCTCCAGCTCGACGGCTGGGCGGTGCCAGTCAATACGCGCTTCGTCCTTGTTCAGCTTGTGCGCGTAGGTGGCCTGTGCATCGTGCTGCACTTCACCCTGCAGCGAACCATCGGCCAGCCCCGCAATGGCCTGAATCACGGCAGGCGGGCCCATCTCGGCCAGGCGGTCATGCAAGCTGCCGCCGGTGTCTTCAGGGCTGATCGGGGTGGCGACCTTCAGCAGCATTGGCCCGGTGTCCAGGCCGGCCTCCATGCGCATCACGGTCACGCCGCTTTCGGCATCGCCGGCTTCCACGGCGCGCTGGATGGGCGCTGCACCGCGCCAGCGCGGCAGCAGCGAGGCGTGGCTGTTGATGCAGCCCAGGCGCGGAATATCGAGCACGGCCTGCGGCAGGATCAGGCCATAGGCAACCACTACCATCAGGTCGGGCTTCAGTGCCGCCAGCTCGGCCTGGGCCTCGGCATTGCGCAGCGTCGGCGGCTGGAACACCGGGATGTCATGGGCCACGGCCAGCGCCTTCACCGCGCTGGGCATCAGTTTCTGCCCACGGCCTGCAGGGCGGTCAGGTTGGGTGTAGACGGCCACGATCTCGTACGGGCTGTCGAGCAGGGCCTTGAGGTGTTCGGCGGCAAACTCGGGAGTGCCTGCAAAGACGATGCGCATGGAGTTCTCGCTTCAAAAAGAAAAAGGCTTGCCGGAGCAAGCCTTCTGCAAGGTGGGGGTCAGGCCTGCTGGCGGTGCTGTTTTTCGAGCTTTTTCTTGATCCGGTCGCGCTTGAGCTGCGACAGGTAGTCGACGAACAGCTTGCCGTTGAGGTGATCGAATTCATGCTGTACGCAGACCGCCAGCAGGCCTTCGCACTCCAGCTCGAACGGTTTGCCGTCCCGGTCCTGCGCCTTGATGCGCACCCGCAGCGGGCGGTCGACGTTCTCGTAGAAGCCCGGGACCGACAGGCAGCCTTCCTGGTACTGGCCCATGTCGTGGGTCAGTTCCTCGACCGAAGGGTTGATGAAGACGCGCGGTTCGCTGCGGTCTTCGCTGAGGTCCATCACCACCACCTGCTGGTGTACGTTGACCTGGGTGGCAGCCAGGCCGATGCCAGGGGCTTCGTACATGGTTTCAAACATGTCATCGATCAGCTGGCGCAGGGCGTCGTCGAACGCCGTCACCGGTTTGGCGATGGTGCGCAGGCGCGGGTCCGGGAATTCGAGAATGTTCAGAATGGCCATAAGGTCAGGCAGTCACTGTGCGTTTGGTTGAAAACTGAGCACACATAATAAAGGGAAACGCGGATTTCGGCACCTGGCAAGCTCGACTAGGGTGACTATTGGCTCGATAGCCCCCAGCCAATGGACAGCTTTTCAAAGTATTACCCACAGAGTTATCCACAGGTTTCGGTGGGTAGATAACCTGATTCAGATCAAGGACGATCCCTATGCCAGTTTGCCATTCTCCGCTCTGCCCACCCGCCGAGCTCGAGGCGCGGTTGCGCCTGCATCGCTTGCCCGATACAGGGCTGCGCCGCTTCAAAACCCTGCTCGACGCATTCGGCAGTGCCTCCTGCGCCTTGAGTGCGCCGGGGTCTGCCTGGCGCTCACTGGGCATCCCCCAAGCCAGCATCGACGCCAGGCGCAGTGCCGAAGTGCGCGAGGGCGCACATGCCGCAATGGCCTGGCTGGAGCGGCCTGGGCAGCATTTGCTGATGTGGGATGGCGACGGTTATCCGCCGCTGTTGGCCGAAATCGACGATGCCCCGCCGCTGCTTTTTGTCGCTGGAAACCCGTTTTTGCTCGGCCGCCCACAGCTGGCGATTGTGGGCAGCCGCCGTGCCACGCCACCTGCTGTGGATACGGCGGGGGCCTTTTCCAAGTACCTGGCGCAGGCAGGTTTTGTGATTACCAGCGGGTTGGCCGTTGGCATCGACGGTGCCGCTCATCGGGCTGCGTTGCAGGCCGGGGGCGCCACTATCGGGGTACTGGGCACGGGCTTGCAAAAACTTTATCCACAGCGGCACGTACAGTTGGCACAGGCGATGATTGAGGGCGGCAGTGCACTGGTTTCTGAGTACCCCCTGGACGCCGGGCCGCAGCCCGGCAACTTTCCCCGCCGCAACCGCATCATCAGCGGTTTGTCGTTGGGGGTACTGGTGGTGGAGGCCAGCCTGGCCAGTGGCTCGCTGATCACCGCCCGCCTTGCCGCGGAACAGGGGCGGGAGGTGTACGCCATACCGGGGTCGATTCACCACCCCGGCGCCAAGGGCTGCCATCAGCTCATTCGCGATGGCGCGCTGTTGGTGGAGAGCGTGGAGCAGATCATGGACAGCCTCAAAGGCTGGCAGAACCTGCCACCGGCAGTGACGGACGCGTTTGAACACCCGCTGCTGGCGTTGCTGCACGCCGCCCCGCAAACCACCGAAAGCTTGGCCCATTGCAGCGAGCAGGCCCTGGCCGATGTGCTGGCGCAGCTTACCGAACTGGAGCTGCAGGGGCGGGTCAGCAATCAAGCCGGGCGTTGGTTTGCCCGCGTGGGCTAAGTACACTGCTCGCAAGCAAGGTTCCTAGGTGGAGAAACATCAATGGTGAGCAGTTTTCGTGTGCAACAAGCCGCACGTGAGATCCGGGCGGGCGCAGTGATCGCCTACCCGACGGAGGCGGTCTGGGGCCTGGGCTGCGACCCGTGGAACGAGGACGCGGTGTATCGCCTGCTGGCGCTCAAGTCACGGCCTGTGGATAAAGGGCTGATCCTGATCGCCGACAACATCCGCCAGTTCGATTTTCTGTTCGAAGACTTTCCTGAAGACTGGATTGACCGAATGGCCAGTACCTGGCCTGGGCCCAACACCTGGCTGGTGCCCCATCAGGACCTGCTACCCGAGTGGGTGACGGGCCAGCACGACACCGTTGCCCTGCGGGTCAGCGACCACCCGGTAGTGCGTGAATTGTGCGCGTTGGTTGGGCCTTTTATCTCCACTTCCTGCAACCCTGGCGGGCGCCCCGCCGCGAAAACCCGGTTGCGGGTGGAGCAGTATTTCCACGGCCAGCTGGACCTGGTGCTGGGTGGTGCGTTGGGGGGGCGGAAGAACCCGAGTGTGATTCGTAATCTGGCGACCGGGGAAGTTGTTCGGCCAGGGTGATGCCGGAGGTGCCCGGTTTGATGGTGTTTTCGCCTGTGAGATCGATCATCAGGGTTTTCTGATTCTTACCCAAATGGCTGTCCGGCTAGCCATTTAGGAAATACCCTACGACCCGCGTCCCCTGCCATCACCTTTTCAGTGGGAACCTTCACCCATAGGCTTCAGCCGTCGCCGAATAACTTGGCGATCGGGTGTGGTAACCCGGATGTACCTGGGGCGTCACAGCTATGGCAGCTGTGCGCGGGAGGCGTCATGCCTGCCGGGATCGCTCTAGCCCGGTTTACCACCTCGCGTACAGCTGCCGCCTTAACCATGTGGTAATGGCTTGGCGCCAGCTTCATCGTCTGGAGCAAACCATGAAGAAGATTGTCCCCGATCCACCCCTCCCCTGCACCTCCACCCACGCATTTGGCCGCTGCGACGCCGGCCATGACCACCTCTTCACCGTAAACCCCAATATCTCTGCCGAAGACGCCCTGGTTCATGTAGCCCTGTACCTGCGCGGCGCCTATGAAACCGGCTACAAAGCCTTGGATTACCTGCGCGAAGAGGGCCGAGGCCTGTTCTGGGCGAACCTGCATGCGATTGAAATGGCAGAAGGTGTGATCGAGGCGATCCTCGATGGCATCGAGTCGCCGACGGGTTTACGAGAGAGGGAGTGAGGGCATACAGGTGCACGCCTTGGTGATGGTTTCGCCTGTGCGACCGAGCGCCGCCCGTGCG